>CAZGDL010000044.1:5183-13097 GCA_964525075.1 uncultured Treponema sp.
CTGGAAAGTTTCAAGCTGATTGCTTGTGGTTTCCTGGAAATCTTCCATTTTTTGACTTGCGGCGGTCTGGAATGTTTTAATCTGATTTGAAGTTTCAGACAAGAAATCATCAATTTTCTGATTTGTTGATGTCTGGAATGTTTCAAGCTGATTATTTGTATCAGACTTGAATTCTTCGAGTTTTCTTTCGGTTTCGGCCTGAAGATTTGAAAGATGTTCATTAACCGTTTTAATCTGATTTTCGAGTTCCGGTTTAAGGGTTGCGGCCCTTTCTTCTGCCTGCTGGCACTGACTTTGAATAGCATTAACCGAAGCCTGGGCTTCTGAAACAGAAGTATTTGCATCATCAGAAATCTGCTTGAGGGTCTGGGCAAGATTTTCCTGCATTGTCGAAATATCAGTTTTGAGGTTTGCCGAACGTTCATTTGCAAGGCGGAGTTGATTTTCAACTTCCATCTTCATATCTTCAATTCGTTTGTTGTAAGAATCTTCCAAATCACCTAGTTCGTTCAGGCGATTACCAAAAACATTTTGAATGGAATCAACTTTTGTCGCATATTCTGATTGGAGTTCGTCAAATTTATCAACATATTCAGTTTTGATTTTTGAATATTCCGCAGAATAAAGTTCGTTAAGCCCAGCAATCTGCTTGTCATTTTCTGATTTTGTCTGGTCAAATTTTTCCTGATTTTCGCTTTCAAAAGAAGTCAATCTTGCATTTGCATCATCAATAAGCATTTCAAGTTTATTTTGATATTCTGCTGTGAATTCCGAAAGCCTTTTGTCGCTATCATCCTGGAAAAGGCTGATTGTCTGGTCAAATTTTTCCTGGAGGGCCTTGTGTTCTTCTACAAAGCGTTCATTAAAGTCATTGATTTTTTTGTTGTTGGTTGCAGTCGCAGTTTCAAAAGCCTTGTTGTAAGTTTCGCTGAATTTCTGGAAATCAGACTGGAATTTTTCCGAAAGGCTTTCGTAGTTGTTTGTATTTTTGTTGAGGACGTTGTTGAGCTGGGTAGAATATTTTTCTTCAAGTTTCTGATTGTCTTCATCAAAGCGGGCAGTGATTTTTGCGATAATGCCGTCGTTTTTGCCACCGATTGTTTCAAGCTGCTGATTGTATTTTTGCTGCAAAATGTCCACTTTTTCGGCAAAAGCCTGAGAAAGATTTCCCATTTTTTCGTTAAATTTGTCGTTGATGGTTGCCAGGCGGGCTTTTGTGTCGCTGATGAGTTTTGTTTCAGCTTCTTTGTAGGCCTGAGTAGTGTCATTTGTTTTTTGATTGAAGGTGTTTTCCAGTTCGGCAGATTTATTATCCATATCAGTAGAAATTTCCTGGAAGCGTTCAGAAATTTTGTTGGAAGCAAGGGTAAACTGCTGCTGGAGTTCTTCCTGTAAACTTGCTGTCTGATTTTTAAGTTCGTTCAGATACTGTTCAGAGCGGGCCTGAGCCTGTTCGCTGAGGTGTTCAAAAGCCGTATTTTCCAGACTTTCAGCCCTCTGAGCTGCCTGGTCATAAACTGCCTGAATATTCTGTTTGATAGTAGTGAGGGCGGTTTCGGCTGCGTTTTGTGAGGATTTTATATCTTCCGAAAGATTGTTTGCGTAAGATTCGTACTGTTCCAGAAGTTTTGTGCCGATTGCCTTGAGCTGTTCTGCATTGTGATTTGAAAATTCCTTGGTAACTTCCGGGATTTTTCTTTCAATCTGGTCAACAATGGACTGCTGTTTATCCAATTTTTTTGTGATGTTATCAACAATCCCGCTTTCCTTGTGGATTCTCTGGAGATTTTCTTCCACCTGGTCGGTCATCTGGTTCAAATCATCTAAAACTTTTGCATAAGAATCAATCTGAGCCTTGATTTTTTGAACATTTGCAATATCCTGGCTGAAATTTTTCATTTTTTCGCCAAAATCTTCATTTTGCTGTTTTAATAATTTGATGGCGGCACTTGCCTGGGTTTGCTGGGCGTTAAAATCCGAAATTAAAAGATTGAATTTCCCCTGAATTTCTTTAAAAAGATTTAGTAAATCTTCCTGACGCTTATCTGCATATTTTTTTACTTTTTCCATAGAATTGTTGTCTTTTTGAAGTCCATGGAAATAGATTGAAATTCCCAGTGAAATAACAATAGAAACGAGAATTGCAATTGCGATTATCATATTTTAAATCCCCACCCAGTTTTTAATTATTATTATTATCGTTATTCCGATTTTTCTTCGGATTTAGTTTTTACATTTTCAAAAAAGATCTTGTCCAGCTGCTCGTAGTGCCAGAAAGTCACATCTGCCAGCCTGGATTTTTTGCCCAGCCAGCCGGAATGTGGCAATATGAGCCAGGCCGCCTTCATTCCAACATTTTTTGCACCGGCAATGTCGTATTTGTGATTATTTCCCACGTAGAGGATTTGCTCCGGTGGAAGAGAAAGTTTTTCTGCCAGTTTTAAAAATGGAGTTGGCGAGGGTTTTAAAGCCCCGGCATCCTCAGAGCCCAACAAAACATCACAAAGGTCACGAATTCCCCAAATGTCACCTTTTTGTTCTGGCGGAAAATCTGATAAAAGAGCTATTTTATAGCCATTTTTTTTGAGTTTTTGGATAAATTCTACAGCCCCTTTACAAGGTTTTATAGTTTTGAATTTTCTTTCCAATCCCTTGTAAACAACTTGGTCCAGGCGTTTTTCTGCTTCTTCTGGCGAACATTTTAGTTTTTTGGCCATGTGACTTGCCTGAACCTGCATAAATTTGTCTGTAGGTTCTGATTTGTGCATAATATTTCGGACTAAGCCATATTTTAGAAAAAATATACTATGAGTAATGAAGTAGATAGGCATACGGATATTGAATTTCCAGGTTCTGTAAAGAGTTCCATCAATATCAAAAGCAACCGCTTTTATGTTAGAAAAGTCCAAAGTATTCACTCTACCATTATACAATAATAATGAGAAAGCGTCATTAGTTTAAATTTTGGCCTGTTTCCTTTGCGTAATCTATGAGCCAGTGTTTTATGCAAGATTGCCAATCATCAGAATAACAATTTTCCAGCAGGGCTCTTTCGTACATGTAGTGAAAATGTCTGGTAATTTCTTTTTTATCTTCATCTTTGATTTCGGGACAGTTCACAAAAAGTTCATCAATAAAATCTACCGCATCCTGGGTCGAAAAAAATGACTTGTTCATGGTGGAAGTCATCATATACATGGCCAAGGGAACGCAATTTACGCTGTGTTGTTTGATAAAAAGCACGCTTTCCACAATTTTGATGGAATGTTCTCTCAATTCTTTTAATCTGAATTCAACTTCATCTTCTGGAAATATCCCGATTTTGAAAAATTGCTTGAACCAGGCATAAACTCCGGTCGCAATGCAAACGTGAATGCTTGGAACGCAAAGCAGGTGGGGGTCAAAAAAGTGAATTGTCCTGAATTTCTGATTTTTAAGATATTTTGGTCGGGTGGTCGTAGTAAGGCAGAAACGGTAAATTTTTGCCGCATTTTTATAAATATGATTTAAAAATTTTACATAAACGCTGATATAATGAGCCGCTTTTCTGTAACCCAAGCGTTTTTTGAGCATATCCAGGGGTTTTACAAAATATCCCACAAAACTCATGTAGTCTTTTACATATTTTGGGGTAAAAGGGATTTTTTCATCAATTTCTGTATCAACATAAATTACAGGCCGATGGCTAAGATGAAGTTTTTGTTTTATTTGCAAAAAGAAAAAATCTTTGAGAACTGTCCAAATCAGAGACCAGACTTGTACAGAAGTTGGATAGAGGAGGGGCAAATAAACAAAAGGCCAGACAGCAGAAAAATCTTCCATCGGCATTTTTGAGTATTTAATTTTTCTTTTATCAGCTTTTTTAATTTTATTTTTTTTCATATTTTGCAATTTTTAGGGGGATAATTTCACCGTCCGGGCTTGACCCGGTGTGGCACCCAAGTCGCATCGTCATTCCGGGCTTGACCCGGAATCTCTGGTTTTCCGTCATGAGACACGGGAAAATCCCTTACTTTTAAAATACTGATTTTTTTTTATTTTTCCAATATTTTTTTGTTGTAGAGGGGATTTTGCCAGGGGGCTACGACATGGCAGGCTACAGCTGGGCTTGTTATAACAAAGCTTCCGCGTGCAGGGCGTCCAACCTTGCCAGGCGTTTTTTGTCTGGGACAATGCAGAGATTTTTTTCCTGGGTAGGCAAAACAAGCCCTTTTGGCCCATTTTTTGCCCTTCTCAAATATTTTACATGGGTGTAATACAAATCAGTTTTGCCGGCATTTCGGGCTTTTGAATAATAAACTGCCAGGTTTGCCGCATCCAAAAGAATATCCAGGGGGACAGTTTTGCCTTTCTGGGCTTTTATAAAAACGTAACCGCCAGGAAAATCCCGAACATGGAGCCACAAATCTTCGCCGCGAACGTGGTGGCGTAAAAGTTGGTCATTTTCGTTGGCGTCCCGGCCCACCAAAATGTACCAGCCGTTTACAGTGTAATCCAGGCCGGGGTGGGATTTTTTCTGTTGCTGCTTAGGAGTGGAATCTCGTCTGAGAAGCTGTTCAATTTTTACAGGATTTCCCTCTTTTTTAATTTCATCATAAAGTTTATCCAGTTTTTCTAAGCCTTTTTTGGCAATTTCGATGTCGTGACTAAGTTCTTCCGCCCCCGAAACAGCCTTTTTATAAAGTTTATAATAATCACCAGCGTTTTCTTGCGGCGATTTTTTAGAGTCCACAAGGATTTTTACAGTTTTGCCACTTTCATAATCCTGACATTCCAGATATTTTGCCCCTTTTTCCATCTGATAACCAAAGGCCAGAATTAAATCCCCCTGATGCTTGAGCTGATCAGCATTTTTAAAAGATTGAACCTTATCTTCCAGATTTTTCAGAGCCACTTCTTTTTTGCTCCGATTTACGTTGTACCATTTTTCAGCTTTTTCCAGCAAAGCTTCCCGGGACAAAGTAGAGGCGTGTTCCGAATACCAGTAATCAACAAATTCATTAAAAGAACAATTTGATTGAAGCGTAGCCGAAGAGTCATCCTCAATCAACTTTTGCCAATCTCTGATAGGAAAACGAGTCTGAGCCCCTTCAAATTTTTCTTCATCAACAGCCGGCGGAATAAAAACTTCACCTTTTACCTCGTAACGCTCCGGCCTGCGAAACATAGTGTCCAAAACCAGGTCATGCTCATCACAAAGAATAACATTGGCCGCATTATTCCAAAGGCGGATATACATAATAAAGCGTTCACTATCACTATGGGAAATTTCCATTTTGATAACGCGTTCCAAACCAATCTGCTGGCAGGAATTTATACG
The DNA here is from genome assembly GCA_964525075.1 of uncultured Treponema sp. Lineage (GTDB taxonomy): Bacteria > Spirochaetota > Spirochaetia > Treponematales > Treponemataceae > Treponema_D. Next base: position 10,504 of record CAZGDL010000044.1, read on the forward strand.
GCAACCTTTAATCCTTGAGCGGAGAAATTCCATAAAACGCAAAGGTTTTTCGTTTTTGGTGATTTTTCGACGAGTTTCGTTCAGCCGCACAGAATTTTGGGCCGTACAAATCAAAAGAGTTTTCGCATTGCCTTCCTTGTAAGTGTAGAGGGCAAGAGTGTCGTAGCCAGGTTGGATTATATCCTGAATAAAAGCCCCGGCCAGGTCAAGTTCCTGGAGAATTAAGTTAATTTCGTTACAGTTTAGTGACATATTTTTGTGGAAGCCTCTAGGGTGATTATATGAGAGAAGGGGAGGTGGACTCAAGATGTAGGGTGGGGGCTAAAATCGACGATTCTGAGTAGTTAAGATTTTTTTTAGGTTTTCCCTTTATATTTCCCCAGGACAATCTGATTTTCTTTTACAATTTTCTGAATAAGACTTTCCGGCTTGATAACTGTCACAGAACTTCCAAAAGCCATTACCCAGGCAAAAATCATTTCTTTTTGGTTTGATTTAAAATTCAAAAGCACTGAACCATCTTCCTGGACTTCAATTTTCTGAGTTTTATGCCATTGCCTTTCTGTAATGTAATTTGCCAGAGACGGAGTAAACAAAAGTTCATATTCTTCCGGGGCTTCTGTGTTATTCCAAACTCCAAAATCCAAATCAACATGATCTTCCAGTTTAAAATCACCAGGAATTTTAAAAATTTGAGATGTAAGGGCAATATTTTTGATTCTGGACATGGCATAAACACGAATGTCACCGACTCCGTGGTCAAAACCAATCACATACCAGTTTCCTTTTTGGCACAGAACGTGATAAGCATCAAATTCTTTTTGTTTATAAATTTGACTACTTACGCTTTTATATTCAAAAGTGATTTTTTTGTGGCTTTTAATTGACTTGAAAATAGAATTGAAAACATTTTCTTCAATTACAGGACTTGCATCTTTTAAAAAGGTGATGTCTTTGTTTAAAAATGAACTGTCGACTGTGATAGTGTCAGGCAGCATATCTGTGATTTTGCCCATGATGTGGCGGAAAGAATTTTCCAGGGGCGTGTTTTCGTATTGTTCCATAAGGGGAAGAACCGTAGAAACAGTGAACAAATCCCCTTCGGTCAGAACAATATTTGGAATGGAGTAAGTAGGGTCAGTGTAATGATATTTTTTCAGAGCCTTATCATATTCCAGCGGTGCATCCATTTCGTTACGGAGCTGCTGAAAATCTCGTTCTATAGTCCGCTGATTTACCCCGAACTTAAAAATCAAATCTTCCATGCTTACATAACTTCCGCCACGGAGCATTTCATCTAGTTGAATGATACGTATTGTTCGCCTTACATCATCTTTATTTGCCGACATGATTATTCGTCTTCCTCTAAAAATACTGCTTTAAGGGCATCTCCCTAACGACAGCAGGTTTCCACAACAATTTTATCATGGAAACCTGCCCTTATGTATTTTTAATTTTTAGGAGCTCCCTTTAAATTGTCACCTGAACGACAATATCACGCCCACTAAGTCTTACAAGTTTGCCGTTATAGGCAAGTTTTTCAGGTTTTGCTTCGCGGATAACTTTTGCTGCCAGGGCCCTTACAAAGCCAGCTTTTTCTAATCCTGGATTTCCAGTGATTTTTGAATCGATATTTTCAATAAGCACTGAAATTGCATTTTTGTCAACCGGATTATAAGGTTCCGCCTGAACTGCTACTTCAAGATTCGTAAAGAAATTGTGCTTTGCCTTTCTGATTTTTTCTGCAGCACTAAGTAAATCCTCTGGATTAAGATTATCAGCTAGATTGTCCAAAACTTCTGAATAAGATTCCCAGCTGTGGTGACTTGTTCCAACAGTTTCCAGCGTTAGAGTAACGGAGTTTTCCTTGAAGTAACGCATAAATGCCTGATCAAGACTTTCTTTTGCAGAGTCATATCCCAGTTTCTTTTTTGCAACCTTGAAGATTAAAGGAATTTCTTCAGCACCAATATTTTTCATACGGCCATAAGCAAGAGAAAAAAGAATCTCGACGCTTAAAGGCTCCATGATGTACTGGGTAAGTGGAGCAAATGCTTCAAAAGTATCTCTGCGGCGGAGGTAAAGTTCCCCGGCAAGCAAAGAATCTTTTGCTTCAACTGCTGCCAAAAGCGGGCCAACGTGTGTAAGAAATGCAAAAAGATCTTTATCAGAAATATCGGTTTCCGGTGAGACGTAAACTTTGGAATTGTTGTTTACAGCATCCTGAAGATAAATGTACCAGCTTGGCGAAAAATATGTGCTTGAGGCAATTTCCTGGTATCCTTCTACCTGCGGAAGATCGTTGTAGGACCAAAGTCCTTCATAATCAAGCTGACCTGTTTTGCTCTTTGAAAATTCAAACCAAGAGTTTCCGTTTTTAATTAAAATTTGTGCTTTACTCATCTTAGCACCTCCTTTTTTTCGTTTTCTTGATTTCAATTATAAAAGGCAAGAACGACATATAATGTCGGAGTAAAATATTTTTTTGAAATTTGTGTGAAAAAAAGTTGCTGAAAGGGAAATAAAAAAAAAGCATTTAAGCAAAAAAAAAGACTTCCGGATAACCAGAAGTCTTTTCTGAGCTACACTGGATT
>CAZGDL010000045.1:0-12846 GCA_964525075.1 uncultured Treponema sp.
TACTCAGGAACAGGTTCCTTCTAACCGTGGTTATCCTGGAGATTTGTATTCTCAGTTGGCTAGCCGTTACGAAAAAGCCGTTGACTTTGAAGGGGCAGGTTCTGTAACAATTCTTGCAGTAACTACAATGCCTGGTGATGACGTAACTCACCCAGTTCCAGATAACACAGGTTACATTACAGAAGGTCAGTATTATCTTAAAGGTGGACGTATTGAGCCATTTGGTTCTCTGTCACGACTTAAACAGAACGTAAATGGTTCAACTCGACCAGATCACCGAGCTTTGATGGATGGTATGATTCGTCTTTATTCATCTTATAAAGATACCCTTGAAAAAAAATCAATGGGTTTCAATATGAGTAAATGGGACGAAAAACTTTTGAATTATGGGGCAAAATTCGAAGATAATATGATGGATTTGTCTAAAAATATTTCTTTGGAAGATGCTTTGGATTTAGGCTGGAAAATTCTTTCTGAATGTTTTGATCCAGAAGAAACAGGCCTAAAAACTTCTCTTATTGAACAGTATTGGCCAAAGAACTAGGAGTTGTGTGAATGGCAAAAATTAAGCTGACAAAAAATGAGCAGAAAGTCCAGAAAGACGCTTTGAAAATGTACAATCGTTATCTGCCGACTCTTTTGCTTAAAAAACAACAGCTTCAAACAGAAATCCGCACAATTGACGCCAAGGCAAAAGAAGTGCGACAAGCCAGGGTTCAACTTGAAAAAGAATTTGACGAATGGATTGCCGTATTTGGAGAAAGAGAAGCCTTTAAGCCAGATATGGTTACTGTAAAAAATATCAAAAAAGGCATTGGAAATATTGCAGGTGTGACAATTCCTGTTTATGAAGGTGCCGATTTCGGGCGTGGGGATTATGATTTGTATGAAACTCCACTCTGGATTGATATGGCAGCTGACCGTATGGAAAAAGCTTTATCTTTAGATTTGGAAGCAGAAGTGCTTGATGAACAAGTCCGCCTGCTTTCTAAGGAATTGAGGACAACAACACAGAGAGTAAACCTGTTTGAAAAAGTCAAAATTCCTGAAACTAAGGCTAATATTAAGAAAATATCTGTTTATCTTGGTGATGAACAGACTGCTGCGGTAGTTCGAAGTAAAATTTCTAAGAAAAAATTGCAGGCAAAAGTTGAAGACGAGGAGGCTGGTAAATGATTGAAGAAATGATGAAAGTCTCGCTTGTTCTTCTGAACCGCGAAAAAGAAGAAGCTCTTAAAAATTTGCGAAAAATTGGTCTTGTCCATCTTGAAAAAGTTGAAGGTGCTAGTGCAAAACTTTCCGCTTTTAAAGAATATACCAACAATGCCAATGTTGCAGAAACGATTTTAGGTGAAATAAAAGAGCCTAAACAGAAGAAAAACGAAAATCACCCACTGTCTGATGAAGGAGTCATTAAACTTTGTAGTGATATTGTTTCTAAATCTGAACGCAAAAAGCAGCTTCTTGATGAAATTTCGGCAAATACAAATGAACTGGATCGTTTTGCTCAATGGGGTGCTGTAAATCTTGAAGATATGCAGTATCTCAAAGACAAGGGGCTTCAGTTTAAGATGTATGAAATTCCGGCTGATAAATATAATGCTATCGATTCTCAAATCCAAACTCTGCTTGTAAATAGTGACAAGAAGACTGTTAGGTTTTTGATTATCAATGGTGGTGACGGCCGTCCTGAAAATTTGTTACCGGAAGCTTTTGAAGTTCCTCTTCCTCGCTTGTCAACCAAGGATTTGCAGGAAGAAAACAAAAAAAATACTGCTGAAATTGGTGAAATTGAAGCTTTCTTTAAGGAAAATGCAAAATACGTTAATTCAATTGCTGATTTTAAGAAAAAACTTGAATCTGATATTGAATTTGAAAACGTAAATGCCGGAATGGAACATGAAACTGCCGGTTCAGAAACGGATTTGGCCTGGATTAGCGGATTTGTTCCAAAAGCTGATATTGAAACTTTCAAAAATACCTGTAAAGAAAATCATTGGGCTTTGGCTTATGAAGATGCCGACCGTGATGATGCAGAAGTTCCAACAAAACTTAAAAATAACAAATTTGTGAGCCTGGTTTATCCGCTTACAGATTTCTTGGGAACTGTGCCGGGCTATAACGAGTTTGATATTTCAGGCTGGTTCTTGCTATTCTTTACAATTTTCTTTGGAATGATTTTTGGTGATGGCGGTTATGGGGTAATCGTAACTGTGGTGGCTTTAATTTTGATGATAAAAAATAAAAAAGCCAAAAAATCACCATCACCATTGTTGGGACTGGTACTTTTGCTGGGCTTTGCAACCGTGGTTTGGGGAACTGTCACTTGTACCTGGTTTGGAATTGCTGCTGACAAATTGCCTGTTTGGCTTACAAAACTTTCTATTCCTCTGATTTCGGGGGCTTATGAAGATGCTTTGTGGGTTCCTTTCTGGGTAACAGAAGAAGGTGTCGGATTAACAAAAGATCAGAACTTGCAGATTTTCTGTTTTGCTCTGGCCTTAATTCAACTTTCTATTGCTCATATCAAGGCGACTGCCAGAAATATTTCTGAAAAGCGTTGTGTAAAAGCTTTGGGAGATATTGGTTCTCTGATGCAGCTGATAGGTATGATGTGGGTTGTTCTTTCAATGGTAGTAAATTCTGATGTTTTCCCTATGACTGGAAATATCGGTTCTGTTCCTGTTGGTAAAATCGAAATTGCAATGATTGCTGTGGGCTTTACCCTGAGCTTTGTTTTTGCAAATTATGATGGAAGTATAGGACAGTCTATTCTTGAAAGTTGTAAAAATATCATTTCGGTTTTGCTTGGGGTTGTAAACGTATTCTCGGATATTGTTTCTTACATCCGCTTGTGGGCTGTTGGTTTGGCTGGTGCGGCGATTTCAAATACAGTTAATACATTGGCAGGTCCAATTTTGGGGCATGCAATTTTGTTCCTTGCTGCAATTTTGTTGCTGACATTTGGTCATGGATTAAACATGGTATTAAATCTTCTGTCGGTTATCGTTCATGGGGTTCGTTTGAATACACTGGAATTCTCACAACACCTTGGAGTTTCTTGGTCGGGGACAAAATACCAGCCTTTTAGTGAAAAAAAGTAAATCGTAGATTTGCTGATAAATAAAAAAGAATAAAGAAAAGCCATTAAGATTTGGCTAAAGGAGAAAAATATGGAATTTTTTGGAATGCTCGGTGCTGCAATTTGTATGGGTATTGCTGCTATTGGTTCATCAATTGGTATTGGAATTGCAGGTCAAGGTGCAATTGGTGCTTGGAAACGTTGTTATGCAAACAATAAACCAGCTCCATTCATTTTGACAGTATTTGCAGGTGCCCCTTTGACACAGACAATTTACGGCTTCCTTTTGATGAATATTAAATTGAAGCCACTTGGAGCAGAAAATCCAGGTATGGCACTCGGTCTTGGTCTTGCATCAGGTTTAGGAATGATGTTCTCTGCTATTGCTCAGGGAAAAGCCGGTGCAGCTGCATCGGACGCCCTCGGTGAAACAGGCAAAGGTTTTGCCCAGTACATCATGGTAGTAGGTCTTTGCGAATCAGTAGCCTTGTTCTCAATGGTATTCTCGTTAATCGCATAGTTATGGGCATCTCTAAAAAATCATTTTCAATGCTTTTTTAGAGATACCTGCGAGTTTTAATTCGTTGATATAGCACGAATTAAAACGTCGCGTTTTCAGAGTTGCCTCTAAAAATTGCAATTTTTAGAGGCTCCCTTATACAAAACCGTATACCATAAAAGCCTGCCCGGCACTTTGTGCCGGGACGCCCAAATCCTCATCATATATAGGCAATTTCTGCCTTTTTTTTGTTTTAAACAAATGGTATAATCTACTTATGACAAAGAAAGTTTACTTGGGTGGAAAGGGACAAACAAAACGAATATCAATCGGGGGCGACTCTCCTGTTAGCCTTCAAACAATGTGGAAAGAATCTATCATAGATATTCCATCAAATCCCCAAAAATTAGACCGAATTTTAAAAGAAATAGCAGAATTGCAGATGCTGGGCTGCGATATTGTCCGTTTTGCAGTTCCTGATATGGAAAGTGCAAAAGGGCTTTGTATGATTGCCGAAAATACGACTATGCCGCTGGTTGCAGATATTCACTTTGACCATAATCTGGCCTTGGAATGTATAAAAGGTAATGTCGCCGCTATCCGCATTAATCCCGGAAATATCGGCTCGGTAAAATCTACGGAAGAGGTTGTAAATGCCTGCCGTGATAATGGGCTTGCAATTAGGATTGGAATTAATTCTGGTAGCCTGCCTTCTGACCTGCAAAAATTGATAGCTGAAGGAAAAATGTCTAGGGCTCAGGGCCTGTGCGAAACAGCGGTTAGGGAAGCTCAGGTTTTTGAAGATTTGAATTTTGACCAGTATGTTGTGAGCATGAAATCGTCAGATGTGAAGGAAACGATAGATTGTAACCGCTTTTATGCTCAAAAATTCAATAATCCTCTGCATTTGGGGGTAACGGAAGCCGGGCCTTTGATTGGTGGAATTGTAAAATCTTCGATAGCTTTTTATACGCTTTTATCAGAAAACATTGGGGATACGATTAGGGTTAGTCTTTCTTCTAGTCCGGAAAATGAAGTTATAGCGGGCTTAAATATTCTCAAAGAATGTGGAAAGCGAAAGCAGGGGGTAAATCTGGTTTCTTGCCCTAGGTGTGGAAGAATTGGTTTTGATGTTCATGCTTTTGTCGAAAAATGGCAAAATCGTCTTTTATCGATGGATAAAAATATCACGGTTGCGATTATGGGCTGTGTTGTAAATGGACCTGGCGAAGGTAAACATGCTGATTTGGGTGTAGCTGGAGCGACAGATAAGGTAATCATCTTCAAAAAAGGAAAAATTGTTCGCACGGTTAAGCCAGAAGATGCCGATAATGCTTTTGAAGAGGAATTAAATTCGTTATAGGATTTTTATGAAAAAGTATATTTTAGTTTTCTTGTCGTTAATTTTATCATCATCTTTTGCAATTTTTGCTCTTGATGTAAATCAAAATCAAAGTGTAAATGCCTACAGAAATGCTCTGGTTTGTTATGACAAAATGGATTATGGAACTGCCTTAAAATATGCTGAAGATGCAATTTTGTACAGAAAACTTTTTATTGAAAAACAGATTGAAACTTTGAAAAGTTCTTTGTCGGCAAAAAGAGTGCAGGTTGCCGGCGATAATATTAATTCCGTGCTTAGTGTTTTAAAAGACAGAAACGAAAGAGCCAGCATTGCCGTTATTGAATCTTATACAAAAATCAAAGGAATTGAATATTTTGATAATTCAATTCAAAAACTTTTGGATTATATGAACAGCCTGATTGTTTTTCCAGAAGCACAAAAACTGATTGCGGATGTTTATAAGTTGGAGGGGGAGTATCAGTTTGCGGAAGAATATTATCAGCTGGCTTTGAAAAATGCAGACGTTTTGGATATTCCTGACGAAAAATATGACATTTTGTATATGTTGGCCGAAATTTCCAGGTTGGAAAATGATTTTTCGACAATGGAAACCAGGCTGTTAAATATTTTGATTGATGATAAGTCTTACAGGGATAAGGCCTTGAATACAGCCATGATTGAAACAATCAAGGCAAATAAAAAAGGTTCAATGGAAAAGTTTTTTAATTTATACAGGGCAAATTCTTATTTGTCAATCGATGCCTATAATCAGTTGGCTGAATATTATTATAAGGCTGGCGATAAGGAAAAAGCCTTGAATTTTGCAGCCCTTTCTGCTATCACAAGTTTTTCAAAGGTAAATGAGATTTTAATTTCCAGAAATTCTGAATATTCATACGAAAATTTATCAAAATTTTTCCAGGAAGCGGCTTTTTATGATGATATTGTGGAGTGGGGAAATGAAAATAAAGCCTGGTCGTCTTTTAATATCCTGGCAAAATACACAAAAGAAGAGGGCTACAACAATTTTGCAAGAGAATTGCTGGTAGTTTTAGTGCAGTTTTCTCCGGAAAAATACTGGCAAAAAGATGCTGTCCTTATGCTGGAAACTTTAGACTAATTTTGAATTAGTTTTGTTAGTATTGCAGTCCAATTCCAATGTAGATTTCTTTATCATAAGAAAGGGCTTCAAGAAGATTGTTTCTTTTTAAAGCAGAGGCTAAATCAAGTCCAAAACTTGCACGAACTGTGTAACTTGACCATTTTAGTGGGAAAACTAAAATTTCTAGGCCTGTGCAGTAATATCCTTCTTTGAAAGAAAAAAGGTTGTTAGTTTTGCGATTGTAAACTAAAGCCATATCAAAAAATGGTGCAAATTGAAAATTAAAATTAATTAAATCTTTTTTGAAATTCGTTGTAAAAACTTTGTGGGGTAAATCGAGGTTTAAAACTATTGCAGAAGAGGCCGTGTATTCAGGATATTCATTACCAAAGAAATTTTTGTCCAAAATACCACGAAGTCTGTCACCAATTTCGTTTCCATAATTGTAAGAGTTGGAAGGCAAATCAATATAGGTGAAAGCGTATAAATCCATGGTAATTCCATATCGATCCCAATAATCCTGGTCATGCAGCTGGTAGTTTAAAAAGAGTTTGCCCTCAAATGCAAGATATGGAGAAATGTCGTTTCGTTGAATGTTGTAAATAAATGAATTAGCCAGAGTAAAACTGTAGCCGCTTCGGAAAAAATCCGCCCAAACAATGTTTTCGTTGGAAAGGGAATGTGATGCTGTTAAAACGTGGGTCGTAAAATATTCGTTATTAATATTAATTCCGTCAAAATCCCAGTTGAAATTATAACTGATGCCTGGGGAATAAACTAAATAAGTGTAATTTTTAAATTTGTAAAGATTGATTGGCAGTGAAAATGCAAATGCCTCTTTAAAATATGTATCATCACCGTAAGATGCGTAATCAAAATTACGAAAAGCGTACTGGTAAAATTCAAAAACTAAAGAAAGTTTTTCAAATGGGAGGGTAAATTTCAAACCGGTTTTTAAATCCCATTCAGGGGAAGTATCACCGATTGTGTAACTGACAGAATGTTCATTTACCCATACTGCATCAAAAGCAAAAAGCTTAAATGGGTGGTCGTAGGAAAATGTCAGACCAGGGGCTATGCCTTCATCAGAAAATTTTAAATTCAAGTCTGTTGACATGGTGTTTAAAGAACCAAGAAAATTGGTGTCTTTTGCCTTTAATTTTAGGGAAAGCCCCGAATTTGAAGAATATTTTCCGTAAGGCAGGGCCAAAAGGTGGTGGGAATCTTGAATGTCAAATTTCAGGATAATCGAAGTGTAGGGATTTTCCTGGTCCTGAGACAAGACTGTTTCATAGCCAATTTCGACGCTTTCAAAAGCCCTGGAAGATTCAAGTTTTGTTTTGTAATCAGCAAGATAATCATTTAAGAGATTTTCGTCCTGAAAAACAGTTTTTGTGTCTACTGGGTAGGCTGTAAGAATTGCATATTCCCGTGTTTTTCCCAGAAATTTAAAACCAGCCCCTTTTATATTGAAAGATGTTCCATCAATTTTATAAGATTCCGCAAAAATCAATCCTGCTAAAAATAAAAATAAAGAAAAAAATGATGATAGTTTTTTCATCAGTATGCACCTTTTCCTCTTAAAACAACCCAAACCGTTTTTATTAAAATCCAAATATCAAGCCAAATAGACCAGTTTTGAATGTAGTAGGTGTCAAAAGAGATTCTTTCCTCGTAACCTGTGTCAGAGCGGCCAGAAACTTGCCACATTCCAGAAAGTCCTGGAGAAACTGACAAAACATAATCTTTATATTTACCGTATTTTACAAGTTCTGGTTCTGTAACCGGACGTGGCCCTACAAGGCTCATTTGCCCTGCCAGAATATTAAAAAGCTGGGGAAGTTCATCAAGGCTCGTTTTTCGTAAAATCTTTCCAAACTTTGTAACACGAGGGTCATCAATAAATTTTCTGTCTTTTTCCCACTCAGCCCGGCGAACTGGGTCTGTCGCCAAGATTTTTTCAAGAATTTCCTGGGAATTTACGCACATTGACCTGAATTTCCAGCACTTAATCACCTTACCATTTTTACCAATCCTTTTGTGGCCATAAAAAATGGGGCCTTTGGAAGTAATTTTTGTAAGAAATGCCAGAATAATCATAACAGGCAGCCAGATTGGAGCGAAAAACAAAACGATAAAAATATCCAAAAGTCTTTTTGCTAAAAGATTGCTTTTAAAAGTAAGATTGTGAATAGAAGAAAAACCAATAATTCCTGCAATATCTTTTAACTGCTGGGTCGAAGTAAAATTAGTTTGATTTTTGGAAACGGTAATTGTGTAGCGGTAATAAGACATGATTTCAGACATATCACCTTGATAATCGCTGATAACCGCCTGCTTTACATTGTGGGCTTTTATGATTTTAAGAATTTCTTCACTAGGTGGAAAAATTGGAATGCCATTGTATTCAGATGGCGATTTTGCTTCTGAATCAATGATGATGGCAGGGTGATAACCTAAATATTTGTTACGAATTAATTTATCAATAATAAAATGTGATGTATCACCGGATGTATAAAAAACTGCAGGAACCCCCCACCACTTAAATCGGCAGAAGTAGTGTTTTGCTAATTCCCTGAAAGATGGCAAAATAATTGTTTCAACGGGAAGGGCAATTATAAAAGCTATGATGATTGCAAGGCTGGAACTATCCTTAATCAAAAAATCAGAAAGTTCCAAATGATTTTCGTTGGAAAAAACTAGGGACAAAATAATTGCTATAAAACTAAAAAATATACAGAAGAAGAATTTTTTGATTTCGTCGGTGGGCGAATTCATAATGCCCGGATAAAGTCCTGTGCAACCAAAAATCAAAAGGATAAAAGGCACGTAAAGAATATAATTTACAAAGGATTTGAAATTTATATCAGAAGAATCAAAAATATTTACAATAAAAAAGCCAATTCCAATTCCCAAAATGATGACAAAAGCGTCAACAAGAAAAAGGGTAAGCCCGCTCGAAAAAGAACTTGTGTGTGGAAAGTGTTTTTTCAGGTAGTCGTTAAGTTCATTAACTTGCATATTTTCTATTTTAGTGTAAATAGGGTGGCTCGTCCATAGGATTTTTGCCTATGGCTTTTTAATCAACTTTACATCTCAAAAAAATTACATCTCAAAAAATATTGTCCAGAAACTTTGTAAACACTATAATTTTGCTTATGAAAAAAAGACTTTTTATTGCAATTTTGCTGATTTTTAATACATTTTACTTTTTTGGTCAGATTATAAATGACAGCCAGATTATTCAAAACGGTCACTGGATTTATGATGATTTTGATACCCTGGCTCTTGAAAGTGGAAAATTGGCCATCACAAATAATACCCCCATAAGTGCCGGCGAACTCAAAGTTTATTTTAAGATTTTTGACCGGGAAAAATTGTCTGATTCTGGTAAAAAAATCTACGATAAAGTTGAAAATTTTTTATATAGCGATTCAAATATCCTGAAAACAAAGGGTGCCAAACTGGATTTAAATATTCTTGCAAATCCGGAAGTTTACTATAAGACGAATGACGAAATTGACTGGACTTTTAATTATTATTACAAGGACAATTTTTTGTCTCTACCTTTGAATTTTGGAATTTCTGATTATTTTTCGATGGGTGGCGATTTCTTTTTTGGGAAAAATTATGATTCTGCCAAAGATGATAAGAATTTTACGAATATCCCTTTGAATTTTGACCAGATAGAATTTTTGTGGCCCCGTTTTGCCTACGGAAGTCTTGGTTATTTTGGTGATGACTGGGGAATAAACTTAAATATTGGACGACAGGGAAAAACTATTGGCAAAACCCTCACCGGGTCAATCATTTATAATGAAACTTTTGAAAATGATTGTTATGTAGAACTGGGGATTTTTAATCAAAATGCAAAATATACTATGAATATTACCCAGATTTCGCACAATAAATTCATGTACTGGCATCAGTTGGATTTGATTTTGTGGAATAAATTTCGCCTGGCTGGAATTGAAGGTGCTTTAATCAATAATCCTTTTGAATTCCGCTTCCTTGTCCCGACTATGGTTTATCACTCTTATTCATTTTGGCGACAGTATTATGATAGTGATGGGGTGGAGGGAAAATATTACAACGAAGGCTATTGTGCATCTTATTTAGGGGTGACTTTTGAATATACTCCCGTTCATTATTTGAAAATTTACGGTTTATATGCAATGAACGAAATCCAACTGCCAAACGAAGCCCATGGAAAATGGCTATCATATCCTGATAGTTTTGGTATTCAGCTTGGTTCTGAATTAAAATTGCCATCAAAATATGACGGATTTTGGATTGCAACTTTGGAAGGAGTCTACACAACCCCTTATCTTTATATAAAACAGGCTCCCGGCTGGTCACTTTACAGAGACCGCCTGGATATGATTACTTTTAATAATATCCAATCCTGGCTGGGAAGTCCTTTTGGCCCTGACACTTTTGCAATATCTGCCCAATTTGAATTTATGAAAACTGATAAGTGGAATTTGGGCTTAAATTATTTGTTTAAAATTCATGGGGAAAATAATTTTTCGATTTTTAATCAGTATACAGAAGTTGATTCTGATGGTGATGGAAATCCTGACACAACAATTTCTTCATATTATCCTTACACCCAGTATGTTTTAGCCGAAGATAATGATGATTCGGCAGGAATGGATGCTGCAATTGCAAAAGGTAGAAATATGTGGATGTCTGGAACCTCGGAATTTAGTCATAAAATTTCCCTTTTTGGATCTTATGATTTTACGGACCATATTTCGCTTGAAAGCCAAATTTCTTATATTTTTGTTTTTAATAACAATAATATAAGTGATAATTTTCAGCAGGGATTGGAGTTTGTTCTTGCATTTACGTACAATCTGTTTTGATTGTAACTTTATGTCATGCTGAATTTATTTCAGCATCTGAGATTCCGAAACAAGTTCGGAATGACGAGTCTGAGTTTTTATTTTTTTTATACCCTTTACAGTCTTTTTCTTTCGTCCACAATTGCAAGGATTTTTTTACAGAATTCTTCTTTTGAAAACTGCTGAACGTGGGCGGTGTAGACCTGTCTGTCTGCAAAACATCCTTGTTTTTCTTTTTCTTCAAAAAGATTAATGCAATCTACCAGGGAATCAACTGTCTGTTCTTCAAAGAAAAGTCCTGTTTGGCCTTCTTTGATAGAGTCGCAGGCACCGCCTTTTTTGTAGGCAAGAACGGGGCAGCCGGCCGAGTTTGCTTCCACAGGGATAATTCCAAAATCTTCAATGCCAGGAAAAAGCAGAGCTTTTGCTTTTGAAAGATAATCGGCAACTTTTTCGTCACTTATTCTGCCAGTAAAAGTTACGAGCCCAGTTTTCTGATATTTTTTTGCTTCTTTTGATTTTCCTTCCCCAATCACGACAATTTTTCTACCAGCTTTAATGCAGGCTTCAATTGCAAGGTCGGCCCTTTTGTAGCCAACTAACTGACCAAAAAAGAGGTAAAAATCCTGGGGAGCCCGGGGATTTGAAATATAACGGTCAATATCACAAGGAGGAAAAACGACATCCGCCTTACGATTATAATAACGCTGGATTCTGGCTGCCACGAAAGATGAATTAGCCACAAAGTGATCAACAAGATTGCTGGACATAACATCCCACTGGCGGAGGCCTGGAATCATCTTTTTCATAAAAAACTTTACCAGGGCATTTGATTTACGAAAATATTCGTGGTACATATCCCACAAATACCGCATTGGTGTGTGGCAATAGCAAAGATGAAAAGCCCCAGGGGCAGGGCAAACGCCTTTTGCTGGTCCAGACTCGCTTGAAATAACGAGATCATAGCCGGTCAAATCCAAATCCATGAGGGCGTTAGGCATAAATGGCATATATTTTTGATAAAGTTTTTTGGCAAAAGGAAAATTGTTTACTTTTGTAGTAAAAATTTTGTGAGATTTGATTGTGTCAGAAATGCGGTCAGGATTATAAACATTGGTGTAAATATCAGCCTGGGGAAAAAGTTTGCATAATTCTTCAAGAACTTTTTCACCGCCCCTCATAGTGACCAGCCAGTAATGTACAATTGCGATTTTCATTTTTCCTCCCGAGATGATTTTACAGAGATGCCCTTAATCAGACTTATTCTTCTACAATCTTCCATTCTGTAAGATTTCGTTCTTTTGTGCTAAAATTTGCCCCGATTTTTATAATTTTTTTACCACTTGCTTTGTATGCTTGAGCATATTTTGCACTTTCAATTTGAGCCAAAGCTTCATCAGCAGATTTATCGCGTTTTATTTCAAAAATAAAGACATTGTTTCCATTTTCCAAAACGCAGTCAGCTCTGCCAAAAGATGAAGTTTCTTCAACTCGTGACCATTGCCCCAAAAGTGTAAAAACAAGATAAAATACGTTCTGGAAATTTTGTTCAATTACAGTATCTTCTTTTTCATTTTTTACATTTGTGTAGGGAAGCATTGCAAAAAGTGATTTAAAACGATTCATTACACTTTCAATCGCACCTTTTTTTATGTCACGGCCAAAAGAAACAACATCAAGACCATTTGTATGTTCTATATTTAAAACAGAAGGGGCAAGAGAGTTGATAAAAGCATATTTTACTTCGTTGTTAGGATATTTCAGAAGATAAACTCCGAACTCTTCATCATAACCTTTAATTGTGAGATAACCAGTCTGGTAAAACAAGGGAATAGGATTTGGATTATCATTGCGGTAGTCCATAAGTTCCTGTTCCGTAGCTTCTACACCATTTGTAAAATCCATATAGTTCATGGTAGTGGATTCCAACTTTTTGATGAGGAAAGTTGGCGTGCCGGTGGCAAACCAATA
>CAZGDL010000046.1:0-6895 GCA_964525075.1 uncultured Treponema sp.
GGCCTCCGGGTTATGAGCCCGACGAGCTGCCAACTGCTCTACCCCGCGTCGTGTTGAAGTATGATATAGGCAAATTGTGGAATTGTCAATAGTGATAATCGCGATTTTTCGTTTTATTCACCATCTTTTTTCAGGCTTGTGTATTTTATGCGACATTCTGCTATGGCAAGTAGGACTACAAGGACGGCAAAGTATTTTAGATTTGTCGAAAAGCCGGCAAAAAAATCATAAATGCCGTGGAGAAGGACTGCAAAAATAAAAAATGAGATTTTTTTGTTTTTTTGGCGGGCTGAATAAATGAACATTCCACTCAAGCCCATACAGCACATATGGATGATGTCTGAACTGAAAATCCTTGCTGCGACTAAGCCGTATAAAAGTTCTGCACCTTTTTCGCTGGCTTTTTGCAGGTGGTCAAAATAATAAACTGTTGATTCAAAGCAGCCCAGAGACAATCCCATCACAAAACTTAAAAGCAAAAAATTTAGGGCTGTGTAATTTTTGTGGGGGAGGGGGATTGCCACCAGCATTTTTATCAATTCTTCGAGCAAACCATAAAGTAGCAGAGATTTTAGGATTGTTTTTAAAAGTGGTGCTGATGAAATAAAAGGAATTTCTGGTAAAAAATATTGCAAAAATGAAATTGGCAGAACTGCAATTAGGCCCAGTAAAATTGCAATCAATTGGTGGGTAATCTTCAGTTTAAAAGCTGTTGCAAATACTATGACTGCAATAATCAATGGAACAAAACAAAGTGCAATTCCGACCATAAAATCTTCCTTTAGGCTGTAATTTATTTCTGTGATTTAGTTTTTGTTTCCGCAATCGCAGTTGCCGTCGCCACTACAATCGCCACCGCAACCACCATCACAAGAACCACCACAATCGCCACCGCAGCCGCCGTCGCAATTTCCGCCACAACCTCCGCAGCCTCCGCCGCATCCGCAAGAAGGATTTAGTTCCTCTTCGGTTGGTTCGCGAACTTCTACAACTTCCACATCAAAATTCAAAACTTTGCCTGCAAGCTGGTGATTTGCATCAATCGTGATTTTGTCCCCATCAACTTTTGTAACGTGAACAAATGATGGCCCCTGTGGCGTCATGGCCTGGAACTGCATTCCAACTTCAATATCCCCATCAAACTCAAATTTATCGCGGGAAATTTCCATTGCGAATTGCGGATCATATTCACCGTAGGCATCTTTTGGCTGGATTGTAACGTGGAATTTATCACCAGCTTCCTTGCCTTCGAGGGCATTTTCCAAGCCAAAAATCAAATAGCCGTTTCCGTGCAGGTAGCCAAGTGGAGCCCCGCCTACAGAAGAATCAATTTCTGAACCGTTTTCGTCTTTTAGTGTGTAGTGAATGGCAACCCATTTATTTTTTTCGATTTTCATTAGAACTCCATTCCTTCGTCATAGTTTGTTGCGTTATCCTGGATAACTTCTGTTACTTGAGGACAAGCGTCTTTCAGATACTGTTCAATTCCCATTTTGAGGGTCATAAAGGCCATAGGACAGCCGATACAAGCTCCCGTCAAATTCAGGTGAACCCTGTTCTGGTCATCAATGTTTACAAATTCCAAGTCACCGCCTTCGGCTTGTAACTGGGGTCTAAACATTTCGAGTGCTTCTTTTACTAAATCTTCCATTGCAAGGTCTGCCATTTGTAACTCCTGTTTTCGTTTTTAGTGATATTACATATCCAGTTCTTCTAGTTTTCTGTTCAAACTGATGATTCTGGCGTGCAAATAATGATCTACGACGTTCTTTTCCAGAATTCCCAGAGGTTCGTTGTCTGTGTCGACAATTGGGATAGAGTCGGTGTCGTAATCTTCAAACATCTGGTAGGCTTCCGGCAGGGTGGTGGAAGGTTTACAAGTCACGGTAGGCGCTTCCATAACATCCATTGCCATCATACTTTCTGCAAATTCGCCAATCTGCATAATTTCTTTCAAATGTTCCAGCGAAATCACTCCGGCGATTGTGTTGTCTTTTACATTTTTTACAACGTAATTCAAATTCGGATTGTGACTAAATTTATTTAGGATATTGAAAAGACGTTCTGTGTCGTTTACGATTGCCGGCGAATCATAATCACAAATCTTATTTTTGCCGATTGTGACGTCGGTTACGCGGGTATTCTTTTTGATGTCGTCAACTGTAACGTTCAGACCAACTTCTCCGGCTTTTGTAACACCAATTTTTACGAAAACTGGCCCAATCAGCTGAACAATAAAGGTAGTCGCAGTGATGATTAAGAGGATTTCTGGCCCTACGCTGTCTGCAAAATCGTTGCCGGCAGAAATTGAAAGTCCGATGGCAACTCCGGCCTGGCTGAACAAGCAGTAAGGTAGATATTTTTGTACGGATTTTGGGGCTTTTGTGAGTAAGGCTCCCACAGTCGAACCAATTGATTTTCCGATAGTTCTTCCGATTACGTACAAAACTGCGAGAACGCCCAGGAATGGGGTAATCATCCAAATGTTGAGTTTTGCACCTACGAGTACGAAGAAAAGTACATAAATTGGTGGAGTGTATTTTTGTACAAGGTTGAAAATTTGTTTTGATTTTGTTGGGGCAAAGTTTACGATAAAAAATCCTATACTCATTGCTGCCAAGATATTATCAAAATCAAAAAGCTGGGTAACGCCGGTACAAATAAAAAGCATTCCAAGTGATATGCTTAAAAGTCTGTCATCATTATTTTCTACATGTTTTGCAATCAGTTTTAGGACAAAGCCGAATGCACAACCAATTGCGATTGAGCCGAAAATATCGCGGGCAATGTTCAAAAGCTGGGCTCCAACCGAAAGTGTGTGACCGCCCAAAAGTGGAGCTGCGATTGACGAAGCGATTGTGTACAAAATCAGGGCGATGGCGTCGTCCATGGCAACAATTCCATATACCGTTGTGGTGAGTGGACCGCGGGTTCTGTATTCCTGCAAAACGTCGGTTGTTGCGGCTGGTGCGGTGGCTGAACAAATAGCCCCCAAAAGAAGTCCCAGCGAAACAGCGTGAATTGCGTTTTTTGTAAAAATAAAATCAACAATTCCTATAATCCCGCCTACAACAAAGGCCGGTGTGATTGCTTCAAAAAGGAGGATTCCGACAAACTGCTTGCCGTATTTTTTGATTGTGCCGTATTTTAATTCACCACCAATCAAAAATCCTATAAAAGAAAGAGCGATTGTACTAACTGGGTCTAAAGCTGCAATGACATTTGGTTCAAGAATGTGGAAGCCTGACGCTCCAATCAAAATACCTGTTACGATATAACCAACAACCTGGGGGATTCTGAGTTTTTTGAAAAGCCAGCCGCCCATGGTTCCCGCAAAAATAATAATACCCAGTAAAAGTACGAACTGGGTGGCCTGAATACTTGTAAAATGCAAAAAATCAGGCAAAACTTTAGCTAAGGGATTTTCCATAATTTCTGACACCTATTCTAAAATATGTGCCGTAATTCTAACTTTTCATCAATTCTTTGACAATAGAGGCGAAATTTTGTGGATTTTCCAAAAATTCGTACATTGTTGTGGCAGAAACAAGCTTGCGGCCATATTCTCGGGTTTCGCTGTAGGGAACTGTTTCCAAAAAAAGGTCCAAAGGCATATTTGATTTTTTTCCAAATTCTATGAGTGATGATTGCAGCCACCGCCTGACCCTTGTAATTCCTGCATTGTAAGAGAAAAATCCCAAAAGCTGGTTATCGTCACACCGCCTTATCAGCTCTGCAAGGTAGAAACTTCCCATCTGAATGCTGTCCTCGGGGTCGGTAAGCGAATATTCTGTCATTTTTAATTTTCGGGCAATGTCACCGGCGGTAAATTCCATCAGCTGGGTTAGCCCGATTGCTCCTGCCGTACTTGAAACATCAGCATCAAAAAAACTTTCACTTCTGATTAAAGCATAAAGGACAGCAGGATTTAGTCCGTATTTTTCTGAATATTTTTCGACATACTGGGAATAATCTTTGGGATAAACCAGTTTTAGTTCTTCCATTGTAAGGGGGCGGTCGGCGTTTTTTTGGCCTCGGCTGGCAATTCGTAGTGATTGGGTGTAGTAGTCGTTTGAGCCATCATCTTCTGCCAATTTTTGCAGGAAATCTGCCAGGTAAAAATATGTGTCTGTTGGGAGTCCTTGCTGATAGACTTCCTGCCAGGTCGGATAAATAAGTTGTGGGAAGCCAAAGTAGGCGTAACCTTCAAGGAGGATTTGGGCGGCCTGTGGAGATGGGGATTTTCCTGGCTGAGTGGTGGACTTGCCTTGCTGGGCGAAAGTTTGGTTCACCAGGGCGGTGGATTTCCCCACCGGGGCGGACCTTGAGCCTGCCGCTGGGGTGGCCTGTTTGCCAGCCCCCTCTGGTGTGAAATTGTCCATTTGTGTGAAATTGCCGTCCGGACTGCCAATCTCCACCGGAGCCTCTAGCCCCAAATTATAAGCCGCCATCACCCTGTAATAAACCGATGTCCCTGCATTCAAAGCCCTTGTAAAAGCCCGGTGAACATCCTCCGCGTTGCCGTCAGCCAAGCCTTCCTGAACGAGTCTGGCGTAAATGTAGGCGAACTGGGCGACAATTTCGTCGCTAGCGTAGCCGTCAATTTCCTGGTAAATGCTTTTAAAGCTGTTCCAGCGACCGGAAGCCAGAAGTGACGAAATCAGCACTTCAAAAAAATCATCAAAATAGGCCGGATCTGACCACATTTTTGCGTAATTTCCAATATCCTGAATAATCGAATCAACAGAGTAATTAATAGAAGTATTTAACAAATACCAGAGGGCGTTGTCTTTTTGGCTTGCCTGGCCAGCACATTTTATTGCTGCGCCAAAAGCAGATTTTGTCTGGCTGTAATATGGGCCTGCTTTTTCGTAAAGCCTACCGGCGTAAAACCAAAGATAAAATTCAATTTCCGACCCGGAAAACTTTTTGGCAAGGCTTTTAAAATAGGCGGCGTTGGTGGCAAAATCCATGCTGCCGTATAAATATGATTTTCCAACATCGGATGCAAGTTGAGCACAGGGCTGTAATCTTCCATCTTCAAAATATTCAAAAATCTTTTTTGCCTGGGTAAAAGTATAAGTGTAATTTCGTTTGTAAAGTTCAACCCGATAATTTATGGCAAAATCTTCCGGCGAATAATCAATTTGAACCGCATCGTCCGCATAACTTGCCTCAAAATCAGGATGATCAAAAATATCCCGATAAAACTGATAATGACTTTGCGAAATAGGGCAGGTCATAAACCATTCAAAAACTTCTTTTTTATATGAAGATGACCCCACAACTTTTAAAGCCGTAAGGCGAATCTTAATTAAATCATTTTTGTCAGTTTTAAAATCAAGATTTTGGGTTGCATCCAAAAGTTTTGTCAGTTCTCCAGAAGATTCAAATTGTTTTGCCGCAATCAAAAGGGAATCTTTATCATTAAATTTGCTGATTAAATTTTCTGCTGCCTGATTTTTTTCCTGGACGCTTCCAAAAGTACATAAAGTTTGTGCACTTTTTTGGGCGACGTAATAAGAGCCTTTTTTTACACAGCGGTTGAATTTGCTGCGGGCTTCTTTTTCTTTGCCTTGAGATAAAAGTTTTAAGCCATAAAAATAGTCCGCGTCCACGCCGAATTTTTGCTGTCCGGGCGTTTTTGCCGAACAGCTGATTACAGAGATTAGTAAAAAAATGAAAATTGGGAGTGAAAATCGTCTGGCCAAGCGGGTAGAGTCCAATTTTGAACCTACTCTGATGGAATTATGATGTAAGTTCCAGAAATGATGTAGTCAGGATCTTTAATTCCGTTCCATCTTGCAATGTACTTGTAACGCCAAGGATTTTTATAGTAAGTATCCGCAATATCCCAAAGGGTGTCACCCCACTTAATTTTGTAGTTGATAGATTTTGGCTTTTCTTCGGCTACAGGTGGCTGTTCAGGAACAACTTCTTCAGCTTTTTCTATGATGACAATTTCGTCCTCTTTTGCTGGCGGAACTTCAGGCTCAGGTTCTGGCTCTGGTTCAGCTTCCTCAACTGGGGGTGCAGGTTCTTCTTCCACCGGCACTGCTTCTGCTTCAGGTTCAGTTTCAACTTTTTCTACTACAGTTTCTGGTTTTGCTTCTTTTTTAGAAATCAGATTGTATTTAGAAGGAATGATAAATAAAACCAAAAGTGTGGCAATTATACAGATAACTGCACAAACAACGCAGATAATTACAGGAACTTTTGTCTTTTTCTTTACGTCTTTATCATCATCGTCTTCAAAAGTTGACTGGCTTTGGTTCAAATCATCTTTATCATAAAGTCCGGTAAACGAAATGCCTCCGCCGGCAGGAATATTGTCGTTTGTGTTTTCTGATTTTTCTGATGGAGATTCGGTCGTTTGATTGTCGTTTGTCGAAAGATCGTCGTCCATATCAAAGAAGTCGTCTGGGAACTGGTTTTCATCCTGGATTGTATCATCGGAAAAATCTTCAGCCTTGTTTTCATCAAGGTCAAAATCGGTAAGATTGCTGTCATCAAAATCGTCACTAGAACTTTCACTTGTAGTCGAGGTTGCTGAGTTTTTCAAAACTTCGTCGGAATCGTCGCCTGGGAAGTCAAAATTGAGGTCTGATGTGTCTATATCGTCAAGATCAGGATCTTCCGAGAAAAGGTCATCGTCATCCGAGAAGATTGTGTCATCTGGCGATGGGGGGATTTCTGTTGGTGGAAGATCGTCTGGTGTGGAAGTGTCATCTGATGTTGGGGTGTTTTCGGCGATTGTAGCGTCGTCGGTGGTAAGAGAGTCGCCTGGTTCGTCTGGTGATGGATTTTCGTCAACGATTGTAGCGTCGTTTTCCGGAGTTGTGTCTGGTTCGACGTCTGGTGATGAGGTGTCGTCCAAAGAGAAGTCTGGAATGTC
>CAZGDL010000046.1:6995-12789 GCA_964525075.1 uncultured Treponema sp.
CTGTCGGCTCGTCAAAAGAAAAATCTTCAAAATCTGGTAATGGCTCTTCTGAACTTGGTTCAAGGTCGGTGGCTTGGGTGTCTAAATCGCCACCGTTGGTGTCTAAGTTGCCACCCTCGGTGTCTAAATCACCAACTGGCTCAACTACGGGTTCGCCTTCGGTGTCCAAACTGCCGGTGATGCCCAAATCGCTGTCCTCGGTGTCCAAATCGCCCTCACTTCCAAAATCCGCAATTTCATCATCTGCGGCTGGCGTAAATTTAACTTCGGTAGTGGAATCAGCGTCTGGATCTCCCAGGGTAAAATCATCATCAGAAAATTCTTTCTGATTTTCTTCCTTCTGTTCTTCCTTTTCACGCAAAGCAGAAGCGGCAGCCAGCAAGCCTATTCCAGCCACAGCACCAGCGGCAACTTTTTTGGCTTTTTTATCATCAGCTTTATCATCAATCTTATTTTCAGAATCTGAAATATTATATTCGTCGGTAATCAATCTTTCTTCCTGTGTCCTTGAAACCAAAGTGATTGTAGTTTTGCTCTGATTTCCTGTTTCCGTATCAACAATTTTTGCAGAAAGTTCATTTTCTTCGTTGAGGGAAACTGTAAAAGAAATGTCCGGCTCTCCATTTGGATGAGCAACCAGGTTTTCAATCTGCAGAGAATCAACATAGTCGGCATCATCCATTGAGCAGCTTGCAGAACTGTACAAGTCAACCATAACTTTTGTCTGATTGTTGTGGGCAGTAGTTAAATCTAATTTTTTTTCGGAAGCAATTCCTTCTTGAAGTACTGGATAGAATGAACCATCCGCAAGTTTGATACCAATTGTTTTCATATAATTCTCCTTTTAGATTATCGGCAGAAAATATGATTTCAATATAATTTAATCTTCCAATTATAACAATATTTGGGCAAAGTCCCCCAAAAATCATCTTTACTTTAATTTTTTTCATCACTATATTTTGATTGTTTAATCACTTTTTTTTTGATAAAAGTAACTATGCAGAATCGTCATCCCGGACTTGATCCGGGAGCTCTTGAGATGCTGAAACGAGTTCAGCATGACGTGTAAAAAAGAGATGGTGATATGAAGTTTTCTCTGACAAAGGCAAAAGAAGAAAAATTAGCAAAATCTCACGATCTAAGTTATCGGATTATAAAAGACAAGCATGGCATGGCGATTTTCCGCAAAACAATTTACAGCCGGATTATCTTCAACTTTCTTTTAATAGCCCTGCAAATTGCCGTTTTTACTTTTTTTGTTGTGCGATTTCAGTCTAAACTCGAAATTTACTTTGGAGCTTCTATCGCCCTTTCCACCGGCTTTATCATTTATCTTTCAAACAGCAAGGGCAAAAACGAATTTAAAATCACCTGGCTTTTGCCAACCATCATTTTTCCACTTTTTGGCGTTTCGGCTTACATTCTTTATCACACAAACTGGGGCGGCCATCAGATTAAGAAGGAACTAAAACTCGTAAAAGCCAAAACCGAATCCTGCCTGCCTGCAAAAGAGCACGCCGAGAAAATCCTGGATGAATTTCCGGAAATTAAAGGGCTGGGAACTTATCTTTTAAACCGGGGAAATTATTATCCTCATAAAAACACAAGTGTCCGCTATTTTTCGTCTGGCGAAGATTTTTACCCCGACTTGCTTGCTGCCTGCCAGCGGGCCGAAAAATTTATTTTTATTGAATTTTTTATCTTGGAAGTCGACGAAACCTGGGCCCAACTCCTGGAAATTCTCGAAGAAAAAGCAAATGCCGGTCTGGATATCCGCGTCCTCTACGATGGGCTTGGCTCACCAATGGCTTCTGACGGTCATTATCAAAAATATCTGAATAAAAAGGGGATAAAAGCCCATCCATTTTTACCCCTGGTACCACTTTTTTCTACCCAGCAAAATAACCGCGACCACCGCAAAATTGTGATTATTGACGGCCAGGTTGCCTACACCGGCGGGGTAAATATTTCCAACGAATATATGAATGTGGGTAAAAATCGTTTTGCTTATTGGAAAGATAACGCAATCCGTTTTGAAGGGCCTGCAATCCAAAATTTTATGGTGATGTTTTTGCAAACCTGGAATGTTGGTATAAAATCTGACGATAAATTCGAATCTTATATCAATTATCCTTATCCTAAAAAAGCCTACCCGGGGCTTATGATTCCTTATGGGGATGATGCTTTTAACGAAGCCGACATTGCCGAAGACATTTATTTGTACATCATAAATAATGCAAAAAACTACGTTTACATTACCTCTCCGTATATGGTCATTGATAACCAGATGCAGGAAGCCCTGATTTTTGCTGCCAACCGTGGGGTGAATGTTTCTGTCATTGTTCCGTCCCAGCCCGACCACTTTATAACATTTTGTGTGGGTAGAACTTTTTTGAAAACTTTATCTGATAATGGAATTAACGTTTATTCTTACGAAAAAGGTTTTATCCACGAAAAAACTTTTATTTCTGATGATAAAGTGGCGACCGTTGGTTCTGTTAATTTGGATTACCGAAGTTTATTCTATCACTTTGAGTGTGGGGCTCTTATGTATGATATGCCTGTGATTTTTGATATTAAAAAGGATTTTGTAGAAAGCCTCAAAGATTGCAAAAAAATGGATGCTACCGAATATAAAAAAATCCCTTCCTACAAACGGCTTATAGGAAGGGTTCTCAGGATTATTTCACCTTTAATTTAGATATTTATGATTTTACTCCGCAACAACTGAACTTGTTGACGAAGTGCCGTAATCATAAACATATTCTGACATTGCAACCAGTTCATTTACAGTTGTGCCGAATTTTTCAGCAATATCATACTCAGAAACTCTGTTTACATTTCCGGCTGTGTCATATTTGAGCAAAACTCGTTTGATAATCTTCTTTGAACTATCATAAGTTGTGATTTCGTTCAGCTGATTGTTTGTTCCGTAGCGGAAAACTTCCTGGGTCTGCATATCAGCAAAAGAATTGTAGTAAGTGATTGAGTCAAGAATGCCATTTTCGCCATAAGCGTAAGTTCTCTGGTCGCTCAAAGAACCGCGTGGCAGGTATTCACAAATACTTTCAATTTTTCCATTTGCATTGTACTTGTAAATTGTCTTCCAGACCAAAGCACCTTCCCCGTCGTAAGATGTTTCATCAACCAAAAGCCCATTTTCATAAGTGTAAATTGTTCTGTCTTTCAAATTATCTTTTGCATCATATTCAGAACAGTCAACTTTTACACCATCTTTATAGCTGATTGTAGATTTCCAGATAAGTTCGCCATCAGAATTTGTAAATGACTGGGCTGTAAGAAGCCCCTTGTCGTAAGTAGAAACAAGTTTATTTACAACTGCATCGCGTGGAGTCATTTCGTCAGATTCGATTTCGTTGTTATCTGCATCGAAAGTGTGAAGAAATTTAACGCTTGGAGTTCTAAAATAATTGCCGAATTTTGATGCAATTGAATATTCGGTTTTTGTATAACTTTTTACATTTTTTGATAAAGGTGCGTAAGTAAAAATGTCTGCACCAAAAAGCGAAAGACTTAAAGCTGCAGCCAAAACTAATGTAACTGATTTTTTCATGATTCCCCCATATTAGACGCCCGTGATTAGACTTGAGTTTGCCTAAGAAGCTCTTATATTTTATACTATTATTGTAACTCAATTATCGGATTTTTATACATAAAAAAATAGACCTAAACAGATGAATTTTTACGAACTGGAAGCCTTTGTCACCCTGGCTAAAACACTTCACTTTGGAAAAACCGCCTCAAAACTAAATATGAGCCCTTCAGCCCTCAGCCGTGTGATTTCGCGACTGGAAGATGAAGTTGGCGTAAGTCTGGTTGACCGCAACAACCGCCAGATGTATTTAACTCCCCAAGGAAAAATTTTTGAAAAATTTGCCCAGGAATCTTTGGCAAAAAAAGCCGATTTGACCGAAAAACTTTCCGGCCAGGGGTCCGAACTTGAAGGCGTACTCCCGGTTTATGCTTCCGTCACCGCCTGCTATACCATTTTGCCCGATTTTATAAAACGCCTTACAGACCACTACCCAGGAATCCAACTTTCCGTGGAAACAGGCGACCCCGCTGGGGCGATCGCTGCCGTTAAAGAAAATCGAGCGTTTCTGGCAGTCGCCGCAATCCCCGAATCCGGGCTCTCTCAAATGGAAACAGTCAGCGTGGTAAAAACACCACTGGTTTATGCCGCCAGCAAAAACGGTCCCTATACCCAGTTGCAAGGTTCACCCCAGGATATTTTGTCCACAGTTCCCCTAGTTTTGCCCAAAACAGGCTTGGCTCGGTCACGTTTTGATAAATGGATTAAATCGCGAAACGTCAAGCCAATAATTGCCGCCGAAACAGAAGGAAATGAGGCTATTTTGGCCCTGGCCCAGTTGGGGCTTGGAATTGGCCTTGTTCCGCAAATCGTCCTGGAAAATGGCCCTTACAAAGGTGAGTTTGCCATTCACACGGCAGGAAATATTTTGGGCTATTATGATGTTGGATTTATCAGAAAGTCAGCCATTTCGGGGACTTCTTCCATGAGGAAAATTCAGGAAGCGGTAGGGAAGATTTTGGCCTCGTATTAAGGGGATTTCTGGGGAGAGCGTAACATTGAACTTCAAGGGTGTCACCTTGGACCCCAGAGACGTCCAATTGAATTCCAAGGGTGCTCAATTGAACTCCAAGACCGTCATGCTGAACTTGTTTCAGCATCTCATGAGATTCCGGATCGAGTCCGGAATGACGTTAATCATAAGATTTTGACCTCCCACAAAGGGGATTTTAAGGATTTTGAAATATGACAGAAAATCAATGGAAAATTTTTTCGGATTTTAAAGAAGAACTAAGAAATCAAGTTGAAGTCTGGACAAAAGCTGGGCCAGAACTAAAGGAATTGCAAAAAATCGTTGCAAAAGAGGCGAATACGCCAGATTATCCTTTTGAAACCCCAGTAGTTTACAATCGGGCCTTGGACGAAATCACAAAAAATGACCAGATAAAGCTAATTGTGATTGGCGATAACCCCGGCAAGGATGAACAACTTGCTAAAAACAACAAATATCTGGTGGGCCAGGCCGGCAAAATTGCCCAGGGGTATTTTGCGAAAAATCCTGAACTAGGCATTGATTTTAGAAAAAACGCCATTATTTTGAACAAAACGCCGATTCACAGTGCCAAAACCACCCAACTAAAGAAAATTGCAAAATTGGGTGGCCAAAAAATCACCAGACTGCTGGACGAAAGCCAGATTTGGATGGCAGAAAAGACCGGAAAACTTCACATAGACTTGTGCCGAGCCAGTGATGACTCTTTTCCAACGGAATTGTGGCTGGTTGGCTATTCAGAATTAAAAGCCAAAGGCATTTTTGAAAAATATCGGGACGAATTGAAGGCCCTTTACCAAAAAACTGCCCCTGATTATTGGAAAAAAGTTTTTGTCTTTCAACATTTTTCGATGAACCGCTTTACCATTGATTTGAAAGAGCATTTTGACGAAAATCTTGCCCTAATCGAAAACCTCCACGATTTAGGAATCTTGCATAGAAGTGAGATTTTTGGGGAGTAGAAGTCCAATTATTTGGGCGGTCCGGCGGACAAAAAGAGTCTGACATTTTTTACTGTATCCAAGTCTCTTTGCCCCCCACCCTGCAAGGCAAAAAAACAAAATACTTCTTGTCCGCCGTCGGCTGTTCCGCAGTTCCGCTTTCGCTGCAAAGTCCTCGGGGCACAAATAGTGCCCCTGCGGGCTTCTGCTTCGGCAACTGAAGTTGCCTTCGCAGCTGCTCCATAGCCT
>CAZGDL010000047.1:0-12607 GCA_964525075.1 uncultured Treponema sp.
CGGTTACGAAGTAAAGCTTATCTACCCCTTTTGTGAGGATATTTTTTCTAAACCATCTAATAATATTTTTTTCCGCCTAAAAAGATATTTTGGTTTTATATTAAAATGGAAAATACCTGGGCGTTTAAAAGCCGGTGAATGGTTTAATTTATCTTCAAAAGTAAAAAAAGTTTTCGTTTTTAAATTGAATAATTTCTTTTTAAGAAAACAGTTAAAAGGTTTTAAAATTGTAGCAACAGCTATTGAAACCGCATATGCTCTGAACAAAATTACTTTTGTTTCAAATAAAGATAAAGTTTATTTTATTCAGGATTTTGAAAAATGGAATGGAAAAACTGATGACGAAGTATACAATTCCTATAAATTTCCTCTTACAAAAATTGTTATAGCACCATGGCTTTTAAAAGAAGTTGAAAAAACAGGAGAAACTGCAACTCTCATTCCAAATGGTTTTGATTTTGAATATTTTAAACTCACAAAACCTATTAAGGAACGAAAACCTTATGAAATTGCAATGCTTTATCATAAAGATGACAGAAAGCGTTGTATCGATTCTATAAATGCCTTAAAAATTGTAAAAGAAAAAATCCCTGAACTTCATGTAACTATGTTTGGAACCCCTGAAAAACCAGACCTTCCAGAATGGTTTTCCTATTACAGATGCCCAGATAAGGAAAATCATAACAAGGTTTATAATAATGCTTCAATTTTTGTAGCGGCAAGTAGCTTAGAAGGGTTCGGTTTAACGGTTGGGGAAGCCATGATATGCGGAGCTTGTGCAGTTTGCACTGATACAAGTGGATTTAAAATGATGATAGAGGATGAAAAAACGGGTCTACTTTCCCCTGTCTTTGATGTAGAAAAACTTGCCCAAAATATAATAAGGCTGATTGAAGATAATGATTTAAGAATAAAACTTGCCGAAAATGGAAATTCATTTATAAAACAGTTTACCTGGGAAAACGCATTTGCTTTATTTAAATCCGTTATAGAGTTA
This sequence comes from uncultured Treponema sp., assembly GCA_964525075.1. Classification (GTDB taxonomy): domain Bacteria; phylum Spirochaetota; class Spirochaetia; order Treponematales; family Treponemataceae; genus Treponema_D. Next base: position 998 of record CAZGDL010000047.1, read on the forward strand.
TAGAAGGAAAATAATGAAGGAAAAATCTTTAAAATTAAACGCAACCTTAAATGTCATAAAAACAATAATGTCCTTAATTTTTCCACTGATTACTTTCCCTTATGCATCAAGAATTTTAAGTGCAGACGGTATTGGAAAAGTAAATTTTGCAAATTCAATAATTTCATATTTCGGTATTATTGCAAGCCTTGGAATTTCTACTTATGCAATCAGAGAATCTGCAAAAGTAAGAGAAAATAAAACATTACTATCAAAATTTGTAATAGAAATATCAATTATAAATTTAGTTTCAACTGTAGTATCATATTTACTTTTTTTTGTAGCACTTTTTTTGGTTCCAAAATTCCGTGACTATAAAGTTCTTTTAATTATCTGCTCTACCACTATTTTATTATCAACACTTGGTATTTCCTGGTTGTATTCAGCTTTAGAAGAATATATGTACATTACAATCAGGACAATTTTATTTCAGTTTTTTTCAATCATACTTTTATTTTTATTTGTAAAAACAAAGGATGATTATATAAAATATGCAGCTATCGGCGTTTTTTCCAATGTAGGCTCTAATGTATTAAATTTAATCCATGCCAGAAAATACATTACATTTAAAAATATTCCCAAGTTAAATATTAAAGTTCATATAAAGCCAATTCTAATTTTATTTGGCTCAACAATAGCTGTAAGCATATTTACGATTTTGGATACATCCATGTTGGGATTTATTTCAACAGAAATTGAAGTTGGATATTATTCAGCAGCTTCTAAAATCATCAGAATGATAAGAGATTTATTTCCAGCCGTATTTACAGTTTTATTTGCAAGACTGTCAATTTACAAAAATGAAAACGAAGTCGATAAAATTAATAATTTAATTTCTAAGACTTTTAAATTTATATTCTGTTTTTCTATTCCAATGGCTGTAGGCTTATATATTTTGATGCCCGATATTGTCCAAATTATGTGTGGTAATGATTTTAAACCTGCCATAATATCAGCAAGAATTATGACACCACTTTTAATTTTAAGTTCCTGCTCTGGATTTTTAGGTGGTCAGGTTATGCTTTCATTAGGAATGGATAAAACTTATTTAATTTGTATGATTTGTTCTGCCTTTTTAGACGTCGTACTTAATTTAGTATTTATTCCCAACTATCATGCTGCAGGAGCTTCATTTGCCACCCTTCTAACTGAATTTGTAATATTTATTGCTTATATTGTAATTTTGCATAAAAGACTTAATGGGTTAAAACTAAAAAAAGAAATTTTTATCTATCTGGTCTCTGCTATTGTAATGGGAATAACAGTATTCCTAATAACAAATCTTATAAAAACTATAATTCTACGCCTAATAACAGCTGTTTTTTCAGGAATTTCAGTATATGCACTTTTATTGTTCTTGCTGCGTTCTGATTTCTTTATTCAAACGTGTTCAAGCCTTATAAATAAAAGAACACCTACCACCCACACAGAAGTGTAATATTTTTACTGGAGTTAAACATGTCTACTGATTTACCATTAATTTCGATAGCAATGACCACTTATAATGGTGAAAAATATATAAAAGAACAAATCAATTCTTTATTGAAGCAAACATATAAAAATATTGAAATTGTAATTTGTGATGATAAATCTAGTGATAGCACTGTAAAAATTATAGAAGAGTTTGCCAAGGAATTTAAGCAAATTTCCTTTTATAAAAACGAAGAAAATTTAGGATTTAAGAAAAACTTTGAAAAATCAATTACTTTGTGCAAAGGCCAATATGTAGCATTTTGCGACCAGGATGATTTTTGGTTGGAAGATAAAGTTGAAAGTCTTTTTAATAACCTGAAGGATTATGACCTGGTCTGCAGTGATGCTTTTGTTACTGATAAAAATCTTAATAATTTAGGCTATACCCTAAAAGAATCCATGAAAATAAAAAACATTCCCACAACAAAAGAAGAGCAAATCAAACATCTGATTCATCACAATTTTGTTCAAGGGGCAAGTATTTTATGTAAAAAAGATTTTTTATTAAAATATTTACCTATTCCGGAATATTTTGTATATCATGATTGGTATTTTGCAATTTGTGCAGCTTTAAATCATGGAATTAAATATGTAGATAAGCCGACTTTAAAATATAGGCAGCATGGAAATAATGTCACACAGGATAATTTAAAAAGTCCCTTTATAAAAGAATTAAAACCAACTTCCTACAATTTTGACGAAATATCACAAGATTCACAAAAAAAAATACAAACCTGCAATTTTATATTGAAAAATAATCAAAATTCCCAACTGGAAACTTATATCAACAAAGCAATAAAATACTATCAGGAACTTGAAAATAAGACTTCCTACACAATTACCTATCGTTTCAAAAATTATAAATATTTGAAATGGGATTCTTCTTTTATAAAAAGACTTTTGGTTTTTATAAAAAATATTGGCGGAATGGCTTTGTTTAAGGTGAAGGGAACTTTTTTGAAAAAATCACCACACTCTTTCTAATTATCTATACTCATAAACCTGAATTTTTATATGTAGAGTTGTTTTTCCATTAAAGAAAACGCAACATTTGAGGGCATCTCTAAAAAATCATTTTCAATGCTTTTTCAGAGATGCCTGCGAGTTTTAATTCGTTGATATAGCACGAATTAAAACGTCGCGTTTTCAGAGTTGCCTCTAAAAATTGCAATTTTTAGAGGCTCCTTATATTCAAAGTCATCTCGTAAAAATGCGTCATTCAATACCTTTAAATCTTCAGCATTTTCCCTATATATTTTTTCGTTTTACTAAAAACCAGGGGATTTAGCCAGGTTATCAGGGTAAAAAACTTTATAAAAAAAAGTCCAAAACCTTTTGAAAAGTTTTTCTTACAAAAATAAACTCTGGAAATAAAATAATTTATTCTTGAAAATTTTGCTGTGTCCAGAACTTCATATTCGATATTGTTGCTGGCAACTCCACCAAAATGGATTATTTGAGGACCTTCAATCAAAAACATTGAAAGATCTTTTTTGCTCATCTGATATTCCAAATCAGTTTCTTCCATGTACATAAAAAAGTTTTCGTCAAAAAAAGCATTTTCATCATTTTTTACAAAAAGGTCGGCTCCTAAAATATGGCCAACCTTCCCTATTTTTTTTTCACATACAGGATTATTTTGTATTTTTTTTAATTTGTAGCCAAAAAGACTTTTAAAAAATTTATTCCAGGTTCTCAAAGCGTACAAAAACACATCTTTTTTAATGTCAGAAAAAGATTTACAGTTTCCGCCAAAAATCTCACCATAAGAAAATCCTGTTGTCATATCAGGATTTAAAAGATTGGTTCCAAGGCCACCAATTTTTTGAGTTTGGCCATTTTCTTCAAAATAATCAAAAAATATTTTTACTGCATTATTAAGCAAAACCGTGTCACTATTCAGGTAAAAAATATATTTTCCTTTGGCAACTTTTAATCCCCGATTATTTGCTTTTCCAAAACCAAGATTTTCATTATTTTCAATCAAAATAACTTGCGGAAAGTCACTTTTTATCATCTCTAAAGAACCGTCAGTGCTTCCGTTGTCGCTTACAATTATTTCAAAATCAATATTTTGGGTATATTTTAGGATTGATTCAATACAATTTTTTAAATAATCACGCGTATTATAATTTACAATGATAATTGATACGTCCATAACTTTTGTGATTGTAAAAGATATAAGGCTATTTTTCAAGAAAGTCAAATTATAGGCAACGTATGGAAAATACTTTATAATAAAAAGCTCGAAAAACACGAAGGAAGTAAAATGAAATACGTTGTTAATGGGAATTTTTTATGCAGAAACCTTACGGGAATAGAACGTTTTTCTATTGAAATTTTAAATCATCTTGAAAACTTAGTTCCAGAAGATTTTATCTCCATCTACATTCCACAAAATGCAAAATTTATTCCTAATTATAAAAAAATTAAAATAATTCATTCAGAAAAAAGTCTTTCGTCATATCTAAAATGGACTTTGCTGGATTTTTCAAATTATGTAAGAAAAAATCACCTGGTTGGCATAAATTTTTCTAACGAAGCTCTTTTGTTTGCTCCTGGCTATCTTTTTATTCATGATATTTACTGCAAGCTTTATCCTCAGGATTTTAAATCTCCAAAAGACAAAAAGGTCAGGGCTATTTCTTGTTTTAATTATTATTTTGCTGCAAAAAAGGCTAAAAAATTATTTACGGTTTCGGAATTCAGTAAAAATCAAATTGCAAAAACCTACAAAATAAATCCCGAAAAAATCACTGTAATTCCAAATGGCTGGGATCATTTTAAAAATATTCAGGCTGATGAAAGTATTTTCAATGAACATACAGAATTGAAAAATTCTTTTTATTTTACACTCGGAAGTCTTTCTACCCGCAAGAATTTAAAATGGATTGCAGATTATGCTGCGGCAAATCCGAATGACCTTTTTGCAATTTCTGGGAAAAACCTAGAATCTTTAATTCCCCAGGAATTGGAAAACATAAAAAATCTTAAAAATGTTATTTTTTTGGGCTATGTTTCGGACGGTCAAGTTAAAGCTCTGATGGCAAAATGTAAAGCCTTTATTTTTCCAAGTTATTATGAAGGTTTTGGGATTCCGCCTCTGGAAGCTCTTTCGGTTGGGGCTCCTGTTGTAATTTCAAATGCAGCCAGCTTGCCGGAAATTTTTGGCAAAACCGCCCATTATATAAATCCTGATGATACGAATGTTGATTTAACTGAACTTTTGAAAGAGCCGGTGGAATCTCCAGAAAAACTTCTCGAACATTATACTTACGAAAATGCAGCGAAAACTTTTTTTGAATATTTAAAGGGAGTGTAACAGTTCAGCATAGCATGATAAAGTCGTATGTCTGAACTTACTAATTTACGTCATGCTGAATTCATTTCAGCATCTCCTTTGTAAAGAGATTCCGAAACAAGTTCGGAATGACGTATGTGCTTAAAACTTGTTTCAGGGGAAAAGAAAATTATGACATTTTTAATTAATCCAAATTTTTTATGCAGAAGCCTTACAGGGATAGAAAGATTTTCTTTAGAAATCTGTAAATGTTTAGACAAAATTCTTTCTGATGATGATGATTTTAGGATTCTTATTCCTTCAAATGCGAAAATTATCCCTCAATATCAAAAAATCAAAATCATAAAACTTGATTACCCTATAACGAGTTTTCCGAAATGGGATCTTTTTGATTTTGCAAAAGAATGTAAAAAAAATCATGCTACAGGAATAAATTTCAGCAACACTGCCCCTCTTGGTAAAAATTGCGGGATTGCTTTTATTCATGATATTTACCCAAAACTTTTTCCGGAAGATTTTAAGGGCAAAAAAAATAGGCTGATAAGGTTGTATTCTTCTTTGAATTACAAAAACATTACTAAAAATGCAAAAAAAGTCCTGACCGTATCTGAATTTTCAAAAAATCAGATTGCAAAAACATACAAAATAGATCCAGATAAAATTGCTGTAATTCCAAACGGTTGGGATCACTTTAAAAACATTCAACCAGATAATTCAATTTTGGAAAAATCCAATTTACATGAAAAATCATTTTATTTTACACTTGGCAGTCTTCAAAAAAGAAAAAATCTAAAATGGATAGCTAGTTATGCAAAAAATCACCCTGAAGAAATTTTTGCAATCAGTGGGAAGGTTGTTTCGGGCTATGAATCTGATGACATTTCTAACCTGGAAACTCTAAAAAACGTCCACCTCTTAGGCTACCTTTCTGACGGCCAGATAAAAGCCCTCATGCAAAAATGTAAAGCCTTCATCTTCCCAAGCTACTACGAAGGTTTTGGAATTCCGCCCCTGGAAGCCCTTTCTGCTGGTGCTCAAATTGTTATTTCAAATGCAACCTGCCTGCCAGAAATTTTTGGCAAAACTGCCCACTATATAAATCCAGATGATCCGAATGTAGATTTAGAAAAAATCCTGCAAGAAAGCCTGGAGCCAGCGCAAAAGGTTCTGGACTATTACACCTACGAAAATGCGGCAAAAAAGTTCTATGAGGTTTTGAAAAAGGATTTGTGATGTGGAGAGGAAGGGCGGTTCTGAGTTTCCTCATAAAATTTTACAAAAATTTTACCCAACTGACAAAAGTCCCTAAAAGTGTTAAAATAAATAACTAATTTTTTAGGGGATAGCGATGTCTTTTGCGACAATTCTTTACACAATAATTCTTTATCCGTTAGTTCAAATAATCGAAATTGCTTATTTTTTGTTTAACAAACTTTTTGGCAACACTGGAATTGCCATTCTTGGAGTTAGTTTTACTGTAACAATGCTTTGTCTGCCACTTTATGTTGTAGCAGAACATTGGCAGCAGGTTGAAAGGGATACTCAGGCAAAATTAAAGACTGGCATTGACAGAATTAAATCGGTTTTCAAGGGTGATGAACAATATATGATTTTGTCGACATATTACAAGCAAAATCATTATCACCCTATGATGGCTCTGCGTTCTAGTTTTGGACTTTTAATTCAGATTCCTTTTTTTATGGCAGCTTATTCTTGTCTTTCTAAATTGCCGGCCCTGCAAGGTCAGTCATTTTTGTTTATCAGAGATATGGGACAGCCTGACGCAATTTTTACGATTGGAAAACTGCCCATAAACATTTTACCAATTGCAATGACCCTTATAAATATCATTGCCGGAGCAATTTACTGCAAGGGTTTTCCGTTTAAAGAAAAAGCCCAGATTTACGGAATGGCCCTCCTCTTCCTTGTAATTTTGTATAACAGCCCGTCTGGCCTGGTTCTTTATTGGACTATGAATAATGTTTTCAGTCTGATAAAAAATTTATTTTACAAAATGAAAAAGCCTTTGTGGGTTTTGTATTATTGTTTTTGTGGACTAGCCATTTTCACCGCTGTATTTATTCTTTTTATTTATGATGGTGGGGCAAGTCCAAAAAAACGCCTTTGCGTTGCTCTTCCCCTGCTTCTATTGACTGCAATTCCTTTATATATCAAAGCTGTTAATTGGGTTCTAGAAAATCCTCTGTCATCATTTCTTTCTGATAAGAAAAAAAGATTTTCTCTTTTTGCATTTTCTTCAATCGGATTAACTCTCCTTACGGGGCTAGTATTGCCATCATCTTTAATTTCTTCATCTGTACAAGAATTTTCAAATGTAGGCGCTTACACAAGTCCAACTTCATTTTTGTTTTCGCCATTTTTCCAAAGTTTTGGGATTTTTATTTTCTGGACAGCCTGTATTTATTTTTTGTTTAAAGAAAAAATCCAGACAATAATCGCAACCCTTTACACCAGCCTCTTTTTTTGTGGATTAATCAATGTTTTCCTTTTTGCCGGAAATTACGGCTCAATGGACATCACCTTAAAATTTATTGGTGGAATTGAAAGTCAGACAAAAGTTTTTATCTTAACAAACCTTTTAGTTTCGCTTGTGATTTTTGTTATTCCATTTTTCATTTACAAAATCAAAAAAGAAAAAATCATAAAATATCTGGTTTTGATTTCTTGCATTGGACTTACGGCCGTCAGCATTGTAAATATTTCAAAAATCAAATCAGAATATAAGGCCTTTGTAAAAACCCAGGAAAACCAGCCAAAAGAAGCTGATTTTTCGCCGAAATTCCATTTTTCAAAAGATGGGAAAAACCTTGTAATTTTAATGCTTGACCGTGCAGAATCTTCATATCTTCCTCATATTTTAAATGATAATCCTTCCCTAAAATCTATTTTTTCGGGTTTTACTTATTATCCTAATACTATTTCATTTAATGGCCACACTTTAATGGCAAGTCCTGCCTTGTACGGAGGCTATGAATATACCCCGGCCGAAATCAATAAGAGAAAGGACGAAAGTCTGAAAGATAAACACAATCAAGCCCTTTTGACCCTGCCCCGCATTTTGACAGAACAGGCAGATTTTACGGCGTCTATGTTTGACACATCTTGGGGAAATTTTAGTTATGTTTCTGATATGTCTTTTACGAAAGATTATGACAAAATTGAAGGAGTTAAACTAAGTGGCCGTTACACCGCTGATTTTAAGACAAAAATAGAATCTTATGATGATTCTAATATTCAAAAAAATGTAAACAGAAATTTATTTTTTGTAAGTTTATTCCGCGAAGCACCTGCAGCTTTGAGGCCTATTGTTTACTACAAGGGAAATTATTGGGCATCTGAAGATATTGCTGATATGGATTCCTTTATTGATTGGTATTCTGAACTTTATTTTATGAAAGAACTTACAGATTTTTCATCAGAAAAAGACAGTCTGATGATTATTACAAACGAAGTCACCCACTCAAACGAAAATATTTCCAGTCTTAATTTAATTAATCACAAAATTGAATTTGAAGATTCTAAGGCCGGTTACGATATAAATACTGCCTCGTTAGAATCTCTTGGAAACTGGCTCGAATATTTAAAAGAAAACGGAGTTTATGACAACACAAGAATTATCATAGTTGCCGACCACGGAATTGGCTATGGTCCAACTGCAGATGAAAATTTTGATAAGGCTGATATTGATGGTTTTGCAAAGGACCAGTTAAATCCACTTTTGATGGTAAAAGACTTTAATTCCACAGGAGATTTAAAAACTGATGATTCTTTTATGACAAATGCAGACACACCTTACATAGCCGTAAAAGATTTAGTTGAAAATCCAAAAAATCCTTTTACGCTCAAAGATTTTACAAACGAAAACTCAAAAGTTGATGGAGTTTTTGTAACAACTGATGATATTTTTATGCCATATCAAAGCAGTTCTTCTAATATCTTCACTGTAAAAGATTCAAGCTGGTACAGGGTAAAGGATAATATTTTTGCTAGCGAAAACTGGAGAGAAGTAAGATAAATGACATTCGCAAATATTCTTTTTCTGTTAATCATTCAACCAATTTATTCCATAATAGAAACATTTTTTTTACTTTTTTATGAAATTTTTGATAACATAGGCATTGCAATAGTTGGTGTAAGTTTTATTGTCACACTGTTATGTCTGCCTTTGTACATGATTGCAGAAAAATGGCAGGAAACAGAAAGACAGATACAAATCAAGTTAAAACCTGGAATCACAAGAATAAAATCTGTTTTTAAAGGTGATGAACAATTTATGATTCTCCAGACTTACTATAAACAGAATCAATATCACCCTTTAATGGCTCTACGCTCATCTTTCAGTTTATTAATCCAGATTCCTTTTTTTATTGCTGCATATACATATCTTTCAAAACTAGATTTACTTCACGGTTATTCATTTTTATTTATTAAAGATTTTGGACTTCCTGATGAAACATTTAAAATTGGAAACTTTGCTATAAATGTTTTGCCAATTGCAATGACCTTAATTAACTGTATTTCAGGGGCAATTTATTCAAAAGGACACGATTTTAAAGAAAAAATCCAAATTTATGGGTGTGCTTTAGTATTTTTAATTTTATTATACAATTCGCCATCAGGGCTTGTTATATATTGGACTATGAATAATATTTTTTCATTACTGAAAAATGTTTTCTACAAAATTAAAAATCCTAAAAAAGTACTTTACATAATTTCATGTATTGCAGCTGTTTTACTTATTATTTTGCCATTTACAATACTTTCTTCACAGAAATTTAAAATTAAATTACTTTTAATTTTTTGTGGTATTTTTATACCTTTAATTCCATTCTTAATAAAATTACTGGATAAGTTTTTTACTAGCAATTTTAAGTTCCTCGAAAATGACTCCAATTTGGAGTTCAAAATCTTTTTTATTTCTGCAATAACAATTGCCATTATAATCGGGCTTGTAATTCCTTCCATGCTCATTTCATCGGAAGCAGACAATTTCTGCTATGTGGATAACTATAAATCGCCTTATGTATTTATATATTCCCCTTTATTTCAGGCTTTAGGTTTATTTGTTTTATGGCCATGCTGTCTCTATTTTTTGTTTGGGAAAAAAACAAAAAAAGTTATGGCACTTATTTTCCCACTTGTTTTATTTTTTAGTCTGATAAATACATTTTTATTTTCTGGAAAATATGGTCCACTTGAAAAAAATCTAAAATTCATGACAGACCAGACTTTTTTACCGGGAAAATGGGAATTTCTACTAAATCTGATTATTCTTATTGCAGTAGCAATTTTAGTCATCTTTTTGCTGAACAAGTTTCCAAAAATTTTAAATAAAATTAATTATATTTTTGCAACAGTCTTAACATTATTTTCATTTATAAATATTACGAACATCAACAAAACTTATACAAACCTTGAAGAGCCAAAGCTTAAAACTTCTATTGAGCCGATTTATCATTTATCAAAAGACAAAAAAAATGTAATTGTCATAATGCAGGATAGATGTTTTATGCCTTACATATCAGAAATATTTGAGAATTTTCCTGATATTAAAGAAACTTTTGAAGGTTTTACTTTCTATCCAAATACGACATCTTTCGGACACCTAACGATGGTCGGCTCACCGGGAATTTTCGGAGGTTACGATTATACTCCTTTTGAAATCAACAAAAGAACAGATCAGACTCTGCAGGAAAAGCACAATCAGGCACTTTTAACCATGCCAATTTTATTTAATAAAATAGGTTTTGATGTAACTGTTTCAAATCTTCCTTATGAAAACTACCTTGAAGCACCTGTTTCACAGATGTATGACAATTATCCCTTTGTTAGGCACATAAATACTCACGGAGTATATTCTGATTTGTGGTATTCAGAAAAAAACATAGAACATAAAAAACATACTGCAATTGAAATCAAAAGAAATATGTTCTGGTTCGGGCTATTTAAGATTGTTCCACCTGTTTTAAGGAAAATCGTTTATCATGACAGTTACTGGAATTCTATGGAGTATTCTTTAAGTCAAACAGAAAGATTTATAAACAACTACACACCAGTTTATTATTTTAATGATTTAACAGATTTTACAAATGAAAAAAGTTCTTTTATCTTAATTGATAATGAAATGGTTCACGACCCTATAAAACTTGAACCACCACTCTATCTTCCTGAAAATTCCTTAAAAAATGAAAAAAAATCAGACCAACCATCTGATGAAGCTAAAACAACAATGATAAGTCTTTTCAAAAATTATTCTAGATTTCTTACCTATCTAAAAGAAAATAATGTATATGATAATACAAGAATAATTATAGTTTCCGACCATGGCATGGAAGTTGAATCAAACTTATTTAACGAACACGATATTGGAGGTCTGAAAAAAGAACAGGTTATAGCAACTTTACTGGTAAAAGATTTTAATGACAAAGGAAACTTAAAAGTTGATGACTCTTTTATGACAAATGCAGATACTCCGTCTATTGCATTGGAAAATCTGATTGCAAACCCTAAAAATCCTTTTACCGGTAATAACTTAAAAGTTAATGACAAAGCAAAATATACAAAAATTACAATGGGAGATGCAGAAAGTACTTTAAACAGAAGGCATACCCAATTTAAAATAAATGACAACCAGTGGAGTTATGTAAAAGACAATATTTACATTGATTCAAATTGGAAAAAATTATCAGAAGAAGAAATAAAAAAGGAGTTTACAAAATAAAAATGACTAATTACCTGCTTTACATCGACCCGGGAACGGGTTCCATGCTTTTTTC
>CAZGDL010000048.1:0-4977 GCA_964525075.1 uncultured Treponema sp.
TTTACCACCGCAGAAATTTTACCTTCCGCCGGTTTTATGATGATTTCGCAACCACTTTCAACTTGATTTGCATTTCTGATAACCTGACCATTTGAATCGGTCACCATAGAATAACCTCGTTTTAAGATTGTCTCAGGACTTGCATTTTCCAAAATTGTTTTTTTCTGGGTAATTTTCGTCCTTAAATCTTTAATCCGCTCCTGCATATTTTTTACTAAAGCTTCTTTTGCATTTGCGTAGCGGTTTAGTAAAGGCTGCTGGATAGTCCTAAATCTTACTTCCAGATTTTCCGGATTAAATGATTTTATCATCAGCCGGGTTTTATCCAGTTTTTGTTTTATAGAATTGTACAAATCATCTTTGCAGGCGTGAACATTCTGCTGAATGTCTGCTAAAAGTGGAACAGCCATTTCTGCCGCAGCGGAAGGGGTCGGTGCCCTTTTATCGGCCGCATAATCACAAATAGCCCAGTCAATTTCGTGCCCAACCGCACTGATTGTCGGAATTTTTGACGCAGCCACCGCCCTTACCACGGCTTCTTCACTAAAAGGTAAAAGGTCTTCGAGGGAACCACCTCCACGCCCAATAATCAAAATATCACACAAGTTATAAAAATTGGCAATTTCTATCATTTTTATGATAGTTTCAGCCGCCCCTTGACCCTGAACAATGGCCGGCAGAACCGTGATATTTATTCCGGGATTTCTTCGCTTAGAAACATTAATAATATCGCGAATGGCAGCCCCGGTCGGACTTGTTACAACGCCAATAGTTTTTGGAAAAAGTGGAAGGGGACGTTTTTTATCAGAATCAAAAAGCCCTTCTGCGGCAAGTTTGCGTTTGCGGTCTTCCAGCATTTGTAAAATATTTCCAGAACCCGCAAGTTCCATCTTATTTACAATAATCTGATAATTCCCCTGGGGGGCGTAAACCGAAATACTACCGCTACACTGAACTTTATCTCCATCTTTTGGACGAAAAGCCAATTTTGAAGCCGCTCCCCTGAAAATCACAGCCTTAATTTGGGCATTGTTATCTTTTAGGGTAAAATAAATGTGTCCCGCTGCACTTGGCCGCCAGTTAGAAATTTCCCCTTCAATCGTCAAAAAACGGAAAGAGTTTTCCAAAATCCCTTTTATATATTCAGTGATTTGCGAAACTGTAAAAACCGTGTCAGCAGAAAAAAAATCTTGAGCCATGACACAATAATATAGGGAAGCCAAAAAAATTAATAGTAAAATATTCTATTTTTTAGCCGATAAAAAAAACGATGAAAGGTTTAATTATTTTTTTTAACGATAAAAATTCTAAATATGCTGATAAAAAAGTTTTTTCAGGACAATCTGCCAGGGAAATTTCCCAAAAATGGGCCGAAAAAATTGGTTTTGACCTTTGCCATCTGGAAGCAAATTCTCTTTCCCAACTTTTAGACCTCATGGTGCAAAAAGCAGATGAAAAAAAGGCTGATTTTTTGATTTTTTCTTATGATGATTTGCCTTTTTTGGACGAAAATCTCACCAAAAAAATGATTAATTCCCACATTGAATACAAAGCCGAGTATACTTTTGCAGATGGTTATCCTTATGGCTTTACTCCGGAAATTATTGACGCCGGAACTTTGAAAATTTTAGCCAGTCTTTCAAAAAGTAGCCAGAAGGATAAGGGGGATTTGCCCCTTGCCCGCGATTCCATTATAAAATTAATAGAAAGTGATATAAATTCTTTTGAAGTTGAAGCAGAACTCGCTCCCCACGATTGGCGTCTTTACCGTTTTGCCTTTCATTGCGGTCGTAAAGAAAATTTTATGCAGACCAAGGCTCTTTATGATGAGATTTTGCAGAAAAGCCAGAGAGAAAAAGCCCCTGGGTGTGAAAATGAAAGGGGTAGTGAAAATCCCCAGTCAATCGAAAATCTTACTGCCGATGAAAAATCAAAAATTGCCAGCCAGACTTTGGGCTGCCTGAAAACCATTCCTGGATTTTACAATATTCAGATTGCTGATAAAGTTTTGTCAAATTATACATATCTTCCATATAAAAAAGCCTACCAACAGAAATTTAATCTGTCTCCAGAAAATGCTCCAGCTACGGCCATTATGCCTTACGAAAAATTTTCTGATTTGGTGGATAAAATTGCTGATTTTAGTGAAGATGCCGTAATCTCCCTGTCTGCCTGGGGCGAACCTTTGACCCACCCAGACTGCCTTAAAATGATTGAAAAAGTTTTATCTTATAAATCTTTGTCGGTATTTTTGGAAACTGATGGGCTTTTGGTTACTGATGATTTTGCCTCAAAATTAAAAAATATTGTTCAAAATGCAGAGCCAAGGACCAACGGTTGGGGCAAGGTGATGATTGCTGTGGCAATAGATTCATTTACCGCCCAAACTTATACAAAACTCCACCAGGACTCAAATCCCGAAGATTTTTCAAAAGCCGTGGCTGCCATTTCCAAATTGCAGGGGGCAATTCCAGGTTCTGTTTATCCTCAGTTTGTCAGAATTAATGATAATGAAGCTGAACTCGAAGGATTTTTCAGATACTGGAATGAAAAAACAAATTCTAGCGGTGGAAATTTAATTATTCAAAAATATGATGATTTTGCCGGACTTTTGCCTCCTTGCAAACCAGCTGATTTATCTCCTTTGGAAAAAAATCCTTGCTGGCACCTCCGCCGCGACCTTACAATTTTGTCCAATGGCGATGTTCCATTTTGTCGCGCCCATGTTTTGTCTGGGATTATTGGAAATGTTTTTGACAAAAATGAAAGCCTGGAAAAAATCTGGCACAAAACCGACGGAATTTTGCAGGAACAAATAAATCAGCAATATAAAAATAAATGCGAGAGATGCGATGAAAATTATACCTACAACTTTTAACCAACACCAAATCTCAAGAACTCTTATTGGTGGCAAGCCGAACACTAGAGCGGACGCTTTAAATATCTCCGTCATTTTATTGAATTCTAGTGGCAGTCATTTTAAAGTCCACGTTTTTGAAAATCTCTTGCTCTGTAATTTTAAATCAATTGTTTCTATTGAACACGACCCTACAAATTCGACCATCGACGAAATGTCCAAAAAATTTCCTTCAGTAAAATTTATAGTTCCTTTAGAAAAAACTTCTGATGGCGAACTTATTAATATTGCTATGGCGGAACTTGATTCTGAATATGTTTTAGTAATTCGTGATACTTTAAATATTCCATCCGGAGTGATTTTGCAGCACTTGGCAAAAAAACTTACCGAAACAGGAATTTACTGCCTGGTTCCAAGACTTTTTAATAAAAATAAATCAGAACTTTACTGCACTTTCAGTCCATCAGCAGAAAAAACGCATTTTGTTGTAGAAGCATCAACTGCAATGACTGACGGCACAAAAACCCTTTATCCTTTTGATTACATAGCTCTTTACAACCGCGAAAAATTTATTTCCCTGGGCGGTTTTGACTGGACCATTTCTTCACCTTACTGGCAAAATCTTGACCTAGCTCTCCGTTCCTGGCTCTGGGGAGAAGAAACAAGGCTTACGTCTTTAATTCAATTTTCCTATATCGACGAGGCCCCAGTTGAAGACCGTACAATTAATCTAGATTATCTTCGCTATTATCTTAAAAATGAATTACCAAAAATCAAAATGGAGCAGGGCTATATTAAAAAATCTTCATTTTTGATTTTTCTTATCAGATCTTCATGCGGATATTTAGAAGCAAGGCGGCAGTTTAAAGAAGCTCGAAAATGGGTAGAAAAAAATAAATTCCGCTTCAAAATGGACTTGCAAACTTTTATCGAAAATTGGACAAAATAAATTGGTCAAAATAAAGGAAGCAAATAATGAAAACTAATAGGATTGTAATAGTTCAGTGTCGTTTATCCTCAACAAGATTGCCTGGCAAGGCTTTGATGGAACTTGGCGGAAAGCCAATCCTTTCATGGGCGCTTTCTTCCATGCACAAAGTTAAAGCCGACCGTTATTTTGTAGCGACAGATTTTGATTCTTACGACCATTTGCTTCCGATTTGCCAGGAAAATGATTTTGAATGTTTTGCTGGAGATTTAAATGATGTTCTCAAACGTTTTGTAGATTTATTAAATACCGTAAATTGTAAAACTGTAATCCGGGCGACTGCCGACAATCCTTTTTTGTTTTATGAAGCAGCCGAAGAGTCCGTAGAGTTATTTGAAGAAAAAAATAAAGGCAAAAATCATTGTGATTATTTGACTTTTTCGGGACTGCCACACGGTAGCGGAGTTGAGATTTTTTCTGCAGACTCATTAAAATCTGCCATTTTGCAGACATCTGACCCTTATGATCATGAGCATGTAGGGCCGGCCCTTTACAATCATAAAGATAAATATATTTGTGATTTTATACCTGCTCCCCGAAAGTATAATTTTCCTGATTACAGAACTACAATCGACACTTTTTCTGATTATCTTAGGGCAACTTCCATTGTAGATTATTTGGGGCTAGAAAATGCCCCTTACCAGAGCCAGCAGATTATTGACGCATGTGTTCAAAAGCAAATCCAAAATCCTGTTATTCTTGTTCCTTCTGTTGCAAAAGGTCATGGCACAGGCCACCTCCGCCGTTGCCTAACCCTGGCAAGCGAAAAGCCTTTTTTTGTCTACATTCCAGCCGATAAAACTTTGGAAGAAACCGACAGTGTCATTTTGGAATATCTCGAAAAAGGCCTGAAAAAATCGCAAATCATAAATCTCCTGCCGGATCAGACATTTTCGCCTATTATTGTTACGGATAATTTTGAATTGTCCAAAACTGAAGCCCAATCTTACGCCCAGGCAAAAGCCCTCATTTCTATTGATGATGGTTCTGATTTTTCTGATTATTGTGATTATCTTCTTGATATTATCCCTTCGTATAAAACTGAAAGAAAAGCTAATAAGTTTGATTCCAGTTTTATTGAAAAGCCGGAAAATGTCCGCCCCCAGGTGAATGAAAAACCGCAAGGTGATTG
>CAZGDL010000048.1:5077-7497 GCA_964525075.1 uncultured Treponema sp.
CCGCAAGGTGATTGCCACTCTCCTGGTGATGAAAAAATCGAGCCTCCAAAAAATCCTCCTTTTTCTACTATATTAATTTGCCTGGGAGGTGAAGATCCCGCTGGCCTTACTTTGCCAACCGCCAAAACTTTAGCAAAACTTTATCCTCAGACAAAAATTACCGCAGTTTTTTCTGGTGATTACAATAATAATGCTGAAACAAACCTTGAAATCGTAAAGCCGATAAAAAATCTCAAAAATCAGCTCTACAAATACGATTTAGTTTTTACCCACTATGGATTGACTGCTTTTGAAGCCACCTATGCAGGTTGCGGAGTGATCCTCCTTCCAACTTCCAAATTGCACGTAAATCTTGCCCAAAAATATCATTTTGCATATCTTGCCGAAAAAAATATCAGCGAAGATTCTATTAAAAATGCTATTTCAGACGCCATAAAATCCGGAAATATCTATCCAAAACTGCCGGTTAGTGCCGACCAGGGAAATCTTTCAGATTTTATTTGCAGTCTTGCTGGTGGAAAACGCCTTTTGTGTCCTGTTTGTGGAAAATTCCAGCAAAATCCCGATGAAATTGTTTCTAGAAATGCCAGCAGAACTTACCGCCGTTGCCAGACTTGCGGTCTTGTTTATATGTCATTCACAATCGAAGAAGATAAAAAATATCAAAAATCCTATTTTTTTGAAGATTATAAAAAACAGTATGGCAAAACTTACGAAGAAGATTTTGAATCTATCAAAAAACAGGGCTTCCGCCGTCTAGACCACATCAAAGCGATTTGTGGAAATCTCCAGGAAAAAAATCTCCTTGATATTGGTTGTGCTTATGGACCTTTTTTGTCTGCCGCTTTTGACTACAAAATAAATCCTTTTGGAACTGATATTTCTGATGACGCCGTTTCCTACGTCCAAAATAAATTGAAATTCCCAGCAACCGTTTCCGCATTTCCTTCAATAAATACCGAGGAAGAATTTGGAATTTCCCAATTTGACCTGGTTACCATGTGGTATGTAATCGAGCATTTTAAGGATTTGGATTCGGTCCTTACAAAAGTAAGCAAAATCGTAAAAACTGGCGGAATTTTCGCCTTTTCAACCCCGTCCGGCCAGGGAATTTCTGCCAAAAGTGATAAAGACCATTTTTATTCAATCAGTCCATCCGACCATTATTCTGTTTGGGAAGCGACAGGGGCAAATAAGGTTTTGGAAAAATATGGTTTTAAAGTCGTAAAAATTGTTTCAACCGGTCACCACCCAGAACGTTTCCCTATTATCAAAAAAACAAATGCCCAGCCAGGCTCTCTAAAGTGGAAATTTGTTGATAATTTGAGCAAAACTCGAAATCTTGGTGACACAATGGAAATTTATTGCAAGAAAATTTGGAGCTAGAAAATGAATATTTTGATTTTAGGTGCGGGCCTTATGCAAAAGCCTGCAATTTTGAGTGCAAAGGAAGAGGGCTACACTGTTTGTGTAATTGATGCTGATGATAAGGCGGTTGCTATTCCTTTTGCCGATACTTTTAGAAAAATTGATTTAAAAGATAAAGATGGGATTTTGGCTTACGCCCAGGAACTCAAAAATTCCCCTGACGGGCTTGCAGCTGTTTTTACTGCCGGAACAGATTTCTCGGCAAGCGTTTCCTATGTTTGCGAAAAATTAGGATTACCAGGTCATTCTTACCAGGCTGCTACGAACGCCAGCGTCAAAACTCAAATGCGCCAGTGTTTTTTGGAAAGTGGAGTGCCGTCACCTGCTTTTATAAAAGTAGGAAAAGAGGATTTAAACGAAAATCTCCTTGCAAAATGCCTGGAAAAAATGGATTTTCCTTTTGTCGTTAAGCCTGTTGATAATATGGGGGCCCGTGGCTGTCGTATGGTTCGGTCTGAAAAAGAATTTCTTCCGGCCCTGCAAATTGCCACCCAGGTTTCAAGGTCTGGTTTTGCAATCGTAGAAGAATACATGGACGGCCCGGAATTTTCGATTGACGCCCTGGTTTACAATGGAACTTTTACCGTAACAGGTTTTGCAATCCGTCA
Organism: uncultured Treponema sp.; assembly: GCA_964525075.1. Taxonomy (GTDB): domain Bacteria; phylum Spirochaetota; class Spirochaetia; order Treponematales; family Treponemataceae; genus Treponema_D. The sequence continues at coordinate 7,114 of CAZGDL010000048.1, forward strand.
TATCCATTATCCTCCTTACTTTATAGAAGTTGGCCACACCATGCCTGCCATTTTGGACAAAAATACCCACGACCAGCTGATTTCCGTTTTTGCTCTTGGAGCAAAATCCCTGGGCCTTACCTGTGGGGCTGCCAAAGCTGATATAAAATTTACCAAGAAGGGCCCTATGATTGGTGAGATTGCCGGCAGACTTTCCGGCGGGTATATGTCAGGCTGGACTTATCCTTACGCTTCCGATTTGAACCTTACAAAAGAAGCCTTGAAAATTGCTGCTGGAAAAGAACCAGATTTGCTTATCAAAAATCGCCAAAGAGTGGATTTTTTACCGTCAGAACTTTGCGGAAAAATTGCCAGCCCTGGTGTGAAAACTGCCACCCCTGGAGT
>CAZGDL010000048.1:7597-12356 GCA_964525075.1 uncultured Treponema sp.
GAAAGAGCCTGGATGAGCATTCCCGGCACAGTCGAATACATCGAAAATATCACAGAATATACTGATAAAGCCGTTTTTGACACTCTGCCTAGAGCCACGGTGACAATTGGTGGAAAAGTCGATTTTCCCCGAAACAATGTCGAAAAATGCGGAAATATAATTGCAGTCAGCCATAACCGCGACATTGCAATTCAGGCAGCCCAAGATGCTGTTTCCAACATTTTTATCACCCTTAAACCTAACACAAAGTCAACTGATGACTACCTGGCAGGCCTTACCCAGGATGATGAAGAGGATTTTCCTCCATCAGCTTTTGGAAAACTTTCCGCTGACCATTTATCAACAATCACAGGAAGAATTCCTGCCGACCAAAAAGTCAGCGATTATATCCCGGAAATCTTAACTTCAGCCGAATATAAAGATAAAATGGATTGGAATTACAACACAATCAAAACTACCGCCCAAAAATTTGATATACTCAGAAAAAAACATCCTCCTTTGGATGCAAAAAAATTCTGGTCAGCCCTTGTGAGGGGCGGTTTACAGGCAGCGGTTTATCTTTCAGATTCAAATTTGGGATAAAATCTGCTTAAAATTGTGCTAAAAAAGGAATTTTATGAAAAAACGACTTTTTACAATATTAATTTTTTCTATTTTCTCAATTACTTTTGCATTTTCCGCAAATGACATTTCTCTTACCGAAAAAAGTAAGGCTTCAGGAATGACATTTTACTGGGATTCTCTGTCCGAATGTGGACTTATCGAAAAAAACGGTCATCAGCTTTCTTTTAGAAATGGCGAAGAAATTGTTCTTTTAGATAGCCTCAAAATGATGATTACAGATGCCCCAGAACTAAAAAATAATCAGATTTTGGTTTCAAATAAATTTCTTTCTGATGCAGAAGAATTTTTTAATCAAAAATCAGAACTGCCTTTTAAAGTAGGGGCAATTTTGATTGACGCCGGTCATGGTGGCAAAGACCCAGGTGCTTTAAAAACTTACACGATTGACGGAAAAAGCGTAACAATCAAAGAAAAAGACATAAATCTTAAAGTTGCAAAAATGCTTTATGACCGTCTTCACACCGCCTATCCGCAAAAACAAATCATTCTTACCCGTAGCACCGATGTTTTCCTTTCTTTGAGCGAAAGAACTGATATTGCAAATAACGTAAAAGTTGCAGAAAACGAAGCTGTGCTTTTTATTTCAATTCACGTAAATTCTTCGTTAAATAAATCATCATCAGGATATGAAGTCTGGTATTTGTCTCCAGGTTATCGCCGTACAGTTTTGGATAAATCTGCTGCTGATAATGATAAAAATCTTTTTACAATTATGAATTCTATGCTGGAAGAAGAATACACGACCGAAAGCATTATGATTGCTAGATTTATTATGGACGGATTACAGGCTCAGATTGGCAAAGATTCCACCGCCCGAGGAATTCGTGCCGAAGAATGGTTTGTCGTAAAAAATTCTAATATGCCGGCAGTTTTGATAGAACTAGGATTTGTTTCCAACCAAAAAGAAGCCTTACTTCTTAATGATGATAAATACTTGAAAAAGGCTACCTTGGGAATATATAATGGCATCGCTGCGTTCGTGACACATTTTGAGCGTTCACAAGGATTTACTTCAGTAAAATGATAAAATTTAAAGACCTTTTTTCAAAAAAAATACTCCCCATAACAATCCTTTCCATTGTTTTTCTTGTTTCTTTGCTGATTTCTCTGATTTTTTTCACCATTTCAAAGGATACGTCTAGAAGAATTTTCATTTTTCCATCAGCTGATACAGGCGAATTTATTGTTGAATACCGTAATTTGAATAAAAATCCAGTCCAGGGACCTGTAAATTTATATATTGACGAACTTTTGCTTGGTTCCACCGTTGAAAGAACAAAAAATTTATTTACACCTGGTACAAAAGTTTTATCTTGTTTTCAAAGAGATCATGTTTTGTATCTCAATCTTTCTTCAGATTTAATTAATATGGGGGAGGGCGTTATTAATATAAAATCTGGCATGGACTTGCTGGAAAAAAATATAAAAAAGAATTTTCCAAAAATTCACGAAATTGAAATTTTCGTAAATGGGAAAATGGCTTTTGAAGAATCTTCTAAAAATTAACTTTTTTTTAAGAGGATTTTGAAAATGGAGATTTCTAAAAATTGCAATTTTTAGAGGTATCTCTGAAATTAAAATCGTTGACAAAATGGGCCACTTATTGGATAATTATTCCAATACAAGGCTACATCGAATTAGAATAAAAGGAGCTTCAAAAATGAAGAAGACTTTTGGTTTATTTGCAGCTGCTATGCTGCTTGTTGGTGGCGTTGCTTTCGCAGACGAAAGTATGCTCATCGATTTTACACTTCTGGATGCTGACTGCGTGTCTGATGACAATGGAAATGCAACACAGAACAAGCACACTGTAATGGATTATTCAGTTAGTGCTGGCGCAACATTTACAGAAGATCAGAAAGACCTTATGAAAACATCATTGGCTCTTCCTGAATGGGAAGTTCAGTTGAACTCTTCTGCAAAAACAGTATCAAGTTTGGCTGATTCACAGGTTGTTGCTGCACCAGTAAAAGGTGAAGCAGATGTTCCGTTCGCTGGAAGTAACGTAATGGGTGTTCGCATCGTATTCCCAACTTGGAACTCAAATGCAAATGCCAAAATCGTTCCTCCATTTGATATTCCTGCATACGAACCATTAGCAGAAGCTGATGATAACGGTGAACGTCAGGAACCAACAGACGAAGAAAAGGCTAGTGGTAAAACATTGTTTGAAGACGGTTACGGTGTTGTAAAAAATGTTGGAACTGTTAAATCAATCAAAGTTACTACAATGGGTATGAACTATCCACACGGACTTTATGTTCTTATGTCAGATAATGATGGAATTGAAAGACGTTATTTCATGGGTTATCTCGGATTTGATGGTTGGAAAGAACTCCGCTGGAACAATCCACAGTACCTTTCTGAAATCCGTAACCGCGAAATCCGTGTTTATCCAATCTATCCACGTGGACTTCCTTACGTAAAATTCGAAGGTTTCCAGATTACTCGTGATGCTTCACACGTTGGTGGTGACTTTATTGGTTACTTCAAAGATGTAAGTATCATCTATGATAAAGCTCTTCTTACAAGTGATCGTGATATTGCTGATGAAGACCTTTGGGGAATCATTGGAAAACAGGAAGATGCACGTCAGAATGCTGAAATGCAGAAATTCGGTAACAAACAGGTTAACCGCTATCTTGAAAAGGCTAAGTTGGCTTCTGAAGATGAATTCACATCTAGTTTGAGTTCAGATTCTGACTCTAACGGACAGTCTTCATCAGAAGAATCTGCTGAAGTTACAGAATAATTAATTTCTGATTAGTGTAAAACGCTTTGGAGCTCTTATAGTTCCAAAGCGTTTTTTTTACCATTTTTAATTTTATCATCTTTATCATCATAAACTATGAACACAAATGAATTAGTTTCAAAACAGCAAATCCGAAATACCTATGAGTCTTACAGAGATTATTTCAACGAAATAATGTCGCAGGTTGTTGATAGACTCCAAAAAAACATAAAACTTTCTGCCCAGCCGACTTACAAAAGCCGGGTAAAATCTTTTGATTCTTATTATAAAAAAGTCCTGAGGCTAAAGCCTAAGCAGGCAGAGTGTCAGACCGATTTAATCTATCTTACAGATATGATGGGAATCAGAATGATTTGTGCATTTTTGGAAGATATTAATATTGGTCTTGAACAAATCAAAAAACTTTTTGAAATAAAAGAAGTTGAAGTAAAAGGTGCCGAAAAAAAATTCAGTGAATTTGGTTATGAATCAATTCATGTGCTGGTAAAAATTCCTGATGAATTTAAACCAAAACTTGAAGGCAAATATGAGGGGCTCAAGGCAATATCAGATGAAATTGTCTGTGAAATCCAAATTCGCACAATTTTGCAGGATGCCTGGGCGGAAGTTGAACACGAATTAATCTACAAAACAGAATTTAATCCCTTTGATATTCCTTTGCGTCGAAAACTTGCCTCCATAAATGCTTCTTTAACACTGGCAGATATTACTTTCCAGGAAATCAGAGATTATCAAAATAAATTGCAAAAAGCTTTGGATATAAGGCGACGTTCTTTTTACAGTCAGGCTGATAATCTGCTGAATGAAAATCCTGAACCTAAGGCAGAAGATATTAATCGGGTAACGCCATTTGTTCAGGGAACAATAGATGATATGCTTTTGAAGGCTATCGAAGCACATAACCAGGGGCGTTTGCAGGAAGCGGTGGATATTTACACCCAGATTATTGCAGCAGTTCCAAAAGGTCAGAATTCTATTAACGCTGTAATCAGAAAGCACCGGGGTATGGCTTATTTTGCCATGAACAAACTTGACCAGGCTTTGGATGATTTTGAACAGAGTATTCAGGCAGATCCTAATGGTTTTAGGTCTTATTATTACAAGGGAATTGTTTATTCTATTCAGAAAAAATATAAAGAGGCTATCGACTGTTATACAAAATCACTGGAAATAAATGAATTTCAAGCTCATGCAAATTTTAGGCGGGCAATTGCTTATTATGAGCTGGGTGAATATGAAAAATCCATGAATGACCTGGATGTTGCCTTGAAATTGGGATTAAAACCTGAAGAGTGTAAAGGCTTGCAGGAAAAACTGGTAAAAAAATTCGGAATGAATATGTAATTTTTTTCTAAAATTTTTAAAAATTCATATTTTTGCCCT
>CAZGDL010000049.1:0-8185 GCA_964525075.1 uncultured Treponema sp.
GCCGCGGAAGGCGACTAGGTGGCTAAAGCTCCCCCTAAAAATCAAAAAATTAGCTTCTTGGGGCTTTTCCTGGGTCAATCGGCTGGCCGTTTTGGAAAACCATAAATGTGATTTGCGATTTTCCGGAAATTGAATCCAGGCCGGCGGTTCCTAATTCCGCACCAGAAACCGCATATTCGCCTTTTTTCACTTTTACTGAGCCCAATCCTGTGTAGGCATAAATCAAGCCTGTTTTAGATTGAACAAAAACGACCTGGCCAAAGCCCCGGTAAGTTCCAACGTACATTACAGTTCCTTCGTGAATGCAGGTAACGGCTTCGTTTTCTTTTGCGGAAAGTTGGACTCCGGAGATTTTGCCTTTTACCTGGGTAATTTTCGGATTTGAAACAGGCCATTTTGTTCCGGCGGCCGCAGTAATGGTTGAGCCATAGGTTCTGGTGTCAGGAGTTTTATCGGTGACAGAAATTGTAACAGGGGAAGTTGTTGTGTCAGACGTTTTTGATGATGATGCTTCTGTTGTGGATTTTTTTCCATCGCCAGAAGCATCAGCCTGCTTCACTTTTAATTTTTGCCCAACTTTTATCACATCGGAAGAATCCAAATTATTCAGGGCCAGTAAATCGGCGACGGAAAGGCCATATTTTCTGCTGATGGAATAAAGAGTATCGCCTTTTTGAACGGTAATTTCTGTTGTTTTTACGGTATTTTTACTTTCGGCAGGGGCAGCGGTCGAAGTTGTGCCAGTTTTGCTTGTGGAAAGTGCAGCCGCCGTTCCAATATCAGCATCTGGAATAACTAATTTTTGCCCGGCTTTAAGCACGTCAGTTTCTGATAAATTATTTGCGGCCCTCAATTCAGCCACGGTAATCTGATATTTTCGGCTTATAGAATAAAGGGTATCGCCTTTTTCAACCTTATAATTGCTATCTGGAAAAATTGCAAAAGAAAATAAAAAAAATAATGTAAAAAAATTAATGGATTTTTTGCTTTGAAACTTCATCATAATTTGATTATCGGCAAAAAAACGAGTAACTTTTATGGAAACCGTTAAAAATTGAAATTTTTAGTGGTAAGTCTGAAAAAGCGTCATTTTATGATTTTACAAAATAATTTTGCTGAAAAATTCATTTACATTAATTCCGCTGATAATTTCGCCTTCTTTGTAATGGTCCAAAGTTGATTTTCTACCTTTTGTAAGATGCTCGGACGTAATTCCGTGTTTTATGGAAATATCAGCTTCCATAAGGGCAGAAAAATGATCACAAATGCGGACAAGGCGGCCGTCAACAGGCTGATATTCTTCAGAATTATATTTTTCGTTCAAATCTTCCCAGGTAACACATTCTACCCTGCCATTTTTTATAATTCTGTTGGAAAATTCATCATTTGTATAATAAATCACCTGGTCAACATAAATCGGATCCATCAGAGGGACAAGTTCCTTCTGGACAATTTCATCTTCAATCTTTTTTACGATATTTGGCAGGTCGTCGGTAGCCTGTTTTACAGGAGAAATAATATCCCTGGTGACTGATTCCGGCAAATCATGAAACAAAGCACAAAAAAAGTTATTAAAAACCCGATTTTTGCACATTTTGGGATTTGATTCCCGGCCCAAAAGCAGGGTCATAATGGCAACGTAAAAACAATGGCCCAGGACGGAAGTGGCAGGGACGCGAGGGGTTTGATTCCACCGGGTCTGAAAACGCAATTGTTCAATTTTCAAAAGAAAATCAAACTCTTTTTGGTGGGTCATCAGTTTTTGCAGGCCTTCCAACTCAAGGTACTGCTGGATTTCTTTTTCCAAAGAAGATTTTATGGCAGAAAGTCGCTCCGCTTCATTCACAACAGAAAGCATTTCCAGTTCGCGAATTGTGGAATATTTGTGGGCTGCACTGTAGACCATCAAAGTCCGTTTTAATTCTTCCGGCAAAGGGAAAGTCCCGGCTTTTTGACCGACGTAAATCGTAAAATCAGAAAATAATTTGCTGTCAGGAATAAGGGCCTTATATTGATTTAAGACCCATTCATTCAGCCTCATATATTCATCAGGAAATTCGCGTTTCAACATTTGCTGAACCGGAGCTTTTATATCACAAAGGGAGATTTTTCTTAGCAAATCAAACAAAGAAGCATAAATCATCCAATTCCAATCAATCTGATGACCTTTTTTTTCTTCGTATTTTCCGATTATGTAAGCCAGAACCATTTTTTCGCCGGCTTTATCCATTTCTACTAAATCAAAAGGGCGGATTAAATCATTCCACCTCTGAATAGAAAATCCTTCAAAGATTTTTAATGCGAGATTTTTTTCCATTTTTCTAATTGCTAAGACCAGCCTTGTGGTCTGCATCCATTTTATCTTTCCAAACGACTGCCTTTTTCTTAATTTCTTCGGCCTGGCCAGAATTTCCGATGGCAATATTCAATTTTCTAAGTGCTAATAAATATTTTATTCCATTACGCATATCATCAATACGGCGGGTAGAAGTTTCGTATTTATCACGGTAGGCGGTCGCAGAATCATTTAACAATTTTGTAATCATTCGAATATATAAAACTGTTGTTTCGTAATCTTTGGCACGAGGGTCAAAATAATCCTTTACACAAGCTTTCATATCAATCAGATTTTTGGCAACTGTCGTAAAACGCCCTTCCAGTTCAACAAAAGACCACCGCCATTTACTGTTATCACCAAAAGCATCTTTTAAAAGATTGATTGCAAGGCCCAATTTTCTAACCAAAATATATCTTCTAGCAATAGGAAGATTATGGATTTTTTCCAGATTGTCGGTTAAATCAGAATAAGGAATGTCGATTTTGTCTGTCACAACTTCTTCCAGGTAAATAATTGCCTTGTACAAAATTTTACGGGCATCGTTCAAGGCGTCATTATTTTTTACTTCCATCAATTTCAAAGAAAGACTGTTTTGAGCCATATACAAAGATGCAACATAAATCATGTCTTCGCTCAAAAGGATTTTCTTATTTTCATAATCAATATCACCTTCGTGCATTCCATTCAACATGGTCTTTTCTTTTGCAAGAGTTGCTGTAATTTTGACCTTATAAGGCTGTACGGCTTCGCTAAAATGAAGCCTAGTTTCCTCCGAAATTTTTGACATCAGTCACCCCTATTAAAAATTGCTATACTTGGAAAGCAGAGTTCTGGCATGCTGCAAAGACTGTTCCGTATCAGAATCTCCGGAAAGCATACGGGCAATTTCTTTTACCCTAGCCTCCCCTTCAACGACATACACATTAGAAGACGTAATTTCGCCAGAAACACTTTTTTCAATCTTAATCTGATTATCGGCATAAACTGCGATGCTCGCTAGGTGGGTAATACAGAAAATCTGGCGATTTTGAGCCAGTTTTTTCAGATGAGCCCCAACTGCAACTGCAACTTCGCCACCAATTCCAGTATCAATTTCATCAAAAATCAAAGTTTCGACAGAATCTGTTTGGGCAAAAATAGTTTTGAGGGCAAGCATAACCCGCGACAATTCACCACCAGACGCAATTTTTGCAAGCGGCAACAAAGGATTTCCAGGATTTGCACTGATTAAAAATTCGATATTGTCTTTCCCGTAAGGTCCGCAAATCTGTTCGATATCCGTAGCATTTTTCTGAGTGATTGACACCTCAAACTTAGTGCCACTCATTCCCAAATGCGAAAGGATTTCGTTCACTTCACCATTTAACACGGTTGCAGTATCTTTTCTAGCCTTTGACAATTTTTCGGCAAGGGCAAGAACCTGTTTTTCCAGATTTTTGATTTCGGCTTCAAGTTTTTCTTTTACGTTGTTGCCGTCCCCATTTTCTTCAAGGAATTTTTGGGCCTTATCAAAATAATCCAAAACTTCGGACAAAGGAGCATTTACTGATGAAGCATATTTTTTTTTGAGGCTGTAAATCAAAGAAAGTCTATCTTCGACCGCCTGCAACCTGGCAGGATCGTAAACCAGTTTATTTTGATAGGTGGAAAATTCATCAGCAATATCTGATAATTCATAAAAAGCAGATTCAAGCCTTTGGTCCAAATTTGAAATTGACTTGTCCATTTCGGCAATGTGGGCAGAATCCCTTTTTATTTTTTTCAAAACTGAAATAATAGAATTTTCAGAGCCGTCTAAAGCCTGGTTGATTGAATCCGCATCAGAATAGATTTTTTCGTAAGACAAGAGGCGGGATTGTTCATCTTCCAATTCGCTATCTTCATTTGCCTTCAATTTTGCTTCAGAAATTTCTTTTACCGCAAAATTCATCATATCAATTTTACGAAGGCGTTCACTATCTGATAGAGAATATTCATTCAAGATTTTTCTTTTTGCGACCAGTTGAGAATACATGCCTTTAAAATTTTCAACTTCTTCTGTAATGCCGGCTCTCGCATCAAGGAATTTACGATGTTCAGAAACTTTCATCAAAGACTGATGCTCGTGCTGGCCGTGAATATCAACTAAAAAAGATGAAAATTGGGCAAGGTCCGCCCTGGTGATTGGAGTGTTATCAATCCAAGCCCCAGATTTTCCCGAATCCCTTATAAAACGCCTGAGTAAAACTCGATTATTTTCTATTTCAATTCCATGAAGATAAAGCCATTCACTGGCATTATTTGCTTCGTCATCTTCTGTAAGATTTTGTCGGATTTTTTCGTTTTTGATTAAAAAAGTTCCGCTAACACTAGCTTCAGTTTTCCCCGAACGAATCTGGGATACATCGGCTTTGCCCCCCAAAAGAAATGATAAAGCTCCAATCAAAATAGACTTACCAGCCCCTGTTTCGCCAGAAAGGACGGTAAAACCATTTTTAAATTCCAAATAGTCAGAATCAATTAATGCAAAATCTTTAATTGTCAAATCTTCAAGCATGAGGACCTCCTGACCAGTTTAATTTAGACCTGAGTGCATTGTAAAATTTTTCTCGTGTACTCGAAATCAATTTTATATTTTTTTCGTATTTTTTGATAGAAACAATATCCCCAGCCTGTAAAAGAAAAGGTTCCTGGCCATCAACATTGATACAAATTTCTTTTGCCCTACACTTTTCAATTAGCACAGAAATATTGCCATCCGGACTCAAAACAATAGGTCGGCTTGACAAAGAAAATGCGTTCACCGGCGTCAAAACAAAAGTGTCAAGGTGGGTGTCGACAATCGGGCCCCCTGCCGAAGCAGAATAAGCCGTTGAGCCAGTCGACGTAGCCACAATAATTCCGTCCGCATTTAATTTACAAAGCAGGGATTTATCATAATCAATAGACAAAGAAATTGTGGTGGCGGCGGTATTTGCAGAAATTACAATGTCATTTAATCCAAGCGAAGAATAAAGAATTTTTTCTCCCCTGATGACATCAGCTTTTATCATCGTTCTTTCTTCCACAGAGGCTTTTCCAGAAAGAAAAACTTCCATTTGAGACTTCCACTCGGCAGGCTGAATTGAAGCAATAAAACCAAACTGGCCCAAATTTACAGGGAAAAGTGGGATTTCGTAAGCGACAGAGTTTCTTGCGGCGTAAAGAACAGTTCCGTCGCCACCAAGAGTCACCACAAAATCATAGTCGATGAAAGGAAAATCGTCATTAAACCCATCAAAAGTGATAAAATCACTGGAAATTTTCTTTTTTTCAAGAAATTTTGATATTTCCTGGGCCAAATCCATGGATTCATTTTTACTAACATTTATTATAATAAGAGCCTTTTTCATGAAAATCCTTAAAAACGCTCTCTAAAAAGCCTGTTTTCAGATATTTTTAGAGGCGTTTGAAAAACTTAAGGCAGAGTGCTCAAAATTTTGACTATTTTTGCACTTTCTGCATGAGTTAAGCGTGGATAAAGAGGAATGTGTACACACCTTAAATACAAAGATTTGGCGTGTATACATTTCTCAGACAATTCATCATGCAAAGCAATTACAGAATTAGTGTAAGCCAGCTGGATTTCTATGTCCTTACGGGCTGCATATTGTTTTACGTCTTTATAAGCACTAGAAAGAATCAAAGGAAAAGTACACATTGTTGAGCCATTTTCCAATTCCCGGCTGTATGTTTTATGACGACCAATCATTGAAGCCTGAAGATACATATTAAAAAGTTCTTTGCGTGATTTTTCATTTCTTGCAAATTCTTTCAATTCGACCCAAGCCAAAGCAGAATTTATATCAGGTAGCAAATCGGTAAGTGGAGCTTCATCTACATATTTTTTTAAAACAATCCATTCCCGACGCCCTGGAGCAAGCAAAATCGCACCACCGCCTGCAGTAATTACATCTTTTTCTTCCAGACCAAGAATTGTATAAAGTCCAAATGTCCCGGCAGATTTTCTTTCTTCAGAAGGGCTTCCGTCATCATTTGTCAAAGCAAGACTAGAGCCAGCACTTTGAGAAATATCTTCGATTACAGGAATTCCCAAATCCATTATTCCTTTAAAATCAGGCAAAATTCCCTGGCTTTCGTGAAGCAGAAGCAGTTTTCCACCATCTTTTAAACCACCAGCCACAATTTCGGCGGTAACCAAACCAGAGGCTTCGTCAACGTCCAAAACTAAAGGTTCATAACCTAAGGAAAGAATCGACTGATACTGCCAGGCAGGAGCCAGAGCAGAAATCATAATCTTTGAGGATTTTTCTAAATCGATTGACTGTAATGCGTATTTCAGTGCAATTGCAGGACTTCTCAGAGCAACCGCTCCATCACACTTAATAAATTCTTTAACCTGCTGAATAAGCTTTGCATTCAACTCGCCTGGTCCGATTTTTTCATCGACCATACAAGTCAAAACAGCATCCATTTCTTTTCTACGAATCGTTGTACTGTATGTCTGTATCATTATTGCATGTCAATAATTTTCTGTAATTCTTTTGCATTAAACAACTTACGTGTATTCAACATGATAAGATAACCATGTTCTTCGCAAACTACGCCTTCAATATATTCCGTACCAATGCCACTGAGCATCTGAGGAGGTTCTTTTACTTCATCAGACTTAACTGTAACTACTCGTTCAACTTTATCAATGATAATGCCGATTTTACTACCTTCGATGTTAAGAATGATAAAACCACCATCCATTTCTATATCTTCAGTTTTAGCAACAGCCTGAATCTTGAAACGTTTATGCAAATCAATAATAGGTATGATTTCTCCACGAAGATTAATAATACCTTCCACATAATATGGTGCATTAGGAATTACACGAACATTCTGAAGCCTAACAATCTCTTTAACATCCATAATGTTCACGCCATATAATTCTTCACCAAGATGAAATGTAACTAATTGAAATTGAGACTCAGTTGCCATATTTTCTCCTAAAAAATTCTATTATGTAATAATACTCTTAAAATCTATGTTTTGCAATGCAAAATTCCATGCAAAAATTCAATCACCTCCTAGTCTACAATGAACAAGGTTATGACATTGACTTTTTCAATGCCAACCTCTTTTAAGATTTTTGCACAAGCTTCGATTGTAGCACCAGTTGTGCAAACATCATCCAAAAGGCAGACTTCTGCAGGAAGATTTCCGCCCGTTTTTTTTAATTCTTTTGAAAGTTTTTTTTGCGGAACTAGGGAATATGCTGATTTTATTGTTTCCAGACGTTCTTCCCTGTTTAATTTTTTTTGTTGTTTTAAAGAATGTCTGTCCAATAGTTTTAAAACTTTGTAACCGTAAAGCTTTTCCAAAAAAAGACATAAATCATTGATTTGGTCCCAGCCGTTTTTTCGGATTTTTCCTTTTCTTGGGGGGACAGGAACAATAATTTTATAATCAAGTTTTTTCAAAGCCTGGAAAACAAAATTCGAAAACAAATTGGTCAGACACCTTTCACCTTGGATTTTCCATTTAAACAGTAATTCCTTATTCCATAATCTGTAAGAAAAAAGAGGCCAAACCGAATCACAGTGAGTGATTACAGGCTCTTCTCTACATCGCATACAGGAGTTCACCGTAGAAATCAACTCTTTGCCGCAGTATTTACATCTTTTTACGGATAAAGCCCTTTCCACCGACAAATTTTCTTTCAAGCAAGTTTTACAAAGCGGAAGCAGCAAAGTCTTTTTGTTACAAATAAGACAGCGGTTTCCATCATTGAGGATTGCATAGAAATACCTGACAGACTGAATAACTTTTTGTTCAAAAGCAAAAACCAAATTTTCCACATATATATAATTGTCAAAAAAG
>CAZGDL010000049.1:8285-12354 GCA_964525075.1 uncultured Treponema sp.
TTACAGCCCAGAAAGATTCTTTTTCCAGCGGGAAATTGCCTGGAGGGCGTTCATTGGCGTCATATTATCCAAATCCAGAGAAAGGATTTCTGAAATAATGATTTCCTCATCACTGAAAAGTCCTGGCGTTGAATACTGAGGCTTTTCATCTTCCTTTTTTGCTTCTGGAATATGTTCAAAAACAAGAGGATTTTCACTGGCTGCAGTTTGAATATAAGTCAAAATCTGCTTTGCCCGGTCAATTACTGGCTGTGGAAGGCCTGCCAACTGTGCCACATGAATACCATAAGAATTTTCGGTGACACCTTCTTTTACTTTTCGTAAAAAAACGACTGCCCCATCCTGCTCCAGAACATCCATACAAAGCATTTTTAATTTTGGATGCTCCATTCTGGATAATTCGTGATAGTGGGTTGCAAAAAATGTTTTACATTTGATTGTGTCCAAAAGACATTCAGACACCGCCCTGGCAATGGCAAGCCCATCTTCGGTTGAAGTTCCTCGGCCTACTTCGTCCATAATTACAAGTGAACGTTTTGTGGCGGCGTGCAAAATATTGGCAGTTTCAATCATTTCGACCAGGAAGGTTGATTCCCCTTTTGCAAGATTATCAGAAGCACCAACTCGGCAGAAAATACGGTCAACAATCCCAATTCTAGCCTTACTCGCAGGAACAAAAGACCCAGTCTGAGCCAGCAGGGCAATTAAAGCATTTTGACGAAGATAAGTACTTTTACCAGCCATATTTGGACCGGTAATCAATGCAAAAGACGGCAATCCTTCATCATCAGCTGAAAGAAGTGAATCATTTGGGACAAATTCTCCGGTCGGAAGATTCATTTCTACAACGGGGTGACGGCCATCCTTTATCTCAAAAATCGTAGATTCTTCAATTTCTGGCTTTACCCAGTTATGAACAATGGCAGCCTGGGCCAGAGAAGCCGCAACATCGGTATTTGCAATTTCATCAGCAATCTGTAAAAGATATGGGATATAAGTCTGCAAGGATTTTCTGATTTCCACAAAAAGATCCCTCTCCAGCTCCAGGATTTTCGTGTAAGATTCATTCAAATCCCCTTCCAACTGTTGAAGTTTTTCGGTCGTATACCTATCCCCATTTACCAAAGCCCGTCTCATAACAAAATGAGGTGGAACAGACGACAATTTTCCTCGGCTAACTTCGATAAAATAGCCGGAAGCATTTGTATATTTAATTTTCAGGGTAGAAATTCCAGTTTTTGCCCTTTCTTCGGCCTCGTAATCAGACAAAACCTGATTAAAATTATCATGTATTGCCCGCCAATGATCCAACTCTTCTGACCAGCCCTCTTTTATAATTCCACCGTCGGTTAAAGATGTTGCAGGATCATCGAGAATGGAATTTTTTATCATTTCTATGATTTTTTCAGAATTATCAGAAGAAACAAAAGAAAAATCATACTGATTAAGGTAATTTTTTACCCGACACCAGGATTCCAAACTTGCACGCAGGGCCTGTAAATCTTTTGCGTGGGCTTTTTCCATGGCGATTCTGGAAGCTAGACGTTCAACATCAAGAATTGAAGATAAATCGTTTTTAGTTTTTTCGAGTAAAGTCCTGTTATCAAAAAAAGTTGAAATGCAAGACTGGCGATTTACAATCTGACTAATGTTTGTCAAAGGGAACAAAAGCCAGGTTCTGAGCAGACGACTTCCCATGGCAGTTTTTGTAAAATTCACGCAGGAAAAGAGAGAAAACTGGCTGGTTCCGTCCCTCATATTTTCTGTAATTTCAAGATTTCGGCGGGAAGAATCATCCATCATCAGATATTCGTTATCAGAATAAAGTCTGATGGAATTTACATGAGGAATATTTGTATTTGTAGTTTTTTCAAGGTAATCCAAAAGAAAACCGGCCGGCACAAGTTCTGGAGAATCCTGATCAAGACCAAAAGCCTTGAGACTTGCAGTTTTAAACTGGCTAGTGAGCTTTTTGTAAGAAAGTTCAGGCGAAAAATCCCAATCCGGATAATAAGAAACCGCAATATTTGTATAAGAGGCCAAAACTGACTGAATATCCTGATTTTGTTTAAGGGACAGGGGCAGTAAAAGTTCGCGCGGAGAAGCCCTGTTCAGTTCTTTGCCAAAATTTTCGGACATTTTGGAAGCCGGCCAGGAAGTTGCTTTAAAAGAAGCAGTCGTAACATCAATAAAAGCAAAACCAACCTTACCCCTTGTGATTGAAAGGGCTGCCAGATAATTTGCCTTGTTGCCGTCCAGATATTCAGATTCAACGGCAGTTCCCGGAGTGATGATTTCGACAACCTTACGCTCTGTAATCCCCTTTCCACCCTTAGGAATTTCGCCAACTTGTTCACAAATTACGATTTTTTTCCCCAAACGCAAAAGCCTGGCAATGTAGAATTTTGCCGCATGATAGGGAATACCGCACATAGGCTGCTGGGCCCGG
Organism: uncultured Treponema sp.; assembly: GCA_964525075.1. Lineage (GTDB taxonomy): Bacteria > Spirochaetota > Spirochaetia > Treponematales > Treponemataceae > Treponema_D. The sequence continues at coordinate 10,735 of CAZGDL010000049.1, forward strand.
TGGGTCAATGTTAAATTCAAAAGCCTGGAAACTTCTACTGCGTCCTTATCGAACATTTCGTAAAAGTCACCCAAGCGGAAAAATACAACTTCGTTTTGATATTTTGATTTGATTCCCCGATATTGAACCATCATGGGAGTTAAGTTTTCTTCGTCAACCATGGAACTAAATCAGCAATAAAAAAAATTATAAGCCTGAAAAAACTACAAGCCCAGTTCAGTGATAACTTGGTTTGTTATATCAACTGATGAAGAATACCAGAGAATGGAATTTGAATCCTGCAGACTCAAAATCATACTGTAACCACCACTTTCTGCAATTTTTGCAAGGGTATTGTAGAGTTTTTTGTAAAATTCATCAGAATTCTGCAAAGATTTCTGCATTGATTCAAGTTCTACATTTTTTGCATTTGTATATTCAGTAAGATAATCTTTTTTCTTTGTAATTTCGGCCTCAGTTTTTAAAGCCTGGGTTTCATTGCCGTCATTTTCATAATCCAGTTTTTTTTGCTGCAAAGCTCGCAAATCTTCTGTCTGTTTATCAATTTCCTTTTGAAATTCAGTCTTTTTCTTTTCGTAATTTCTGATTGGAGCAGAATTTCTAAAATAAGCGTTGTAAACTTTTGCAGTATCAACTACCCCAAACTTTGTAATCTGCTGGGAAAAAAGAGGCAAAGCAGAAGCAGCAAAAAGCAGTGAAAAAATAGTAACTATCTTAATTTTTTTGTTCATATCAAAATCCTATCAAAAAATCCTAAATAAAAATTGCAAATGTATTTTAGCGGTTTGTTATATTAAATGAAAGAACAAACTCGAATGGAGTGCTATCAAATTTTGGGGAACCATCTTCAACTCTAAATCTCCAGGCAAACAGAAGGTGGAGTGGGAATTGAGGCAGGAGGAATCTGAGACCTGGTCCATAACTAAAGTAAAAATCTTCAATTGTGAGACTTGAAAGATCATTTGCAGTAGGTTTAACTGCTGCTGCATCAAAGAAGCCGTCAACTCCAAGAATTCCTGGGAAAATTGGCACTCGCAATTCCAATCTGTTAGAAAGCATAGCCTGCCCTCGGGTTGAAGTATAAATTTCCGTCCAACCACGCCCATTAAACATACCATCAATGTAAAGTTTACTTGAATCACTAACCCCAGTACTTGTTGGAATAAGAAGAGACAAACCAGAATATGCCGCAAAAACCATTTTAAGAGAATATTCGTCGGTAAATGGAATGTCCAAAAGTTTTAAATAACCTTCAAGTTTTGTATCGCTGCGGAGGAAAAATTCTTTTTCCCAAACAGGAATAAGACCGTACCAAGCAAATCTCTGGCTGGCGAACCATCCCTTTGTAGGGTCATAATTAACATCACGGTTATCAACAGAAAAACTTGAATAAAGATAATTTGAAAGTCCCCAGCGGTTTGCATAAGTAGAAACGCCAGTGTCAACAGGAACATACAAAGATTCATCATATCCATTAAAATTCAAACTATTACCAATACCGCCAGACAAAGTCAAAATAGCATAATCTGGAACCCAACGACGAGAAAGGGCCGTAGAAAGCCCTGCACTCCAGCCCTGATAATTCATATAGTAATATCTTTGATTTAAATCCAGGGAAGG
>CAZGDL010000050.1:0-10458 GCA_964525075.1 uncultured Treponema sp.
ACGTCGCGTTTTCAGAGTTGCCTCTAAAAATTGCAATTTTTAGAGGCTCCCTTATGAAAGAACTTTCAGACGAACAGAAAAAAAATTGCAGGGCATACCAGAAGATGATGTAAAAACTATGATGAGTGCCATAAAAAAAATTAATGAGGTTGAAACCGACAATCTTATTTTGACGCATTTTTCGAATAGGCAGGCAAGAGACTTTTACAAAGAAGTGATAATGGACAAAGAAGCAATCCGATATTCCTGCTTTGATTTTCTAAAAGAAATCGAAAGTTGCGAAGACTGGTTGAATGGAGTTGATTATGATCTGGGTTCCTGGGTTCTGATAAAAAAAGATTCAAAAGGAAAATATCCTCTTACAAATATCCTGAGAGATTATTTGGAAAGCCAACTTGCTAAAAAGTCGTAAAAAAAATAACAACTCAGAGCCGTCATCCCGGAATTTCCACTTTTCGTCATCCCGAACTTGATTCGGGATCTCATGATATTGTAACACCCCCGATTTTTCACTATCATAGATAAAAATTTTACGGGGTATTTTGATGTTAACAGGTCGTCATTTAATTCAGCCTGATGATTTATCGGTTTCTGAAATCGAAGAAATTTGTTCTTTGGCTGAGCAGATTATTGTTGATCCTAAATCGTTTCAAGATGTGTGTCGCGGGAAAATTCTTGCGACACTTTTTTTTGAGCCAAGCACTAGAACCAGGCTTTCTTTTGAAGCGGCCATGCTTAGACTTGGGGGAAGTGTGGAAGGTTTTTCTGATGCTGATAACACTTCTACCGTTAAAGGCGAAACTCTAGCCGATACAATCAGGGTTGTTTCTAGTTATGCTGATGTAATTGCTATGCGCACACCAAAGGAAGGTGCAGCCTTGTTAGCCAGCAAATATTCTGCATGCCCGATTATCAATGCAGGGGACGGCGGTCACTATCACCCAACCCAGACTTTGACCGACCTGGTCACAATTCGCCAGCTTTTGGGTGGCCTTGAAAATCATACAATTGGTTTTTGTGGTGATTTGAAATTTGGCCGAACGGTTCATTCTTTGGCAGAAGCCATGAGGCATTTCAAGGGTAACAAATATATCTTCATCAGCCCAAAAGAATTGACTGTCCCTGATTATTTAATCACAAATGTTCTTGAGCCGGCCGGTGTTCCTTATCAGATTGTAGAAAGTCTGGACGATGTGATTGGTGAGCTTGATGTTTTGTATATGACCCGCGTTCAAAAAGAGAGGTTCTTTAATGAACAGGATTATATCAGATTAAAGGATTCTTATATTTTGGACAGCGAAAGAATGAAACTTGCCCGCAAAAATATGATTGTTCTCCATCCTCTTCCTCGCGTAAACGAAATCACTCCAGATGTTGATGATGACCCGCGGGCCGCTTACTTTAAGCAGGTAAAATACGGAATGTATGCAAGAATGGCTTTGATTGCAAAACTTACAGGTTCGCTTTAAGCCAGGGAGGATTTTGAAATGTTGAACGTAAATACAATTAAAAACGGTCTTGTAATTGACCATATTCGGGCTGGAAGTGGCTGGGAAATTTACCAATGGCTGGGATTGAACAAGGCTCAGTTTACTTCATGTTTGATTCAGAATGTTCCGTCAGAAAAATCTGGCAAAAAGGATATTATCAAAATTGATAACATCATCAATATTGACTATTCAGTTTTGGGCTTTATCGATCCTGATATTTGTGTAAACGTAATCGAAAACGAAAAAATTGTTCGCAAAATCAATATGGAATTGCCGGCAAGGGTTCAGGGCGTTTTTTCTTGCAAAAATCCTCGCTGCATCACCCAAACAGAACATTATGTAAAACCGACTTTTATTTTGGCTGATAAAGCAAAATCCATTTATAAATGCGAATATTGCGATACCCTTTACAAGGCTGGAAGAGAGGCTAAATGACAAAGGCAATTCTGATTTACAACGCAAGGCTTTTGGACGAGGCAATGGACGCTCCAGGTGCCCTGCTCCTCCTCGATGGAAAAATCCGTTCTGTTTTTCAGGGCTATTTTACCACGGCCGAAACTGTCGAAAAAATGGCAAATGCAGTGATTGCGGAGGACGGTTTGGCTGATATTGCCAGACTGGAACTTTATAACGCCCGCGGTTTAACTCTGACTCCAGCTTTTATTGATATGCACGTTCACATGAGGTATCCGGGGCAGACCCAAAAAGAGGATTTGAATTCCGGCCTCCACGCAGCGGCTTCTGGCGGTTTTGGGACTGTGGTCGCCATGCCAAACACAACTCCTGTGGTTTCTTCTATTGATATGTCAATGAAAATTGAGCGGGAAGCGGCTACAATCGGCCTTACCCATTTATTTCAGACTGTCAGCATTACCAAGGATTTTGGTGGGGTGGACACAAATCATCTAGTTGAACTTGATAAAAAATATGTTCCGGTGATTTCTGAGGATGGAAGGGATGTTCTTGCGTCTTCCGTTATGTTGGAAGGAATGGAAATTGCTGGCGAAAAGGGAATTATCGTTGCCTGCCACTGCGAAGATCCAACCCTCGCAAAAGAGGCCGCTCCTTTCCGCCAGGAAGCTTTGCAGTATATGAAAGATGTAGGGCTTTCTGCCTGGGGAACTAGCCAAGGTTTTGATTATGAGGATAAGAAAAATGCTGATGTAATCAAACTGATTTCTGATTCTTTGACCCAGGCGAATAATCTTTTGGCCCTGGCAGAAGATGTTGCCACAGTTCGAAATATTATGCTGGCAAAACAAGCAAAGTGTCATATTCATATTTGCCACGTTTCCACCAAAAATGCGATTGACGCAATTCGCCAGGCAAAAATTGATTCAAATGGCAATTCTGGCAATTCTGAAAATTCTGGAAATTTTGGCATTTCTTGCGAAGTTACTCCTCATCATCTTGCCCTTTGTGGTGATAAAGAGCCTTATATCCGAGCCCTGGTAAATCCTCCTTTACGGCCGGAAAGTGACAGACAGGCTCTTATTGAAGCTTTGCGTGACGGTACTGTTGATGTTATTTCTACAGATCACGCTCCTCATACCCTTGCAGATAAAGCTGGCGGTTCTCCAGGATTTACAGGCGAAGAAACAGCCTTTGCGGTTTGCAATACGGTTCTTGTAAAAAATAATTCTTTTAATCCAAAAAGATTATCTCAGTTGATGTCCGGAAATCCTGGGCGTTTGCTTGGCTTGCAAAAAGGTTTGTTGCGGTCTGGTTATGATGCCGATTTGACCCTGGTTGATCCTGATGAAGAATGGACTGTTGATTCAAAACTTTTTTACAGCAAAGGCAAGGCAAGTCCTTTTGATGGCCAAAAATTGACAGGTCGGGTAAGAGCACTTTTTATTGACGGCCGGCTGGTTTTGGAGAAATAGGGGCGGTGATTTGCTCCGGAGGCTGCCCCCTGGACGCAATGCCACGCCCTGGTGCCTCAGGGGACGACCTGGTCTTCCAGTGGGCGATGGTGTCTCCTGTGGTTTGCCACCATTTTCCCAGAGCAAAATCCCTACAATTCCACAATCTCATTTTCTTTCATAAACCAGAGTTTGCAACTAATCTTATCTTCCGAAATCCCTAGCATTTTTGTGGCTGCCACTTTGTAACATTCCTGCTGGTTCCGGTACTTTTCAGAATTTACTTCATTATCAGATTTGTAATCCACAATTTGGTAAGAGCCATCTGCTTTTTGATAAATTAAGTCGAGTGAACCTGTCCACAAAATTTCTTTCCAGAACATTTTAAAGCCCCATTCCGCTCTGTAAAAACGGCCGGCTGTTTTTGCTTCTGCCAGTTCTTTTCCAAGTTCGGTTTGGGTAAAAAGATTTGTAAAATCTATACATCCATTTTTGACTTTTTCTTTTTCGGCATCAGAAAGATTTTTAAAAAGTTTTGCATTTGGCTGATATTCTTCCGGGGGCAGGCCTTTTACAAAAACTTCTAGGTAAGAATGGACGAGAACTCCAAAATCCGCAGCCGTGAAAGTGTCGGCCTGCAATCTTCCTTCCTCCGAATTATCATTTTGGTTGGCGTCCATCAGATTGTCTTCCGATAAATTGTCCCCCCCACCGTAACCACTGGTGGTCGACCCCGAAGAAAAATTCTTTGAACTATCTTTTTCTAAATCACTAGGACGTCCTCGTGGAATTGCTTTATTTTCGTAAAGAATTTCCCCGGCGTTTTCGTAAACTTTGGAAACTGCAGCAATTTTTTCCTGTCTGATTTCGTCCAGATTTTGCTTTTTGCCAAGGCTACCCACCTCCGCATAAGTTACATTTTTAAGGTTGGCAAAATCGAAAGCGGCTCCATCGTTGAACAAGGTCTTTTCATCAAGAGTTTTTTGATAAACGCTTTCTACGTAATTTTCAAAAAGTTTGAGGTTTGCTTCTTTTTCAGATGAGGATTTGCCATCAGGATTCCAATGGCCGACAACATAAACGTCATCAATAGCCCTGGTAATTCCAACATAAATCAAGCGGCGGAATTCTGCCAGTTCTTTTTTTCTTTCCAGGTCTTTTTGACGCAGACTGAAATAATTTGATTTGGATTTATCATCATCTTCATTTTCTGCAGAAATTGAAAGACCAAATTTTTCATCAAAAGAAATCATTTTTTTGTCAAATTTTGCTTTTACGCCCGTACAGCCAAAAATGAAAATATGATGGAATTGCAATCCCTTACTCTTATGAATTGTCATAATTTGGACGGCCTGTTCCCGCTCCAGGGGATAAGAAATTTCTTTGGCATCCAAATCAGCATCTTCGGAAGAAAAAGTAGATTTCAAATTTTCAAGCTGATCGATAAACCAGGCCAGGGATTTTCCCTCATTCTCACTTGTTCTAGCCAACTCAAAAATCATATCAAAAGCTTCTGCGTTTAAATTTGTTTGATTAGAGAGCATGGTTTCGTATTTGTAAGCTTTTTTATTCCACAAAAGATTTACACTGGAGGTCAGTTTTTGCTGCAAAAATAAACTTTGATTTTCCTTAAAAAATTCCAGGGCAGAAATGTATTTTTCGTATTCTTCTGGAGATAAATCATTTTTAATTTCATCATTTACATCAGCAAAAGGATCAAAAACAAAATCCGTATCATCAATATTTACAAGATTTGAGAGGATAAGTTCTACAGAATTTTCGGAAAGGCCTGCCAGCGGTGAACACAAATAAGCCGCATAAGAATTTATATCCGACGGATAAACGCAAATTCTGAAAAAATTATAAAAATCGTTTACGATTCCGTCCTCAAAAATATTATTAAACTGGTCAAGCTGATAAGGAATGTTCAGCAGACTCAAATATTTTGTGATTTGGGAACGGTGGCTGCGACTTTTGTCCAAAATGGCAAAATCCTTCCAATTTTGATTTTCGCCCGCCAGTTCTTTGATTTTTTTTGCAATAAAATATGCTTCCTGGTCTTCTGGCGGAACAAATTTTTCAAGAGGATTTGTTGTGGCCTCGTTACTTGTTGAAATCAAGTTTGTATTTGCAAAACGAATGTGAATTGGCACGTTTTTTGCCGTTAATTCCGGTAAAATTTCTTCCTTCCGGGCTTTTACGTTAAATTTCAGAGCCTTCTGGTCGTAGTAGGCTTCGTAATCAAGTTTTTTTTCATTCTCTGAGTATGCTGCAAAAATCCCCTTACCGTTATCAAAAATAAGATTAAAAGCCTGCAGCATTTCTGGGCTAGACCGGTAATTGTAGGTCATTGGGATAAGAAGATTTTCGCCATTGCTGGTAAGTTCATTAAAAACCGAAACTTCTGCCCCGCGGAATTTGTAAATGGACTGTTTTTCGTCACCAACAAAGAAAAGTTTTTCACTCTCGCGGCAGTCCTTTATGATATTTCCATTTTCATCTTTTTGTATGATCTGAGAATAAATGCTTTTTTCGGATTCTGATTCTGCTTCTGTCGGGATAGCAATTTTTGTGCCAGGTTTTAGCGAAAGAAGATAAAGCAAATCGCGGTTTTTGCTGTTGTTGTCCTGGAATTCGTCAATCATAATTTTTTTGTAGGCGGCAATTTCCTGCTCGCGAATATCAGGATTTTCAATCAAAATTTTCAGAGCCAACTGGGAAACGTCCACAAATGAAAGGTCGCCGGACATTCGCTTGGAAGTATTTACCTGCTTCAAAAGGTCGTCCATCAGAGAGTAGAAGGCAACAAAAGTGTCAAATTGATTTATGTATGTGAAAATGGAGTCGATGATGGGGAAAAAATTATTTTTGATGCAGGTGACTAAAGTCCGGATTTTTTGAATATAGCCGGATGTTAATTTTGTCGCATTTAAAATATTTTCCCTAAAAAGAGAGTATTTTTCAGAAAAATTCTGCAATTTTTTTGAGGATTCAGGAGAATCTGATGATAAAGATGAAATGTCACTTGCAGAAATATTTTGTCCAGATAAATTTTCATCAAAAATAGAAAATGCTTTATCAACAAAATTTTTATAGGCTAGATGTTTTTCAGTGATTTTGCAGTCTTTGAGCAGAGTTAAAATTTCATATTCAATTTCAGCCAAATTTTTCCCACCAGGAAAACTCTCATCACTTTTTGGCTTTTCATTAAAATAAAAATTGATAGCCCTGGTGACTTCCGCAATTTGGTTTGGAATTTTTGCAGAAAAAAATCCGTCTGGGCTTGCAAGACTGGTAAATTTTAAAATTGCATTAGCCATTTCGTTTTCGGCAAAATCCTGCAATTTTCCTGGCTGCACGATTTTTTTTACAGCCGGATTTTCCGCATTTTGCAAGATGAATTTAAATGCCAGGTCTTTTATGTTTCTCTGGCCATCGCTTGAAGCTACCGTAAAATCTGGTCTGACCCCATAGCGGTTTGAACACTGGCGGACAATGTCTGAACAGTAGGAATCCAGGGTTTGAATATGGGCGTTGGCAAAATCTGCAAGGCCTTCTTTTGCCAGTTGGATTTCTTTTTCGGAAAGTTCCGGGCAAGGCTTGTGATTTGCAAAAAAATTCAAGGTATCGTAAATTCGCTGGTACATTTCGGCCGCAGCCTTTGTCGTAAAAGTCAGAGTCAAAATTTGGTCGGCTCTTGCCTGTCCTGTTAAAACCAGCCAGGAAAATCTTGTGGCTAGAACCTGGGTTTTCCCAGATCCTGCACCCGCCGCAATTACTGCATTTTTTCTAGTTTCCAGGGCCCGACTTTGGGCGTCGTCAAGTTTGCGGTCAAGTAAATCTAAAAATGGATATTTTTGGCTCATTAGTTTTCTCCTATTTTCGTTTCAGCTGTTTTTGTGTCAGCACTTGCAAGGCTTTTTCCACCAACCGTAAAAGTAGTTCTACAAATTCCTTTTAACTGGCATTTTTGGCAATTTTCGTAAGATTTTACGTTCATCTTGTCTCTTTCTGATTTTGAAGTGTGGGGGGTAAAGTCCAAACTGCCATTTTCGGGGTCTGTAATCTGATAGAAGACTTGTGCGTATGAATCCAAAGCAGCCATTGTCGGTAGAAAATTTTCATACAAAGAATCCTGGACATAATCTCCATCTGATATGGTTTTGCCATCTTCATTCTTTTCTTTTGAAACAGAAAATTTATCTACAACTTTTCTATTTTCCCTATCCTTTATAGCATAAAAATAGCCGGCTGCAATTTCGTGCTTATTTTCCTGGCCAACAAGATTAAAATAAAGTGGCATTTGGAAATCCTTCAAAATACCATTTTTATCGACAGCAAGTTCTTTTACACTTGGCATTGAAACTTTTGAATTTTTGTAATCAATGATAATCCAGTCATTTTTTGATTCTCCATCTTCTGGCGACAAAAGCAGACAGTCAATTTTTCCAAAATAATCAAATTTTTCGCCACAGGACTTTTCATCACCAGACTTTTCTTCACCAGAATTTTTGTAATTCCCAAGTCTAGCCGCCAAGTTTTTTTCGCAATCAAAAACCTTACACTTTCCAAATCCAGCGACTTTTTCGCCCCCCTTGCATTTTTCGCTGCCATAAGGCTTCAAAAGAAATTTCAAAAATTTTATCATTTCCGTTTCTATTTTTTCTGATTGCAAAAATAAAGATTCTGTCACCAGCGGACAATCTTTGAAATCTGGAATAGAAACAATGGCTTTTTCAACGCAAGGCTTTAAATCCAGGGGGTAATCTTCGATTTTTTCACCAATCACGCCATCTTCTTTTACCGCAATTTTAAAAGAATCAGATTCTGTATCATAAAAAGGCAGATTTTTTCCCTTAAACTGCAAAATAAAAAGTTCCAGAATTTTGTGATTTAAATTTCCCATATCGTAAGACTGCATAAGTTCGGTGTCTAGGGTGTCATCGCGAAGTTTTAGAATAGATTTTAAAAGCCAAAGGCGAGGGCAGGGGAAGAATTTTTCCAGATCGCCACGTGCGGTGATTTTTATTTTTTCATCACAAATATTATTTCCAAAAATATCCTCGGAGTTTCTTCTTTCAATCAGGATTTTTTTCAGATTATTTTTGATTTTGTCGTTTATTTTGTATTTTTGATTTGGATTTTCTCTCTGAGTTTTTTTCCACAGTTCAAATTCTTCTTTTTGAGATGGAAGAAATTTTTCCGGGGCATTTTGATTTTCCGGATCCAGGATAAATTTTCTTTCCTGCTTTACATAATCATTTTCATCAAGATTTGGAATCAGGTTTACATCCTTATCATTTTCGCCTTTTATTTTTAAAATTCTGAGATTGTTGTGGGGAATTGCAAACTTTGCAAAAGTATTTTCCGCTGCAGAAAAAGTCACAAAATCATCACCCTGGCCACCAGGGACTTTTTTTGCATAAAGTTTGATGTAGCCTTCCGAAGCGGTAATTTTTTTATCATCTTCTGTCAGATGGAGTTTTTGCCGCTTGTTCGAGTTTAAAAAAGTCAGCCTTTTGTAGGGAATTTCCAGATTTTTTTGAGAACCATCAATCACAAACTGATATTTAAAATAGCCAGGTCCCGAAAGTTTGTAGGCAAAAATTGAAACGCCACTTTTGTCTTTTTGCTGGGGAGTGTATTTTTTGCCGTCAATTTCCTTTAAGAAAAATTCGTAGGCATTTTGGATTTTCAAATTGCAATCAGCATAATTTTCTTCAATATTAATGATTTCCTTGAGCTCTGTGAGACAACGGCCCAAAATTGCATTTGCCTGGGCAGAAAAATTATCAGTAAAAAAGATTCCCTTAAATTCCTGCCAGGTTTCTTCAATAGATTTAAAAGTATTTTCCCTAAAAAATCCTTCCACCTGAGATTTCAACTGCTGGTAAAATTTTTTGAGTTCAGAATAATAATCAATTTTTTCCTGATATTTTGCAGATGATTCAGAATTGCCTCTTTCGTCAGCTACTTTTTTTGAACTTTCCAAATGATTTAGTTTTTTTGCAAAAGCCGAAAGCCAAATGTCTTTTTGAGTTGGCGAACAAATACACCTCATTTCGTTGCCCACTCGGACAAGCCCTTCGCGTTTTTCCTTCAAATCCTCTTTCCAGGGCAAAGTTTCGTCCAAAACAAGGCTACGGACAGAATCAAAAGTAAAATTTTTTTTGTGACAATCATTTATTTCTCGGAAAATCCTGCCTGCCGAATTCTGAGTCAGCGAAACGCCGGATTTTATGACATAAGGAATTCCGTAAACCGAAAATTCCCTTTCAATGTAAGGCCGGTAAGTTTCAACATTTGGAATGCTGAGGGCAATTTCGGACCAATCCGCTTTACCTTCATTTACAAGCTGAATTATTCTGAGCATTGTCTGTCGCAATTCCGTTCTGGAATCCGGATAAAAATAAGCCGGCGGATTTGGAAGGTCTTTGGGCATTGTACAAATGGTGACTTTTTCGCTAGCCGCAAATATATCCGCAAAATCACAATAATCTTCCAAAAGTTCTGGGTACATGAGGATGATTTTTGAATTATCCTCGTTCAAATCCAGATTTTCCAGCCAGGAAGGTTCAAACAAATTGTTGGCTTCCAGAAAATCTTTGTAAGCCTGGTAAAGTTTTTCGTAATCTTTATCTTCGGCGTCCAATTCTCCATAATTTTCTTTGTTTTGATCCAGCCGTTTTTTCCAGAAATTCAGAGATGTAAGATTTTTGCAAATCCAGTCAGCAAAAGATGTCGCCCCCTGGGCAAATTCATCTTCAGGTTTTATGATGCTCTGAAATCTTTCTGATTGAGGCAAATCCGCATTTTTGCAAATCAAATCCTGGACAAAAAGTTTTCGCAAAATTGCAGGAACCGCTCTAGCCCCCTTTTGCTCTCCTTTGAGATAATTTCCCTTAAAAGTATCCCAGCCCATAAAACGTTCCAGGGGCAGAACTTGAATTCCAGATTTTTCCGGATGGGTGACTAAATATTCAATCCAGGAATTCATGACCGTGTCAGTCAAAAAAACAAATAAAGTGTCAGGTTCTTTTAGATTTTCAATCAAAAAATCAGCGATTTTGTCGGGGGCAAGTTTTATTTCTTTCATATATTTT
>CAZGDL010000050.1:10558-12145 GCA_964525075.1 uncultured Treponema sp.
AAAAAATGGATTTTAGCCAACTTGTAAAAAATCGATATTCATGCAAAAAATTTAGCCCGCGCCCAGTCGCAAAAGAAACAATCCAAAAGATTTTGGAAGCCGGTCGCCTTGCCCCCACCGCCAAAAATTTGCAGGAACAGCATATTTACGTTCTGCAAACAGCCGAAAGCCTTGCCAAAGTCGATTCAGCCACCCCTTGCCGGTATGGAGCCCCAGTGGTTTTGGCCGTAGCCTTTGACAAAACCCGTGTTTACACCTATCCCAATTCTACAAGAACATCCGGAATTGAAGATGCCACAATAGTCGCTACCCATCTGTGCCTAGCCGCAACAAACGAAGGCGTCGACAACTGCTGGATAAATAATTTTGACCTGGAAAAACTCCACGCCGCCCTAAACTTACCCGAAAACGAAGAACTTTTAATGCTTTTGGATTTAGGCTACGCGGCAGAAGGTTTTCAGCCCCTCCCAAATCACAATTCCAGAAAGCCCCTGGAAGAAACGGTTAGCTGGCGGTAAATTTTTGGGCGGTCTGGCGAGTATTGTTTATTCTCCAGCCTGTTCCAGAACCATGTCGTAAATATTCTGTGCAACAAAGAAACCATTAGCAATAAAACTATCCATAAGCGGTTTCACAGCTTCAATAATTTTAAGTTTTTTTGCTTTTACCAAAACACCAAGACTGCCGGTAACGGTAAGTTGCAAAAATTTTGCAGTTTTCTTTGCAGAATTATCATCAAGAATAACAAGACTAGCTTTCGGTTCTTCCTGTGCAAGAATCATGACTTCTACCTCACCATCATGAAGTTTTGCCTGATACATTTTTTTCTGATGAGGATTTTTTATTGATTCAATCTTTATCCAATCAAAATTATTTTTAAGATTTTGGCATGCCGAATCAGCTTTTGCTGTAACTTCATCGTAAACAGCCTGTGGAATTATAATTTCCCCATAAATCTGTTTAAGGATATTTAGCTGATCGATATTGCTGAATAAAATAATTGGCGTTGAATTTACAATTACTCTACGCATTGTTTAATTCATCCAGGAATTCTTCTTTGTTATCAAAATGGAAAACAGAAATACCTTTCTGGCCAAGGTATTTCATAAAATCTTCTTCATGCATTCCGGCAATCTGTGCACAATAACCGATTGAAATTCCACGATTTTGATAGTAATCAACTGCCAGTAATTTACGGGCATATTCAAGAGTCTCTTCAGATGTCATATGAGTGTCATACATAACTGCAGTTGGTATTTTCATAGATATTTGTTGATAATCCATAATTCTGCCTCTTGTTAAAATATAACATGTTAGGAAGTAAAAAAAAAGTGTACAGCAAAAAATCATTTCCAATTTTTGACCTGGAAATAAACCTTTGGGCGGTCCGGTGAGCTCCATTCGCTACGCTCATTTCGCTCGCCGTCGCTATGTTCCGCCCTTCGCCTGTCGGCTCATCGTCCTCGTCGCCACCTATCGGTGGCTCCTGCGGTCGACTAAAGGGGCTTCACAGCGCTACCGCAGAGTTTAAAACTTTTCCAAAATATGCAGATATTCAACAGTTGAGTCGGCTTTATTAAACCTTGC
>CAZGDL010000051.1:0-2834 GCA_964525075.1 uncultured Treponema sp.
AAAAAAGGAGTTTTTAAATGGAAAAAATGGAAAAATATGTATCTTTAACTTTTGATGATGGTCCGAATCTTAATGACGACCACACTATGAACGATATGCTTGATATTTTGGAAAAACACGGAGTCAAGGCATCGTTTTTTTTGATTGGAAATAAAATCACAGAAAGCAACAAGGCTGTAATCACCAGGGCTTTTAAAATGGGCTGCGATATTGAAAACCATTCCTGGACCCACCCAAATATGACCGACCTCACCGAAAGGCAGATTCGCGAAGAATACGAAAAATGTGACCAGGCAATCATAGAAATCACTGGTAAAAAGCCGGAATTTTTCCGTCCCCCTTATATTGCGGTTAATGACCTTATGCACCAAGTTATCCCTACCCCATTTATCCAAGGATTTGGTTGCGAAGACTGGGAAGATTCTGTTTCCGCAGATGAAAGACTTAACCGGATGCTGGAAGCCACAAAGGACGGAATTTTGTACCTGCTGCACGTAATGGAAGGCAATACAAAAACTCTAGAAGCCGTTGACCGAATTATCCCAATGCTAAAAGACCAGGGCTACACTTTTGTGACTGTGCCGGAAATGTTTAAGCTCAAGGGGATTAATGATAAAGGTCACTCTGGCAAGCTTTACACTTATTTATAGGCCTCCCATAAGTGAAAATCTTTGCAAATCTGACAAAATTTGTCAAAATCTTGCATATCTACCCACAAAACGGTATAAATATACAAAAGGAATGAATATTTATGCAAATTAAATTCATAGAAGGGGGCGTTTGTGCTCCTGCAGGTTTTACTGCAAACGGAATTCTTACCCATATCAAAGCGAGCAGAACAAAAAATGATACTGCCCTCGTTTTTTCGGAAAAACCTTGCAACGCCGCCGGAGTTTTTACCCAGAACCGAGTAAAGGCTGAAAGTGTAAAAATCTCCAAAAATCACCTTGCCGATGGAAAAGCCCAGGCTCTTATCGCAATTTCTGGAAATGCAAACTGTTGTACTGGGGCTCAGGGGGCAGAAAACGCCTACCGCATGGCAAAATGTACAGCAGATGCACTTGGAATAAAAACTGAAGACGTAATTGTTTACTCGACCGGAGTTATCGGAGCCCAGTTAGATGTCACAAAAATCGAAAATAATATTGAAACTTTGAAGGCTGAGCTTTCAAAAAAAGGCCATGAAGAAGCAAGAATTGCCATCATGACTACCGACACCCAGTTCAAAGAGTGTGCCGTAGAATTTATGATTGGTGATAAGGTCTGCCACATGGGAACTATGTGCAAGGGCTCTGGAATGATTCACATCAACATGGGAACTATGCTTAGCGTTATCACAACTGACTGTGCTATTTCTTCCCAAATGCTGGATAAGGCTCTCCACCAGTCAATTTTGGGAACTTACAACTGCGTTTCTGTTGATGGCGACACTTCCACAAACGATTCCCTCACCATTTTTGCAAACGGCATGGCTGGCAACAAAGAAATCACAACAGAAGACCAAGATTACGAGATTTTCCTTGCAGCTATGAACAAAATGAACACCGTTATGGCAAAAAAAATCGCTGCTGACGGTGAAGGGGCTACCCGCCTAGTTGAATGTAACGTAAAAGGTGCAAAAACTGTAGAAGCCGCCCGAGGTCTTGCAAAAGCAATTATCTGTTCGTCGCTGGTTAAAGCTGCAATGTTTGGGGCAGACGCCAATTTTGGTCGCTTTTTGTGTGCCATGGGATATTCCGGCATAGAATTTAATCCAGATAAAACAAGTATCTGGTTTACGAGCAAGAAAAATTCTAAACGTTATTTTGAAAATTATGATGATTTTGAAGTTCATGGCGAAAATTCTATTTTGGTTTACAAAGATGGAGTTCCAACCCAGCTTGATGAAGTTAAAGCCAAAGAAATCATGAGCGAGCAGGCAGTAGAAATCCTGGTTCAGTGTGGTGATGGCAATGCTGATGGCACAGCCTGGGGCTGCGACCTGACTTACGATTATGTAAAAATTAATGGAGATTACAGAACATAATGAGCACAGATAATCTTACTTCTGAAACCTGGTCCCAGGTTCTTTCGGAATCTTTACCATATTTTAAACAGTGGTGCGGAAAAGTCGTTGTTGTAAAATACGGCGGAAACGCAATGCTGAACGAAGAATTAAAAGAAGCCGTAATGGACGACATTGTCCTTTTAAATACCATTGGCATAAAAGTTGTTTTGGTTCACGGTGGTGGGCCAGAAATCAACAAAATGCTGGAAAAAGTTGGCAAAGAATCAAAATTTGTAGACGGATTGCGTTACACTGATGGCGAAACCATGGAAATTGTTCAGATGGTTTTGACCGGAAAACTGAACAAGGATATTGTCGGAATTCTTTTGCAAAAAGGTGGTCGTGCAGTCGGGCTTTCCGGCGTAGATGCAGGTTTGATTAGGGCAAAAAAAACTCAAAAAGACCTGGGCTATGTAGGGGACGTAACTCAGGTAAATCCTGAAATTCTCCATTCTCTTTTGGACGAAGGTTTTATTCCTGTTGTTTCGACAGTTGCTCTTGGAGAACAAGGGGATGACGCTCGCTACAATATCAATGCAGACACCGCAGCCGCAAAAATTGCAGTTGCCCTCCATGCCGAGAAATTTGTTCAGCTGACAAATGTTCCTGGAGTTTTAAGAAAAATTGATGATCCTAGCACCCTCATCAAAAGGATTGAAAGAACCGCCCTGGGCTCTCTCAAAGCCACGGGTATTATCGCCGGGGGAATGATTCCAAAAATTGACTGTTGTCTTACCGCCCTGGAAGGTGGAGTTCCGCGAACCCATATCATAGACGGCCGTGTACC
>CAZGDL010000051.1:2934-7190 GCA_964525075.1 uncultured Treponema sp.
CAGATAAAAAATAAGATTTGCACCGGCAGCAAGACCAACGTTTATAACATCATCAGCATTAGCAGAATAGCGTTTTGGACAATATGCAAAATTCACACCAAGTCCGCCACCAAGCCCGATAGGCCCAAGAGTAGCATTGTACCAAATATAGATAGGTGTATCGATTAACCCATAATCTGTAAATGTAAGGGAGCTACCATTAGCTGTAACTTTCTGATTAGAAAAATTATGCTCCACTTGAAAGCCAAGCCCACCAAATAAATCAAGGTTGAAAAATATGCCACCGCCTGTCAAACCACCCTGGTAGCCAGACGCATCCGGATTGATATTTCCACCAGCAGTAAATCTTCCACCAAGAGTAAATTCAATCGCAAAGGTAGAAACCATCAGCGAAAGGGAAATAAACAGGACTGATAAAATCTTTTTCATAAAATCCTCCACGAAAGTTCAAAAACTCCTAACTGTAACGACTATTCTAAAGGCACTTTTTTATTGCAGCGAGCAAATCAGAATATTCTGTAAATGCAGGATATTGCGGATAATCTTTGATGATTTTTTCGGTAGAGCGGAACAAAAATCCTGCTTTTGAAGCCTGAATCATCCCTAAATCATTAAAACTATCACCAGAAGCAATTGTTTCATAACCGATAGACTGCAAGGCTTTTACTGTTGTGAGTTTGCTTTTTTCGCAACGCATTTTATAACCGGTAATTTCGCCATCATCAGAAACTTCTAGAGTATTACAGAAGATTGTAGGCATACCAAGTTTTTCCATAAGGGGAGCTGCAAACTGTTCAAAAGTATCACTAAGAATAATTGTCTGGCAGCAGGAACGCAGTTCGTCCAAAAATTTTTTAGCCCCCGGCAAAGGATCTATTTTTTTGATTGTATCCTGGATTTCTTTTAAGCCAAGTCCATGTTCTTTCAAAATCGCAATACGATATTTCATCAACTTATCATAATCAGGTTCATCTCTAGTTGTGCGGCGTAATTCTGGAATACCAACAGTATCAGCAAAAGCAATCCAAATTTCTGGAACCAAAACACCTTCAAGATCAAGACAAGTAATAACCATATATTTTCCTCACAAATCACAATCTCAAAATCACATCTGCAACCTTGGGATTTTCCTACTAGTAAAAATAGTGTATTTATTGAAATATGTCAAAGAAAGAACTATTATTGAAGAAAGTTTAATTTTTGGGGATACCGTTTAACCCCCTTTACAAGAAGTTTCATGCCTACAAAAAAAACAAGTCAAAAACGCAAAAGAGCTCACAAAACCAATGCTAAAAAAGGCAAGGTTTATATTCCTGCTTACAAAATCATCATGCTCTGCACTCTGATTATTGTGATTTGTGTGGGGCTGCTTTTTTTCACGACAATAAAAGAACCTGGAAAGCCTTCTATTTCGAAGCGATATGAAAATCAAAATGAGGAAGTTGCCAAAGAGAATTCTGAGGATGACAGGACGTCAACTAAAAAGAAAAAATCAACTGAAAAAACACCTGACGGTCAAAAAAAATCTTCTAAAGTGGCAGAAAAATCTGCAAAAACTGAAAAAGAAAGCCCAGCCGGCTCAGAAAAATCTCAAGAAAAACAAAATCAGTCAGATCAGAAAAATCAGAACTCTAGCCCGAAAACTTCTGCCCCGAAAAATCCAGTTTCAGCAAATGAAAATCCTGTCCCAGAAAAATCAGACAAAAAAATCCCAAGTCCAAAAATCACAGAGCCGGCTCCCCCTAGCCCAGAAACATCTAATCCTGAAAAATCTACCCCAGCCACCCCATCCCCAAAATCTCAAAAATACAATTTTCCTCAGGCAAAAAACTCTGCCCAACTGATTTTTGTTTTTGACGATGGCGGCCAAAACCTCAAACAACTCAAGCCGTTTTTGGACCTGCCATTTCCAATCACCGTTGCGGTTCTTCCCCAACTGGCCCATTCTGCCGACGCTGCAAAGCAAGTTCGTTCATCTGGCAACGAAGTTATCCTCCACCAGCCAATGCAGTCTGTAAATAAAAATATAAATCCAGGGCCTGGAGCAATCACTCCAGACATGACTGAGGACGAAATTATCTCGACCCTGTTCACAAATATAAACGAAATCGGGCCTGTTGCCGGGCTGAATAATCACGAGGGGTCTGCCATCACTGCCGACGCAGAAAAAATGGCTGTCGTCCTGAAAATTGTCAGCGAAAACGGCATATATTTTTTGGATAGCCGAACAAACGCCCAAACTCAAGTTCCTTATGTTGCAAAAGAGTTGGGCTACACCTACTACGAACGAAATATCTTCCTGGATAATGAAAAAACTACCGAAAACGCCCTGGCAGAACTGGAAAAAGGGCTTGCTATTGCCAATAAAAATGGAAGCGTTATAATGATAGGCCATATTTGGAGTGCTGATTTTCTTCCGGCATTTTTACAGGATGTTTACCCTGAACTAAAAGCCCAGGGCTACACTTTTCAGACTGTATCAAAATCAAAAGCACTTAAAAATTAGAAATAAAATAGGAATAAAAGATAAAAATGAAAGTTTTAGGTATTGAATCATCTTGTGATGAAACCGCATGTGCCATTGTTGAAGACGGACGGACAATTTTGAGCAACGTTGTTGCCACTCAAATTCCTTTTCATCAGATTTATAAAGGGGTAGTTCCAGAAATTGCCAGCCGCAAGCACGCAGAATGGATTTTGCCGGTTGTTCGCCAGGCCCTCAAAGAAGCAAATCTTACCCTTGATGATGTTGATGCTATTGCCGCAACTAACCGGCCTGGTCTTATGGGCTCTCTTTTGGTTGGCTTCACGTTCGGAAAAACTCTTGCCTGGTCTCTCAATAAGCCTTTTATCGCAATAAATCATATGCTGGGCCATTTGTACGCTGCCCAACTCCAGACTCCGGTTGAATATCCTTTTTTGGGACTTTTGGTTTCTGGCGGTCATTCTATCATTTGTAAGGTAAATGATTTTGATGATTTGGAAGTTTTGGGAACGACAGTTGATGATTCAGTTGGCGAAGCTTTTGATAAAGTTGCAAAATATTACGGACTTGGTTATCCGGGAGGAGTGATTATTGATAACCTTGCCAAAAAGGGCGATCCTAAGGCGGCAAGATTCCCGGTTCCAAAACTTGACGAAAAAGACCATCGTTATGATGTTTCTTTCAGCGGCTTAAAAACTGCGGTTATTCATCAGTGTGATTTGTTCTGGCAGCCTGGCTATGAACATTCCACCGAAAATATGTGTGCAGCCTTCCAGGAAACCGCAATTAAAACCCTGGTGGGTAAACTTCTCCGCGCCGTCGATGACACAGGGTTGAAAACTGTTGTTTGCGGTGGTGGGGTTGCGGCAAATTCCCGACTTCGCGAAATGCTTTCTGAACGCAAGGATTTGAACTGCATTTTTCCACCTTTAAAACTTTGTGGCGATAACGGTGCTATGATTGCGGGCGTAGCCTACCACTTTTTGCAGCGTGGTGACAGAAGTGGCTGGGACACAGTAACTTATGCAAGGATTCCGCAATTTAAACGAGGGTTGGACCAGGTCAATCACGAGAAAAATCAGAAAAGCAAAAAAGGGAAGAATATTAGCCAGGGGCTGGTGTAAAAATCTAGGCCCAGCCACGAAAATCCCCTGAATCTACTGCAAGGAATCCTCAGAATGGATCAACAAAATGAACTTCTTAAAATAAAGGCATACGCAAATAGGGAAGCTGTTCCCATCATGCAGGACGAAGGTTGCGATTTTATTTGCGACTACATCAAAAATCATAATTCAAAAAAAATTCTGGAAATTGGAACGGCCATCGGTTATTCTTCAATCAGATTTGCCAGCCTTAGTGATGATATTTTTGTGACAACAATCGAATACGACATTGACCGCTATATTAAAGCCAAAGAAAATTTCCAGTCTTGCGGATTGGAATCCAGAATTACAGCCATAAATGATGACGCCCTGACCCACGATTTTGGCGACCAGAAGTTTGATTTGATTTTTATTGACGCCGCCAAGGCCCAGTACATCAAATTTTTTGAAAAATACAAGAAAAATCTTGCGGAGGGCGGAGTTATCATCAGCGATAATCTTTCTTTTCATGGTATGGTTGATGATTTGAGCCTGACCCACAATTATTCTACAAAAAAACTTGTCCGAAAAATCCAGAAATACGTGGAATTTTTGAAAGAAAATCAGGAATATGAGACGGAATTTTTTGAAATTGGGGATAGGATTGGAGTTAGCAGGAAACGGTGAAC
>CAZGDL010000051.1:7290-11946 GCA_964525075.1 uncultured Treponema sp.
TTAGACTTCAGCATGACCTACAATTTTCAGAAGCTTCCATAACTTTCTTCACCCTGTTTATCACGAGTTTTTTGTTCATAGTCCACCTTGGTTCTATTATTTCGGATTTAGGCGGATCGCCAGTTAGGCGGTGAATAACCATATTTTGGGGGATTATTTTCAAAGCCTGGCTGACGAGATCAAAATATTCTTGCATTTCTAGGGGTTTGAATTTTCCTGCCTCGAAATCTTTTGCCAATTCGGTATTTTTCAAAACATACAGACATGTGATTTTTATTCCATCGCTAGCAGTTTTTACAACTTCCCGGACAGAATTCATCATATCATCTTTATTTTCACCAGGCAGGCCAAAAATCAAGTGGGTAACAATATGGATTTTGGGATTTGCCTGGCGAATTCTTGCGACTGCATCTTCGTAAACCTGAGTTTCAAACCCCCGGTGGATATAATCTGCAGTTTTATTGTTAGAAGTCTGCAAGCCTAATTCTATTTGCAAAAAAGTCCGCTCCGCAAGTTTTCCCAAAACTTCAAGACAAGAATCAGACAGGCAATCGGGTCTGGTCGCAATCGCAAGACCAACGACATCCGGGCAGGCTAAAGCCTCTTCCCACTGGACCTGCAATTTTTCCAAATCGCCATAGGTCGAAGTAAAACTTTGAAAATATGGAATGTACTTTACTTTGTCGGAATGTTTTAATTTTGGTGCAAGGAGTTCTTTGGCAGCGACAATTTGATTTTGAATGTCCAGTTTTGTGGAAGGGGTAAAGTCTCCGCTGCCAGTCGCGGAACAAAAAATGCAACCTCCCACGCCTTTTGTGCCGTCGCGGGTGGGACAGGTGCAGCCGGAGGATAGTGAGAGTTTGTAAGTTTTTGCGTTAAAAAGTGATTTGTAAAATTCGTTGACAGTAAGCAAAAGATGACCTATGTAATTTTTTTTGACTGTTTTCCGGGGAAGGAAAATACCCGCCCCCGGAGGGAAAATGTTGGATGGCAAAGAAACACTTCGGAAGGCAAAAGCCCACTCCGAAGGGCAAACACCCGACCCGAAAGGCAAAATCCCCTACCCACCCAGAAAATCCATTTACCAGTGGCCGGACGCTCCGCCACCGCCAAAGTGACCGCCACCACCATGAAAACTTGAACCTCCGCCAAAGCCACCGAATCCGCTGCTAGCTCTAGAATTGCCAAAAGAACTAGGTGAATTTCTAGGAGGATTTCGTGGGGGAGGACCATGTCTGCGACCGCCAAACATTCTTGAAAGGAAGAACCATTTCCAAATGCCACCACGAGAAGAAATCACCAAGAAAAAGAAAATCAGCCAGATAATCATAAATACTAAGCCAACCAGAGAATCTTCGCTAGAATCATCTTCTTCCAGAACTTTTTTTTCTACAAGTTCAACATTGCCAGAGGCTATGCCGCCCATGTTCTTGATGCCTTCCAAAATCCCCTCAGAATAATCCCCAGACTTAAATTCAGGGATAATCACATTTCTGATAATAAGTCCACATTTTGCATCGGTGAGGGATTCTTCCAGCCCATAGCCAACTTCAATTCGAATTGAACGCTCTTCATAAGCAACCAAAAGCAAAGCCCCATTGTCTTTTCCAGAGTGGCCAATTCCCCATTTTTCGGCAACTTTTATAGCAAAATTTGCCAAATCATCACCTTCCAGGCTAGGAACAGTAAGCACAACCAGTTGAACCCCAGTTTGCTGGTCCAAAGATGTCAGATATTCGTTCAATTCTTTTTCGCAATCAGAATTGATAATATTTGCATAATCATTTACCCGCCCTTTCAAAGTCGGAACATCCAGGGCAAACAAGGCAGTAAAAAATGAAGATATAAGGAAAATCCCAAGACCAAGGCAAAGCCGCTTTTTATTTGTGATAATTTTACTCACGCCAATTCTGTTTAATACCATTCTGCATCCTCCAAAATCACAAGACCATCAGGAAGTTCGTTAGGATTTTCTTCATGAGGAGGGAAATTGTCGGCAAGCAGTTGGCCACATTTTGCAATCGCATTTGTAAAAGCCGCTTCCGCATCACCATTTTTCAGATTTTCCGCAAGTTCATCAGCAATCAGATTCCACAAATCCTGGGAAATTTTCTCAGAAATCCCCCTGTCCGCAATAATTCTAACCTGGCGTTCCAAATAAGAAACGTAAATCAAAATTCCAGAATGTTCGGCAGTATCATAAACCCCAGACTCAGTAAAATATCGCAAGGCCCTGTGATTTACGCAAGAAATTCTTACCGCAGAAGGGACAACAAGCCGGTCGATTGCAGGAATATTTGCCAGATAAAAGGCAATTACCACCGAGGCAAAAGTGCTAATCACATAAAAAAGTGGCAAAATCCAGCCAGGCTCGTTGTGCCAGTAAATTGCCCGGTAAAGTCCCCGAATCTGATTAGAAAACAAAATCAAAACTATTAGAACGAGAGCCGCAAAAACATTGGCCGCCAACAATTCCCAAAAAGAATAATGGGCACTTTCTGGGGCCAGGGCCAGGGCAATTTCTCCGCTGGTTTTGGATTCAGCCTCCGCAACAGATTTTTTGATTTTATCAAAAACCTGGTCAGATAAATGCAATTTTCGGAAAAGTGTTTTTTTTGTCATTAAAATTCCACCTTTGGAGCAGACTGGGCTTCAGAACTTGCCGCAAAATATGATTTTTTCTCAAATCCGCCCATATTTGCAATAAGATTTGTTGGGAAACTTCGAACTTTTGTATTGTAAGATTTAGCCGCATCATTATAACGCTGGCGGGCAACTGTAATTCTGTTTTCGGTTCCTTCCAACTGATCCTGCAAACTCAAAAAGTTTTGGTCGGCCTTCAGTTCAGGATAATTTTCAGTAACCATAAGAAGTCTCTGCAAACTAGAACCAAGTTGATCCTGAACCTGCTGATACCTTGCAAAAGCGTCAGGGTCAGTCAAAACATCATCAGAAATATTGATTTGCCCACCCGCACTGGCACGAGCCTGAGAAACCTGGGTAAAAACATCACTTTCGTGGCTGGCATAACCTTTTACAGTCGAAACAAGATTTGGAATTAAATCCAAACGACGCTGATACTGGTTTTGAACCTCAGCCCACTGGGCAGAAACGCCTTCGTCTAGGCTCACCAGCGAATTGTAGGTGTTTTTATAGCAGGAAAAAATCCCGAAAACACAAACTAAAACTATGATTAAAACAATCAGCCACTTTGGAAATTTTTTCATAAATATTCTCCTATAAAATCACATTCGCAATACAATGAGAATGTGCAATTAATTGTAAAGTTTGCGACGCAAACTTGTGAATAAAAACTTTGACGCTATTCCAGGCAAAGTTTTTATTACACTCTCCATCAAAAAAAATTTCTTCTTTTATAAATCTAAATATTCAAGTCCCTGGCGTCAATAAAATTCTAAAATAAAGTCAACAATAAAGTCTCCATCTCCAGCCCTTGTGGCAGGCATAAGTGTGTTTGATGATTTTGAACCGGCATTTGTTGGTAGCGTAAAAGTTTTGTACTGCGTAAAAAAAATAAAAAGACCTTGTAAAAATTGCAATTTTTACAAGGTCTTTTTTCAGGAGATGCTGAAATATGTTTAGCATACCGTCACACAGATTTCCTTCTGCAATGCCATCACATCTTCTAGTGTCAGCCCAGTACATTTTGCAACAAGATTTTGATCGATTTTATTTTCAAGTAGTTTTTTCGCAGTCTCAAGGGCCTTTTTCTGTTCACCCTGAGAAATTCCTTGAGAAATACCTTCTTCAATTCCTTCTGCTTTACCTTCCGCCCATCCCTCTTCCCGGTTCTCCTGAATCATCTCTGAAAGTGTCATATAGTCCTTCCTCTCTTGTGGGGAGATTTTCAGGCGCTCTACAAGTTTTGTAAGCCTGTCCGTCAAGTCAGAATCCGATTTCTGCCGGCTCAAGTAGCCAAAAAACGCCTGAAGTTTCTGTGATTTCATTTTAGCATAGAGTTTAGCGTTATAAAAGACAGAAAGTCTGCCGTCGTCTATCAACTTGCTGGGTGCTTCATCTATCCGGTTGCGGATAGTGTAAACTGGGAGACCTAAACCAAATGGGTCACCCATACACAGAAAAATTACATATGAATCTTTCAGATCTTTGTAATCGTCACCGGCCATCAGGTTATCTACGTCCATAACGCCCTGATAGTAGCGTGCTCTTTTTGCCAGGTCAGTCAAATGGGAAGTCTGGATTTCAATGTCAAAACAGCGTCCGCTTCCATCTTTGACGTAAACGTCAAACCGGGCTCCCTTGCTCAGGTAGTCTGTTTTGCAGTCTTTTTGCGCGGACGACAGTTCTACCCTGTCAATTTGAATGTCGAGAAGAAGTTCTAGAATTTCCTTTGCGACGTCCAGATTTTTTTCTAGAACTCTGCAGAAGATAAAATCGTCAGCGAATGTCAGGCTTTCCCACTTTTCCGCGGTAGGCTATGGAGTACCGGCGATGGCAACTTCTGTTGCCGAAGCCGAAGCCCGCAGGCGTGCTATCTGCACGCCGAGGACTTTGAGGGTTACCGAAGTACGGAACAGCCGACGGTTGGCGAAATGAGCAAAGCGAATATATAAAATAGAAATTGCGTTAAAAAAAATTGCGAAGACATGGAGCAATTTTTTAGCAATATCCTTT
>CAZGDL010000052.1:0-11931 GCA_964525075.1 uncultured Treponema sp.
GAGAGGGATTTCTTCCGAAAGTTCTTCGATTGAGTCATCAGAAACATCATCAGAAACATCATCAGAAGCGGCTGGGATTTTTTCAGAAAGTGGGGATTGCAGATCCACCTGGTCGGCCACTGGCTCTGAGACCTCAGAAATTACATTCTCGGCAGGCTCTGGCTCAACTACCACTGGCTCACCTAGCAGTTTTTCCGGCAGAGGATAGGCAACAATGACTTTTCCGCTTTTCTGGATTTTTGTCGACATCTCTAATTCAGGCCCTATCACCATTTCTTCCGCACCAACATTATCCAAGTTTGCAAAATCGCTGGTGGCAAAATAGTTTTCGTTAGAAGGACGGTATTCAAACCGCTGCTGAGAATGAAGTATACTTTCGACATTAAATAATTTTTTATGAGGATGGCTAGACAGAGAGTCTATATCATTTTGAATGGCAGAGGCGTCAACACATTCCAGTTCTTCCAAGTCGCCCAGTTCTTCCACGCCGTCTACTTCTTCGACTTCGTCGGCGTCGCCCAACTCTTCCACGTCGCACAGTTCTTCGACTTCGTCGGCGTCAGCCAACTCTTCCACATCGTCTACTTCTTCAACTTCGTCGGCATCAGCCAGTTCTTCCACGTCACCCAGTTCTTCGACTTCGTCGGCGTCAGCCAGTTCTTCCACGTCGTCTACTTCTTCGACTTCGTCGGCGTCGCCCAACTCTTCCACATCGTCCAGTTCTTCCACATCATCAACTGGCACATTTGCCTTCGCCGCAGGCACCTTTCCATCAATCGGCTGCAAACCTACAATATTTACCTTTGTATTCTGCAAAACTTCTTCAAGCACCCGGCGGATTTCTTCAATCGAAGCCCCGGTCAATTCCGTCGCCGTTGCTGGTTTTGGATTTTCGCTAGATTTCGCAACTTTATCATCAAAAATCGAGAAAATTTCGTTCCAGTTCTGGTCAAGAAATTCTTCCAGTTCTTTTCGCTTTTTCTTGTTGCCAACTTTCAGGCTTTTTAAAATTTCCAGGGTAAAATCATTTCTTCGCGATTTTAATTTTTTTGCAAGTTGGGCCCATTCAAGTTTATCTTCACTATCAACACATTCTTTGATAATGCCGTACTGTATTTTTTTAATCCGCTTTTTTAAGACAAGAAGAGGATCTCGGCTAAAACTAAAAATCAAAAATACAAAAAGCAAAATTGTGATAAAAATACAAATGTAAATTAAAATTTTAATTTCGCTGGAAAGTTCAAAAGTGTCGCTAGTATAAATTCCTGAAATCTGAATTTTCCCCGAATTCGTACTCGAAAGTATGAGATAAAAAATTCCATCTTCCGTTTGCAAAAGTTTTTCAGGAGTTTGATTTTTTTCTCCATCATCAGCACCCGACTTTGCAGCCGCCCTCGCTTTTTCCCGCCAATATTTTACGACAGCATCTTTGAAAGATTTTTTCTCACCAAGAGGCAAATCAAATACAAAACCGCCCCCCAGTCCATCATCAGAAAAAATTGTAAGACTTTGCCCTATTTCCAAAACATTGCGACGGGTAAGGGCTTTTTGAATTGCCAGTGAGTTAAAGTAAAAAATGCACTGGCCAGAATAAAGATCATCAAGCCAAAAGTAAGGAACGGTGATTATGAGACGGTTGTGGCTATCATCAAAAAGAATAGAAGAATCTGTTTGACTGAACTTTTTTTCCAAAAGGTCAAAATTGAGTTCCCCGGCGTCTTTTTCAATATCATGATAATTTTTATAAACTTTTGTGATTCCGGACTGTTTTAACAAATCCGTATCATCAAAAGAACTGTAATGAACATTTCTTCCATTTTTATCTAGGATTCGAATACCTTCCAGGGCTGGAATTTTGGCAAAAAGCTCTTCTGTAAGCTGGCGTCGCTCAATTACCTGGCTTTCAGAAGGATTTTGAAGATAATAAGAGCGGACACAAGGCTGCTTTGCCCAGGCATTTTCGCCATTTTCAATCTGATTGAGGATTTCCGAAATGTATAAATCACAGCTTTCTGAAATTTTATTCAACTGCCCGGTGTTTTCTTCAATTTTTGACTGAGCATAAAACCTCGTTTCAAGTTCTTTAAAAAGTCTTGAATTAAGGGTCAGTACAAAAACCGCAAACAAACCCATTGCAGTTAATAAACTGAAAGCAATCTTCTGGCCAGAAGTCATTTTTACTTTTAGATTATCGGCAGAAGGTGGGGAATTCTGAAAGAGGATTTGAGGACTTTCAGGAGGATTTTTGGAAGGGCTGATTTAGCCCATTTACCTCATAAAAAAATCTTCGTGGACGACTTTCCAGAGATAGCCTATAATCATAACTATGATTGAAATAGCAGAAGAAGCCCAGAAAAAGCCTCGTGCTTTCCTGGTAGGACAGCCTGGAAACGACCTCCAGGAATTGAAAGGTTTAGTTTTGACTCTTGGAATGGACGTAGTTCAGAGGCTCACTTTGAACCGGCTGGAACCGACCCCATCTTATGGAATTGGAACTGGCAAAGCCCAGGAAATTTCTGAACTGGCAAAAGAAATTGAAGCAGATTACATTATTTTTGATTTTAACTTGGAACCTAGAAAACAACGCAACTGGGAAGAACTTTCCGGCATTTCTTGTCTTGACCGCCAGGAAGTGATTATCAGGATTTTTGGACAGAGGGCCCAAACCCGCGAAGCTGTTTTGCAGGTAGAACTGGCAAGGCTTTCTTATTCCCTGCCACGTCTGGCTCATATGCGTAACGATTTTTCCCGCCAACGAGGTGGAGCTTTTGGTGCAAAAGGTTCGGGCGAAACTCAGCTGGAACTGGATCAGCGACAAATCCGCGAAAAAATTGCCGCTTTGAAAAAAGAACTGGCAGAAGTTGAATTGAACCGCCAGACCCAGCGTAAACAGCGGGGAAAAATTCCTTCGGTTGCCCTGGTCGGCTACACAAATGCAGGAAAATCTTCACTTTTGAACGCCCTCACCGGGGCGGACGCTTTTGTTGAAAATAAACTTTTTGCCACCCTGGATCCTCTCACCCGAAAAATGCCGCTGAATGAAAGTGCCGGAGTTGCACTTACCGATACAGTCGGATTTATCAGCAATCTTCCACATCACCTTATCGACGCCTTTAAATCTACCCTGGAAGAAGCAATTTCTGCAGATCTTCTGCTTTTGGTTTTGGATTCGTCAGACCCGCAGGCAGAATTCCAGTATGAGACGGTTTGCAATGTTTTGGCAGACATCGGGGCAGACAAAAATCCTCGTCTTATTTTATTGAATAAAATTGATAAGTCTGATGATGATGGCGGACTTTTGCAGACTCTGCGGTTAAAGTTCCCGGATGCAATTCCTGTGAGTGCCAAGGAAGAATTCGGATTTACGGATTTGAAAGATAAGATTTATGAAATTGTTTATGGAGAACTTGCTGATTATATCGTGCCAACTTCGCAAACAATCCTCATTAATGAGTTGCGAAAAGCCGGTTGCATTCAGACAGAAGAATGGCTTGATGATGGAGTTCACATTTCGGCTAGAGCCACAGGCCGACTTTTTGCCCTACTTTCGCCATATTTGAAAAGCGATGAATAAATTGAACCTTAAATTTACAAATTTTGAAAAAATCCTCCTTGCCATAATCCTAGGTCTTATTCTAGTGATTGTGGCAGGAACGATTATTGTAAAAACCCAGCAAAAAGATCAAAAAGCCCAGTCGCAAAATTCCCAGGAATTAATTTCGCAAGGCAAGGCGGTAAGTCTCATGGCTCCATCTGATGACACCCAGGTCGCCTATTATGAACTAGGAAAAATCCGGATTACCACAAAGGCCGAAAATGCTGATGAAGGAGGGACAATTCTCCTCGTTTCTCCATGGCTCGCCTACCCGGCCGGCGACACAGTTTTTTACGAAGAAATTGCCAGAAAAAGCGGCCTCGTAAAAGGCATTTTTCAGACCTATTTTTCGGAACACACAAAAACCCAACTTTTGCAAGAAACCGAACCCAAAATCGAAGAAAATCTAAAATCCCAAATTAACGCCCAACTTTCCCTAGGAAAAATCAGCGATATTTACTTTACGGATTATATTTTTCTTTTCTCCGCAACAGCTTCCTCGTAGTAGGCTTCCAATTTTTTTGTAATCACGGACATTTTCCACTTGCTGCCCCACTCCACGGCTTCCTGGGATTTTTGCTTGTGGAGGGCTTTATCCTTCATCAACAAAATGGTTTTCTGGCTGAACTCATCAACATCATCTTTTACCATAAAGCCACCGTTGTCGCCCTGCATTACGTCTACAGTTCCCAATTCACCAATTGCGACCACCGGCAGGCCCGAAAGCATGGCTTCCACAGTCACAAGCCCCTGGGTTTCGGTTTTGCTTGGGAAGGTAAAAACTTTTGCCATTCTGTAAAAATAAATTAAATCGGAACCGTCCATATAACCAGTAAAAAATACTGATTTATCTAAGCCACGTTTTTTTGCCAAATCCTGCAACTCTTCAAGATAAGGGCCGCCCCCTACAAAAAGCAAAACAGCTTTTGGGAAAACTTTCTGCACCTGAACCAAAACATCATACAAAAATGCAAGATTTTTCTCTTTTACAATTCGCCCTACAAAAAGAAGAATGTCTTTTCCTTTTATACCGGGGAAATTTTTATGTAGGGTAGAATTGATAAATTTTGCCCTTTTTGGAATGTAATTTAATTTGCTGTTTGGAATTCCTGTCGGTAAAATTTTTGCTTCACGTTCAATTCCGTATTCTTTTACAACCTGGGCAATCCTCTTTGTAGGGGCAATAATCAAATCAGCCCGCTTCAAATAAAACTTTACAATCTGCCTTGCCGCTTTTCTCAGATTTTTTTCTGGTAAAAACGAAATGTAGTTGGCAGCGTAATCTTCCCACATTGTATGAAAAGTATAAACAAAAGGAACATTGCGGTGGCGGCAATAAATAGCCCCAAAATATCCAATCGTAAATTCCGAATTAATATGAATTACATCAGGCTTAAAATCGTCCATTGTCTTTTTTATAAGATGCCACTTATCCAGCCTCATCACCCTATCTTCTTTTGAAATAAAAACGCTGGTAGAAGGAACTCGCAAAACCTTGAAAGGCAATTTTTTATCTTTTGATTTTTCATCATACAAAGAACTTCTTTGCTGAGCTTCGGAATATTCAAGACAAACAATATAAACTTCGTGACCAAGAGCCGACAATTCTTCTGCAAAAGAATTCACAGAAACAGCGACTCCATTTATGCGTGGAAAATACGCATCCGTAAACATAGCAACTTTCATATAATTAATTCTAATGGGAGACTCCAAAAATTGCAATTTTTAGAACTTCCATTAAGTCCCATTAATTTCCATCATCTTCTAAGTCATCATTTTGTTTTTTTCTATACAAAGTGATAGACTGATTAGAAACTGATTGACGAAAAAATGGCTTTTAAAGTAATTTTTACAACCCTGCTTATAGAAAAATCTCCTCAAGCTCTGCCACTGGGGGCCGCCTGTTGTGCTTCGGCCGTCAAGCAAAATCCTCTTACCGCAGACCTTTGCAATGTAGAATTATTTGCTTTTAATAAAGAGGATGATGATTTTGTAAAAGCCACTTCCACCAACCCATCTCCCCAAATCGCAGGAAAATTTATTGCAGAAAAACTATTGGCTAAGGCTCCAAAACTCGTGGCCTTTTCGGTTTTTGTCTGGAATCGCCAGATTTTGGAAGAGGCTGCAAAAATTCTTCATGAAAAAGGGATTTTGACGATGGCGGGTGGACCTGAAATCACAGCCCACCCAAGCGTTTTTACGGTTTTTGACAAAGTTATTTCGGGGGAAGGCGAATCAAAAGTTCCACCAGCGATTTATGAACTTCTTACTGGAAAAAAAACTCCAACTTCAAAAATCTCCCCAGAATCACAAATCTCTGAATCACAAATTCCGCAAAATTCTCCCTACCTGGACGGAACTCTAGACCCCAAAGAATACGAAGGTGCTCTCTGGGAACTTGCCCGAGGCTGCCCATTTAAATGTTCTTACTGCTATGAATCAAAAGGCGAAAAAACTGTCCGCCAATTTCCGATGGAACGCATTCAAAAAGAACTTGAACTTTTTGCCCAAAAGGAAATCCCCCAGGTTTTTGTTTTAGACCCGACCTACAACGCAAATAAAAAACGTGCCTTAGAGCTAATTAATCTGATTGCAAAAAAAACGCCCAACACTTTTTACTATTTTGAAGCCCGAGCCGAATTTATTGACAGGGAACTGGCCCATGCTTTTACAAAAATTCCTTGTGCCCTGCAAATTGGACTTCAATCTGCTGACGAAAATGTTTGCCGTCTTGTAAACAGGCCGTTCAACAAAAAATCCTTTGTTCGGGGAATAAATTTTTTGAACCAGGAAGGGGTAACTTTTGGCCTGGACGTGATTTTTGGACTCCCTGGTGACAGTCTTCGCGGTTACAAGGATAGCGTAGATTTTGCCATCAACTTATATCCAAATAATCTGGAACTTTTCTGTCTTTCAGTTTTGCCTGGAACAGACCTTTTTGATAGAGCGGAAAG
The DNA here is from genome assembly GCA_964525075.1 of uncultured Treponema sp. Taxonomy (GTDB): domain Bacteria; phylum Spirochaetota; class Spirochaetia; order Treponematales; family Treponemataceae; genus Treponema_D. The sequence goes on from CAZGDL010000052.1 coordinate 6,550, forward strand.
CCTGCATCTTAATTTTGAAAAAGAGCCACCCTATCACATTATAAATACTGATAAATTTTCCAAAGCTGATATTCAAACCGCCCGCGAAATCGCCATCGCCTGTAACTTTTTTTATAACGATGGTCGCGCCGTTCCCTGGTTCAAGACAATTTGCCAGGCCCTGAAATGCCGCCCTTCCCAATTTTTTGAAAGGTTTTATAGATTTTATTCAAATCTACCTGACGCCAGCAAACTTTGCCACCAGCATAAGGACATTGAAAAAGTTCAAAAGGATTTTGTCCGCCTCCAGCTCAAAGAAAAAAGGCTTGACCGCCTGGTGAACGCCGCCCTGGATATTATCAGTTTTAATGGAGCCATGTCCCGAAAAACAGATACAGGACTTAGCGAAACTATTGAACTTCACTATCCGCCACAATATATCGATTCGGAATATTCGCTGGATTTGGATTTCTTTGTAAATAATGTTAAAATGAAAAGTTGTAAAGTGAGCCTCTAAAATTGCAATTTTTAGAGGCAACTTTGAAAATGCGATGTTTTAATTCGTGCTATATCAACGAATTAAAACTCGAAAGTCTCTCTGAAAAAGCATTGAAAATGATTTTTTAGAGATGCCCAAAATTCAAAATATAAGGAAAACTCTAAAAAGAAGTCTCGAAAAGTCGTCAAAGAAGATTTTTTAGAGAATCCATAATTTTTACTCAAAAAAAAGAGGTGTAATAAAATGTCAGAACATAAAATTCCTGCCAGAAAAGATGTCCCAGCAACCGACAAATGGAACTTATCATCAATTTATAAATCTGATGATGAATGGGAAGAAAACTTGAAACTGATTCCAGAACTTACAAAAAAAGTTGCCGCTTACAAAGGCCGGCTGGGGTCAAATCCGGAAACTTTGCTTGAAGCCCTGAAAGCTATCGAAAAAGCAAATCTCCAAATGGAAACTGTTTTTCATTATGCTTCTCTCCAGCACGAAGCTGATGAAGATGATTCTAAGGCAACAGACCGCTACGGCCGGGCATTTATGGCTTATACGAATATGGAAGCAGAGCTGAGTTTTATTGACCCGGAATTGCAGGAAATTGATGACGAAAAAATCCGCGAATGGATTGCAAAACCAGAATTTGCTGATTACAAAATCTTTATCGAAAAACTTCTGTATTTCAAAAAATATATTTTGAGCGAAAAAGAGGAACGAATTCTTTCACTCCAGGGCCAGGCTGCTCAAACTCCAGACACCGCATTTTCAGTTCTCACAAATGTTGATATGAACAAAACTTTTGGAACTGTAAATGAAGATGGAGTAGAAAAACCTCTCACAGAAACGACCTGGGGCGTTTTTATGCATTCCCAGGACAGAAAAGTCCGCGAACAAGCCTATAAAAAGTTTTACGCAAAATACGAAGAACATCAGAACACTATCGCAGCCCTTTACGCAGGTAGTGTAAATCAGGATGTTTTTATGATGAGAGCCCGCGGTTACGAATCTTCATTGCACGCCGCTCTTTATGGCAACAAAGTGCCTGTTTCCGTTTATCACAATCTCATTGATTGTATACACAAAAATCTTCCAACTTTGCACGAATATTATTCTCTCCGCAAAAAAGCTTTAGGTTTGGACGAACTTCGCCATTATGATGTTTATGTTCCTCTCGTAAAATCTGTTCAGACAAAAACAAGTTACGAAGAAGCCGTAGAAATCTGTCGCAAAGCCCTTGCCCCTCTTGGAAAAGAATACACCGACCGTCTCTGTTCCGGACTTTTAAACGGTTGGGCAGACCGCTACGAAAATATCGGAAAACGCTCCGGGGCTTTTAGTTCCGGCTGTTTTGTGGGCGATCCTTTTATCCTCTTGAACTACCACGACGAAAATATCCGCGATGTATTTACAATGGCTCACGAAGGCGGACATTCTATGCACAGTTGGTATTCTGTTCACAACAATCCTTTTATGTGCTACGAATACACAATTTTTGAAGCCGAAGTTGCGTCAACGTTCAACGAGGAATTGGTTTTTGAATATCTTTTGAAAAACGCAAAAGACCAGGAAATGAAAAAATATCTTCTTGCTATGCGTGCTGATGATATTCTTGCGACCCTCCACCGACAGACAATGTTTGCCGAATTTGAATTAAAGGCCCACGAATTTGTTGAAAATGGAACTCCTCTCACTCCGGAACTTCTCCGCAAAACTTACCGCGAACTTTTGCAACTTTATTTTGGTCCAGAAATGCACTTTGAAGAAAATTCTGATATGGAAGGATTGAGAATTCCTCATTTTTACACAGCTTTCTACGTTTACAAATATGCAACAGGTATTTCTGCAGCCCTGGCCCTTGCCCACCGGGTTACGACAGGCGGTGAAAAAGAGCGTGATGATTACTTCAAATTCTTAAAGAGTGGTGGTTCCCGCTATCCGATTGAAAGTCTGAAAATTGCCGGTGTTGATATGGAAAGTGTAGAGCCAGTTCAAGCCGCTTGTGATACTTTCAAAGAGATTGTCGAGCAGCTCAAAGACCTGCTGTAATTTTTTATCCAAAAAAATTTTACCAGGAAAACAAAACTTTTTCTAAAGTTCATAAAGCTTGCTACCGATAATATATATGGAGATTTTGTACACTCATTGAAACTTTTTATCATAAAATGGTAAAGTATTTGTGGGTGGCAGAAAATTAGGAGAACAAAGTGAATAAATCGGAGTTTAAAAAATTTTTAGCAACTGTTCCAAAAGCAGAATTACACCTACACCTTGAAGCAGTTATTTCATTAGCTGGTGTCAAAAAACTGTACAAAAATAAGTACGGCAAAGAGATGACCAAGGAAGAACAGACTGCTCTTTTCTCTTATGATGATTTGAACGGATTTATTCAGGCATTCTTAAAGATTCAGGGAATGTACAGTTCTGTTGAAGATTTTAGAACAGTTTTTGATGAACTGGAAAAATACCTGGTAAAAAACGGAATTGTTTACACAGAAGTTTTCTTTGCTCCATCAGCTTTCTTAAAAATGGGCTTCAAGTATGAAGACATGGTAAAAATCTTTGATGAAAAAATCGAAAAAATCAAGGCAAAACGTGGAATCACAATCAAACTTTTGATGGACGTTTCTCGTACATTCGGTTGCGAAAATGCCATGAAAAATTATGAGTTGATGAAGAGCGTTCCAAGTCCAAATATTATTGGTATTGGTCTTGGTGGAGCTGAATCAAAAGGTCCTGCAAAAGACTTTGCCCCAGTTTATGATTTGGCCATCAAAGAAGGCTACAAGGCTGTTGCTCACGCCGGTGAAGATGTTGGCCCTGAATCGATTTGGGATGCTTTGAATTACCTGCACGCAATGCGAATTGGTCACGGACTTACAGCTTGCCAGGACGAAAATTTGATGAAAGAACTGGAAAAAAATCAGGTTCCAATCGAAATCTGTATCACATCCAACACTTTCACAAAGAAAATTGTACAAAAAGCAAAAGATCACCCTGTAAAAATGTATTTTGACCGGGGAATTATGGTAAACATCAATACAGATGACCCAGTTTTCTTCAAAACTACACTTTTGGATGAATTCTGGCTTTGCTACAAAGATTTGAAATTTACAATGGACGAAATCAAACAGCTCGTAAAAGACAGTTTCCTTTCAGCCTTCCTTTCTGATAGCGAAAAGAAAGATTTCTGCAAGAGCGTTGATGAGGCCTGGAAAATCTAAAACAGGATTGGATATGCAAAAAAAAAGCAACCTTATGAGGTTGCTTTTTTTTATTGGTTCCCATTCTATATTCTCTAAATAAACAGCACAAATCCCACAGAATATGTTGATGGAATATCGTTTCTAAACCAATTCCACCTAAAACCGTAATAATCTTTTCCTGCTTCTTTGACAAATCTTGCCCTAAACACAGGCAAATCATACTCAGCAGAAAACATCAGTTTTACCCAAGGTTTAATATTCACAGAAAAATACGGTTGCCAAACAAAATCCAGGAAAATTCTTTTTTCTTTATATTCAAAAGATTCATCTAAAGCGGAAGTTCCTTTCAAAGTCATCCAGTCAAATCCTACTTTTTGACCAATCATAGCCCCCAGTGAAATAACCAGGGCATTCATTTGGACTCCGTACAAATCTTTAAAATAAAAATTTCCAAATGAAGCATCTTCTGAAGCAGACAAAAGTTTATTATCAACCTGCCACTGATATTTATCGTAGCAATCTACTCGACCGCCGGCCAGGCCAAGATGATGACTTTCCACAATATCAAAAATGTCATCTTCTGCAGACTTGAACAAGCCCAATTCACCAGCCCAACCATAAGCCTGAAGCTTATTTGCATTTGCCGACAAATTATCATACATATTCAATCTGTTAGTATCGTAAAAACCGATTCCCCCATTCATAGAAAGTCCCCAGAAATCCAGGTCATTTTTTTCAGACTTTTCATCAACATTAACTACGATGGTATCCGCAAAAGCAAAAATCGTTGTTATCATAAAAATCAAAAGGGTAAGTATTTTTTTCATTTTTTTTCATCACTCCTTATAGTAACCCCAAGCATCATGCTGAACCTGAAACAAGTTCAGCCTCTTCCCAGAACGTCATGCTGCCCCTGAAACAAGTTCAGGGTTCAGCATCTCATGAGATTCCGGAACAAGTCCGGAATGACGTGAAGTCTGAGATTCCGAGTCAACCCCGGAATGACGGTACTAAATAGTTACGAGTTCATTACTTTTACTATTTTTTGACCAAAACATCAACCAGATGACTTGACGCCCCCAAAAGTTCCGGTCGCTGGCAATTTTTCAGTTGATAATTCAGGAAAGCAGAAAATTCTTCATCAGACATTTCATTCAATTCTCGCCGCATAAAATCGGCTGGCCCATCTGGTGCAAAAATTGTCCGCCTTTTTAGTCCGCAAAGTCCGTTTAGCCGGTCCAAATCTTCTAGACGAACATAATCATACAAATCATCATCCCCACAAATCGTATGAAAATCTTCAGAAAGACCACCTTTTGCCACAACTTCCGCCCATTTATGCTCCTTAAAGCAGTAAGAAATTACGCTGTAATCATTCATAACATAAGCCACGAGGATTATTCCACCAGACTTAGTAATGCGGGTAGCTTCCGAAAGAGCCTTAATCTTGTTTTCGTCCCCATGAAGATGGTACATAGGTCCAAAAAGCAAAGTTATATCAAAAGTTTCATCATCAAGAAAATGAAGATTTCTAGCATCCCCTTGCCAGGTTTTAATATTTTCGTGCTTACCCCGCAAAATTTCTAGGTTGTGCTTTACAAGTTCCACGGCAGTCACGTCAAAGCCCTGGTGACAAAGTTCCACAGAATAACGGCCAGTTCCAGCCCCAATATCAGCAATTTTCAGGGGTGCAGGGGCAAA
>CAZGDL010000053.1:0-11764 GCA_964525075.1 uncultured Treponema sp.
AAAAATCTTAATTGTCTATATCACTAAAATTTAGTATATTGTAGCCTATGTTATTAGATGTACAAAATTTATCAGCCTCTCTCGAAGACGGCAAACAAATATTAAATGAGCTGAGCCTTTCGGTCGGCAAGGGCGAAACCCACGTTTTGATGGGTCCAAACGGAGCCGGAAAATCTTCTTTGGGCAACACTCTGATGGGAAATCCTGTTTACAAGGTGACCGGCGGAAAAATCATTTTTAAAGACCAAGACATTACAAAAGAATCGCCTGATAAAAGGGCAAAACTTGGAATGTTTATGTCTTTTCAGACCCCTCTTGAAGTACCTGGAATTTCGCTTGAAACTTTTATCCGTTCTGCAATCCACCACAAAACTGGCGAACATGTAAAACTTTTTCAATTTCAAAAGGAAATGAAGCGTTGCATGGAACTTTTGAATATGGATGCTTCTTATGCAAGGCGAGATTTGAATGTCGGATTTTCGGGCGGGGAACGCAAAAAGTCTGAAATTCTTCAGCTTTTGATGCTCAAACCTGATTTTGCCATTCTTGACGAAACAGATTCTGGGCTGGACGTAGACGCTGTTCGAGTTGTTTCCCAGGGCGTGGAAGAATATCAGAAAACGGTGGGTGGTTCGCTTTTAATCATCACCCATAACACGAAAATTCTTGAAAGTTTGAAGGTTGATAAAGCCCACATTCTGGTAAAAGGCCAGATTGTGAAAACTGGAGATTCTTCTTTGGTTGAACAAATCAACAAAGAAGGATTTGAAAGTTTTGTAAAATAAAACCTGTGGAAAAGGTCCCAAAAATAATGCCATGCTGGCGTTCTGGAATCAAATCCGGGATAAAACAGACCGTCACCCTGAACTTGTTTCAGGGTCTAAATGACGATATGAAGTGAAGTTTACATTAAACTTCCCAAAAATTGCTAAAAATATGAAAGATACAAAACAAGAAATTAAAGATATAAATCGGGATTTTTATGATTTTCGTTACGAAGAATCTGACAAGGATTTTTATCGTATAGAAAGTGGTCTTACCCCTGATATTGTTGAAAAAATCAGTGACGAAAAAGGTGATCCTCAGTGGATGCGGGAATTCCGCCTGAAGTCTCTGGAAATTTACAACAAACTGCGGATTCCTGACTGGGGACCTGGAATTGAAGGCCTGGACATGGCAAAAATTGCAACTTATGTCCGACCCAAAACCCAGATGAGTGGCAAGTGGGAAGATGTTCCTGACGACATCAAAAATACTTTTGAAAAACTGGGAATTCCAGAGGCGGAGCGAAAATCTCTGGCCGGGGTTGGTGCCCAGTATGATTCAGAATTGGTTTACCACAATGTCCAGGACGAAGTTGCCAAGCAGGGTGTAGTTTACATGGGCTTTGAAGAAGCCCTGAAATCTGAAAAATGGGGACCTATGGTTCAGGAATATTTTATGACCCTTATCAAACCCCAAGATCATAAATTTGCGGCTCTGCACGGGGCTGCCTGGTCTGGCGGGTCTTTTGTTTACGTTCCAAAAAACGTCCACCTTTCAATTCCCCTTCAATCTTATTTCAGATTAAACGCAAAAGGGGCCGGACAATTTGAACACACACTCATCATTGTTGACGAAGGGGCCGATTTGCACTTTATCGAAGGCTGTTCTGCACCAAAATACAACGAAGCCAATTTGCACGCCGGGGCGGTAGAACTTTTTGTCAAAAAAAATGCCCACCTCCGCTACTCCACTATCGAAAACTGGTCAAAAAATATGTACAACCTCAACACAAAGAGGGCCAGGGTTGAAGAAGGCGGAAAAATCGAATGGATTTCGGGCTCTTTTGGAAGCCACACATCTTATCTTTACCCAGAAAGTGATTTAATGGGCCGCGGGGCTTCTGCTGAATTTACCGGCGTTACCTTTGCAGGTCACGGTCAAAGGCTGGATACTGGTGCAAAAATGGTTCATTTTGCCCCGGATACATCATCTTTAATCACGACAAAATCTATTGCAAAAGATGGTGGCGAAAGTGATTACCGGTCTGCCGTTTACATCGACAAAAAAGCAAAAGGCAGCAAGGCTTCTGTTTCCTGCGAAAGTCTGATGCTGGATTCTTTGAGCCGGTCTGACACAATTCCTGCTATGGAAATACAAACTGATGATTGCGATGTTGGTCACGAAGCTAAAATCGGAAGAATCAGCGGGGACGCGGTTTTCTATCTTATGAGCCGGGGAATCCCAGAAGAAGATGCACGAAGCATGATTGTAAGTGGATTTGCAAATCCTGTCAGCAAAGAATTACCTTTGGAATACGCAGTCGAAATGAACAATCTGATAAGACTGGAAATGAAGGGGCAGCTATGACATACGAAAATATAAAAGTAAACTCTGTTCCGGCAATCACCTGGAACTGGCTAAAATCAAATAACGACCTTATTTCCATAAACAGTGTAAAAGCTGATTTTACAGAAACAAAGGCGAACGTAAAGGACCTGCCTCAAGGCGTTACAATATCATCAAAAAAAACTCCTCAAAATATTCCAGAAATTCCAACTGGAGTTTTTAACAGGTCAAATCCAAAGCAAAAGGATAATAGAAATCCTGATGGGTCAATCAACGAAGAACGAGAATATGCCTTCCAATCATCAGAAAATCATCCTATCGCCAATCTGATAAATGAAATTCTCCCAGACGGTCAATACATTACTATTTCCGGCAAGCTGGAAAAACCTCTAATTTTGAATTTTGATTTTGATAAAGCTGCGGTTTCTAAACATTTGATTCACGCCAAGGCTGATTGCGAAGCCACGGTGATTTTTATTTACCACGGAAATGCTGATACAATTCTTTTGCAGTCAAAAATTTACGCAGAAGAAAATGCAAAACTTCACATTATCAAAGTTCAGCTTTTGGGAGATTCCAGTCTCCAACTTGACGACACTGGAATTACCGCACAAGCCAATTCTGATATAAAGTTTACCCTTGTAGAACTAGGCGGTCATCATGTTGATTCCGGCTTGAATGTAAATCTTCTTGGTTATCAGTCGGCTTTTCATGCAAACACAGCCTACATCTGCACTCAAAATCAGTATCTTGATATGAACCACATCGTTTATCACACTGGTAAAAAAACTGTTTGCGATATGCAGGTTCATGGAACGATTAAAGACCAGGCCACAAAAGTTTACCGAGGTACTTTGGACTTCCAAAAAGGCTGTTCGGGTTCTCAAGGTAATGAATTTGAAGAAACGCTGATTTTGTCACCAGAAGCCAGAAATAAGTCTTTTCCAATTATTCTTTGTGGCGAAGATGATATCCAAGGCGAGCATGGTTCAACTATCGGACGAATTTCTTCTGACCTTTTGTTTTATATGCAGACTCGGGGAATCAGCCGAAAAGCAGCAGAAGAAATGATGGCAAGGGCAAAAGTTCAGGCTGTCATGGATTTAATTCCGGATGAAGAAACTAAAAATCTGATTACGGAATATTTGGATAAAAAAGAGTAAGATATGAATAAATATAGAAAGGATTTTCCTTTTTTTAAGGCAATCGACGAGCACAATTCCAAGGAAAATGCTCAGTTAGTTTATTTTGATACTTCGGCAACAGCCCAGCGACCTTTTATTGTTTTGGACGCTATGAAGCATTTTTATGCAACGGCCAATGCAAACCCACTTCGGGGGCTTTATGATTTGAGTGAACGGGCCACCCAGGCTTATGAACATTCCCGAGAAACTGTCGCAAATTTCCTCAACGCAAAAGACTCTTGCGAAATTATTTTTACCCGAAATGCAAGCGAAAGTCTCAACCTCATCGCCTATTCATACGGCATGAGCAAAATCCAAGCCGGTGACGAAATTGTGATTACTGGAATGGAACATCATTCAAATATGCTGCCCTGGAGAATGGTCTGCCAGGCAAAAGGGGCAAAAATCGTTTATTTGGATTGTGATAAAAAAACTGGAATTATCCCCGACTCTGAATATCAGACCAAAATCACAAATAAAACAAAAATTGTAGCTATGACCCAGGTGAGCAACGTTCTGGGCGTTGAAAATCCCGTAAAAAAAATTGCGAAAATGGCTCACGCGGTGGGAGCTGTTATGGTTGTGGACGGAGCCCAGTCTGTTCCCCACATGAAAGTTGATGTTCAGGATTTGGATTGTGATTTTTTGGCTTTTTCGGGTCATAAACTTGGCGGACCTATGGGAATTGGCGTTCTGTATGGCAAAAAAGATTTACTTGAAGAAATGCCACCATTCTTGCAGGGTGGCGAAATGATTGAGTACGTCACCCGAGACAGCGTTACTTATGCAGAACTTCCCCACAAATTTGAAGCCGGAACTGTGAGTGCTGGAGACGCCGTAGGTCTTGCTGCAGCAATCCGCTATATTCAGTCTGTAGGATTTGATTTTATAGAAGAACACGAGCAAAAATTGTCCAAAATCATGATGGACGGAATGAAAAAAATCCCTCACATTCATTTTGTTGGTTCTGACAATCCTTTAGACCGCCATGGAATTGTAACGTTCACAATTGATGGCGTTCACCCCCACGACATTGCAACCCTGCTCAGTGATGAACATATTGCAATTCGGGCAGGACACCATTGTGCCCAGCCTTTAGGACAGTATTTGGGAGTTCAGTCTAGTGCTAGAGCCAGCCTCTATCTTTACAATACGGAAGAAGAAGTTGAATATTTTGTAGAAAAATTATCCCACCTCCGAGAATGGAGCGGCTACAAAGATTAGCCCCGAAATTACAGAAACAACAAGGACTTTTTTAGGAGCAGAATTATGGATACAAAAGAATTATACAGAGAAATCTTAAATGAACATAACGTAAATCCTACCCACAAGCAAAATATGGAAAACCCGACATTTTGCCTGGAAGGTGTAAATCCAAGTTGTGGCGACCAAATCACCCTGGAACTAAAAGTTGGTCCAGACGGCAAAATTATTGACGCGTCCTACACTGGCAGTGGCTGTGCAATCAGCCAGGCTTCTGTTGATATGATGGCAGATGTCGTAATCGGAAAAACTAAAGAAGAAGCCCTCCACCTGGCAGATATTTTTGACAGAATGATAAAAGGTAAAGTTACCGATGAAGAATTGGAAGAACTGGACGAAGCCGCTTCCCTCCAGGATATTTCCCATATGCCGGCCAGAGTAAAATGTGCAATGTTGGGCTGGAGAACAATGAAACAAATGTTAGGGGTTGAGGAATCTTCCAAAAAATAACCTTGAGCAATTTTTTAGACAGGCAATTTTTTAGAGCCCTTGAATAAATACCCTGATTTTGATATATTATATGCCACTGGTGCTTTAGCTCAGCTGGATAGAGCAACTGCCTTCTAAGCAGTAGGTCGACAGTTCGATTCTGCCAAGCATCAAAAAAAAGACTGCCTTTTATGGAAATGCAAATCCGTAAAGCAGTCTTTTTTTTATCCCAACTAATTTTTTTTGACCAAAAATTAGTTGTCGTATGAATTTGAATCGATAGTTACTGAACCCAAATACAAAATATTACTATAATAGTTCGTATAAGTTGCATCGTAACCAACTGCAACAGCAAACATGGCAATGTACCATTTACCCTCATCAGTCGAAGTTGAAGTATATTTTACATCTTCATCATCAGAAGTCGGAATTTTATCTAAATCACCAGAACGCCCAAAATTAAAAGTTCTCCTATCACTCGTATTTCTGACAGGAATTACCTTTGTATCCGAATCATAAAGATTTGTTCCATTTGCACCACCAATCAAAATGCGGGCAGAAAACTCTTCCAAAGACTGGTAATCAGACAACCTGATATAAACTAATCTGTTTTGATTTTCATTTGGAATTAAAACTTGATTATTGTAGCCTTTTGCTTTCAAACTTTTATAGCCATAACCACCACTGGTAGTTGCGTTCATCATTTTATCTGGCGAAGTCGAACTTTTTTCTGAATCATTGGCTAAAGTTTGCAAAACGCTAACTTCCGTCGACATTTGTGAAGAACTATTATAAATTTTATAATAAACATCTGTCCCTAAAAATACGAAACCATCAATATTTGTTTCTTCATTTGTCCAAAAAGAAAAATATCTTTCACCATGGTCTGTATCTGTATAATAAGGCTGACGAACAACATTTACAGGCGCGGAAATAACATAAAATGTATCCAATCCGCAACCTGTGTTAAAAATAAAAAGGCATACAAGACTCAAAACTACAAATATATTTTTGATGACGCTGTATGCCTTTTTCATAGTTGCTTTATTTTTTTATCTACCGAAAATTACTCAGTCTTTCCTTCTGCTTTAAGAGCTATAAGTCTTGTCTTTGCAAGTTTTCCCCAGTTATCAGAAGGATTTTTGTCATACAATTCTGTATAAGCAGTGATTGCTTCTGCAAGATTTCCTTTAGTTTCGTTTACACGAGCATAACTAAATTTTGCGTGAACAGCCAAAGCAAATTCTTTAGAATCGGCAGCCAATTTATAATTATTTGCAGCTTCTTCCAAATTATTTACCTGTTCATAACAAGCAGCCATATTGAAGTAAGCTAAAGGTGCCAAGTATGATTTTTTGGATTTTTCTGCAGTTGCCTTATAAGCTGCAATTGCATCCTCGTATTTACCCTGCTGGTAAAGAAGCTCAGCACAAAGCAAATTAGCACGAGCACCAACAATTCCACCCTTCTGTGCATAAGGTTCAAGACCTTCCAAAGCAGTTGCTCTGCGGGCTTCCAAATCAGCTTCTTCCAAAGCTGCACTTTCGTTTGTAAGTGTATACTGGATTTCATCAATAGCAGCCAAGTTCTTTTCTTTTGTAGAATTGCTGATTTTTGACACTACGATATATCCAACTAAACAAACAAGAACAAGAATTAAAATTGTAATAAAGATTTTCTTATTTTTATCAAGAAAACCATTCATTTTTGAACTTGATGTCTGTTTTTTTTCATTCTCTGCCATAATTTTTTCCTTAAAAATTATTTTTTACGAATATCCAATTCGTTCATCAATCTTATCACATAAGTTCTTTGAATTCCTAGTATTTCGGCTGTTTTTGTCTGATTCCAGCCGTTCTCTTCAAGAATTTTTGTGATATATTCTTTTTTAAATAAATCAACTGCAGCCTTTAAGGATTTATCTTCCAACTCAGTTTCAATTGCAGAATTGCTCTCCACCGAGTTTTCAACTTCCAATCCCAAATCTTGGGCTTTTATTACAGGAGGTTTTCCAACAATAAAAGCCCTTTGCACTGCATTTATCAACTCATCTGCATTGCCAAGCCAAAAATGATTAAGCATTGCAGTTTTTGCCATATCAGAAAAACTAGAAAATTCGTAACCTGATTTTTTTGCAAAAGATTTTAGATAAGATTCCGCGATTGGGATAATATCTTCTTTTCTCTGTCTTAAAGGCAAGATGTTCAAAACAACTGCATTTAAGCGGTAATACAAATCAGATAAAAATTTTCCCTGGTTTACTTTTTCTTCCAAAGAAGATTCAACAGAACAAATGATTTTTAAATCTAATCCTTTTGCTGAAGATTTTTTTATAAGCTCTAAAAAAGACGTTTGAAGAGGAGCAGGCATCTGATCAACAAAACTCACAAACAAAGTAATTCTCTGTTCATAAGCAATTAATTTGCTGACAGTATCAAATGCTACAAGAATCTGATTATCATCAAAGCATTTACAATTAACTTCAAAAAAATATCCAAAACTTTTAGCAATTGAAAAATGAATATGCTGTGCTATTAAACGCTTTCCAGCCCCCCTCTCACCAATCAACAAAATCGAAGAATTGTTTTTTGATAGAGTCTGAATTAAAGCTTTTATTTCTTTTGTAAAAGAACTTTCTCCCACAAAAGGTACAATGTTTCTATTCATTCTGTTTTAAAAGTAAACGCATTGTCTGTCCTTTCAAACATACAATGCGCTCGAAAACACTAAAAACTGGTCTGGAAAACCAAACCAGTTTTTTATTTAGTCATTTTTCTGTGATTTAAGCATATCACCAAGAGTGTAAGCTCCGTCATTATCATCGTTTGAAGTTGACATATACTGTGAAATTTCATCACGCTGCTGCTTTCTCTTATATTCGCGTACAGAGAATGCAACCTGTTCTTTTTCAACTTTTACATCAACAACAAACACGTTAATTTTGTCGCCTACTTTATACTTTGTAACAGCTTCTTCATAAGGAACATCTTTGTCATCACTAAGGTTAGCCTTATTTACAAGACCTTCAATTCCATTAGGAGCTTTTACAAATACACCAAAGTCTGTGATAGAAGTAATTTCGCCTTCCAAAGTTGAACCTGGCTTGTATTCTTCAGCAAAAGCCTTCCAAGGATTGTCAGTAATCTGCTTCATTCCAACCTTGATTCTGTGAGCTTCTGGATCACATTCGATTACAACAACTTCAACTTCCTGATCTACAGCAAGTTCACTGCCTGGATGCTTAACTTTCTTTGTCCAAGAAATGTCATCAGCATGAAGGAAGCCGTCAATACCATCTTCAAGAGCAACAAAAGCTCCGATATTTGTAATCTTTACAACTTTGCCCTTCAATTTTGTACCAACAGGATATTTTTCAGCGATTGTATCCCAAGGATTTTCTGTAGCCTGTTTGAAACCAAGTGAAACACGTCCAGCCTGAATATCATAGCCAAGAATCATTGCTTCAACTTCCTGTCCAACAGAAACCATATCACCAGGTTTATTTACTTTCTTTGTCCAAGAGAATTCACTAATGTGTACAAGACCTTCAATTCCTTCTTCAAGTTCAACAAAAGCACCAAATTCAGTAAGTTTTGTAACTTTACCTTTTACAATATCATTTACATGATATTTTTCTTCAAAGTGAATCCAAGGATCTTCTGTAAAATGCTTCAAAGAAAGATTAATTCTCTTTTCTGCTGGATCAAGGCGGATAACTTTGAGTTCAATTTCCTGTCCTTTCTTTACAAAATCCTTTGGACGAGCTACATGTCCCCAGCTCATATCATTAATATGCAGAAGACCATCAAAGCCTCCCAAATCAATAAATGCACCAAAGCTTGTAAAACTCTTAACTGTACCCTTTACAGTATCACCAATCTGAGTATTAGCGAAGAAAGCATCGCGTTTTGTGTCAATCTGTTCTTCCAAATACTTACGGCGATTAACAACTGGGTTCAATTTATTATCAGAATATAAACGTTCGATATAGAACTTAGATTTCAAACCAAGTAATGATTCTGGCTTTTCAATTTTTTCTGAATCAGCCTGACTAATTGGCAAGAAAGCAGCACGCTCAATACCAAGATTTACTTCGTAACCGCTCTTTACTACTTTAGAAATTGTTCCGTCTACAGGAGTTTTTTCTTTCCATGCAGTCTGAATTTCTTTCAAGTAACGTTTTGAATCAGCCTTCTTTTTTGACAAAACAGGACCATTTGAATTGTGTCCTGACAACAAAGCCTGAACCTTATCCCCTTCTTTCGGCAGGTCACCTGCGAACTCCTCTGCAGGGATTAAACCTTCTGATTTGTCTCCAATGTCTACATAAACATAATCATTTGTAACCTGAACTACTGTTCCTTCTACCAACTGACCAGCTGTAGGTGCATTAAATTCTTTCAGAGATTCCTCTAATTGTGCCTGAAAGTCTCCCTTGGAGTTCTGGGCAACTTCCTTTTCCACTTCCATTTCTTCCATTGTAAAACCTTTATAATTATGAAATTTGTTTAAATATTATCTCACAAACATTATCTATCGTCAAGTTAGAAGTATCGATATACAAAGCATCAGGGGCAATCTTTAAAGCTCCTTCTTTTTTGTTTTTATCAATATTATCACGATCTATAATTGATTGTTTGATTTCTTCTAGTGTCATATTGCTCACTCCCTGGTCAAAACGCCGCTTGGCTCTAACTTCGGGGCTGGCATCAAGGTAAATTTTGTATTCAGCATTTGGGAAAACGACAGTCGTCATATCTCGCCCCTCGCAAACTATGCTCAAGGACTTGGTGATTTCTCTCATCAAATCATTTACATAATGACGCAGGGGGACAATCGCACTAACCTGAGCCACATTTTTTGCAACTCTATCATCATGAAGATGGTCTGTAACATCTTGCCCGTTCAAAATAAAATGACTTTCTTTTGTATATTCAAGTTTTTGCTGCCTACAAAATTCCAGGGTTTTATCTTCATCTTTATAATCAATTCCGGCATCCAAAATTGCAATAGTCAGAGCCCGATAAAATCCACCACTATTCAAAAAAGTGATATTCAATTTATCAGCGATAATTTTTGCTATTGTACTTTTACCAGTTCCGGCAGGTCCATCAATTGCTACTATCATTTTCTACCTCTATATCAAACTACTTGCAAAGTTTCAAAAGTCCTTTTACTTCAAGATCGGTCAGGTCGCGAGACTCTCCAGGTCGCAAATCATCAAGATTTACATTTCCAATCCTCACTCTGACCAAAGATTTTGTTCCGATATTTTGTGATTCAAGCACAGTTCTAATTTCACGGTTTTTACCTTCAATCAAAACAATCTTAATTTTTCTAGCTTTTAAAATTTCACAGCGAAAGCATTTGTAAAAAGTCCCTTCGATTCTAATTCCTTTTTCAAATTTTGCAGGAAAATCTTCTGGAACATCCTGGCTGGTTTCTACTATATATTCTTTTTCGAGCTGACTAGAAGGATGGGAAAGTTTTGCGGCAAAATCACCATCATTTGTAAAAATAATCATACCCTTGCTGTACATATCCAAGCGACCAACATTGTAAAGCCGCTCTGAATATTTT
This sequence comes from uncultured Treponema sp., assembly GCA_964525075.1. GTDB lineage: Bacteria > Spirochaetota > Spirochaetia > Treponematales > Treponemataceae > Treponema_D. The sequence goes on from CAZGDL010000053.1 coordinate 10,788, forward strand.
TCTTTCAGCAAATCGGCAGCAACCTCTCGGCCTTTTTCATCAGAAGAAGAACATACAAAGCCGGCAGGTTTATTTAACAAAACATAACGTTTTTTTGCTTCCAGGTGGATTTTTTTATCATCAACAGTGACAAGGTCTTTACTAGTGACTTTTGTGCCAAGTTCGGTGACTATCTGGCCGTTCACTTTTACCCGCCCGTCCAAAATAATTTGCTCAGAAGCACGGCGACTGGCAACCCCGCAGTGGGCAAGGTAAACTTGAAGTCGCAATTCATCGCTTGTGGTGGTTGCAGGGGCTGAGACTGGGGCAGAATTGGAGTGAAAATTAGAAGTCCTCCCCGACTTTTGAGATTTTTTATACAAATTAGCGGGCAAGTTCGAACCTCTCCTGTTCATCTTCATCGAGTTTTGGAAGTTCAGCAATTGAATTTAAGCGGAAGAGTTTTAAGAATTCTTTGGTCGTTCCAAAAAGGGTTGGTCGGCCAGGGGCTTCTTTTTTTCCAACTTCTTTTATCAGATTTCTTTCAATCAAAAGACGAATCATATTATCTACCCCAACCCCGCGAATCTGCTCTATTTCGGCACGGGTGATTGGCTGGGAATATGCAATAATTGCAAGGGTTTCCATGGCCGATTTTGAAAGGCGTCCCTCTCGTTTTGAGCCGTAAAATTCTTTTAAAACATCCCAATATTCTTTTTTGGGACAAAGACACCAGCCCCCGGTAATCATTGTCAGTTCAATACCGGAATCTTCAGCTGAATATTTTTCTTTTAGTTTTTCCAGACATTTTTCCACCACTTCTTCCGAAAGTTGGGCCTTGTTGGAAAGCACTTTTGTAGATAAAGGTTCACTTTCCAAAAACAAAATTGTTTCGCAAAGGGCGGTTTCTTTATTAAAATCCATATATTTTTTTAATTCCTGATAAGGGCATCTCTAAAAAATCATTTTCAATGCTTTTTCAGAGAGACTTTCGAGTT
>CAZGDL010000054.1:0-6345 GCA_964525075.1 uncultured Treponema sp.
AGAGATGCCCATAACTTTAGTCCCTTTAAACTTCCTCCTTATATCTTTATAATGGGCCTATGCAAAAAATAGATATTCTTGATTCAACTTTGAGAGACGGTGCTCAGGGCGAAGGAATTAGTTATTCAGTTCAGGATAAAATCCACATTTGCCAGGCTTTGGACAAACTTGGTATTCAGTATATCGAAGCTGGAAATCCTGGCTCTAATCCTAAAGAAATGGAATTTTTCCAGGAAGTGCAGAAAATTTCTTTTGAAAATGCAAAAATCTGTGCTTTTGGTTCTACCCGCCGCAAGGATATTCCCTGCGAACACGATTCAAATATTCAAAGCTTGCTTGCTGCTGGAACTGATTATGTCGTAATTTTTGGAAAATCCTGGAATTTTCAGGTTACGGACATCATCAAAACTAGCCTTGAAGAAAATTTGCAGATGATTGAGGATTCTTGCCGTTATCTTACTCAAAATGGCAAGCACGTTTTTTATGATGCTGAACATTTTTTTACAGGCTACCAGGCCGATAAAGACTATGCTATAAAAACTTTGCAGGCTGCCGTGAACGGCGGGGCGGAGGTTCTCTGCCTTTGCGAAACTCGCGGCGGTTCCATGATTGACCAAGTGCAAAATGCGGTTCGCGATGTTGTAAAAACTTTTGGCTCTAAAGTAAAAATCGGAATTCACACCCATAATGATTGTGGTCTGGCGGTTGCAAATTCCCTGGTTGCCGTTCAGGAAGGGGCGGCCCATGTTCAGGGGGTCTTGCTGGGCTTTGGTGAACGCACCGGAAATGCAAATCTTTCTGCTATTATTCCGGATTTACAGTGTAAAATGGGATTTACCTGTATCCCTGATGAAAAAATGAAACTTTTGACTTCCGTTTGCAAGGAAGTTGCCGAAATCACAAATCTGAGTTTGAATCCACAAATGCCTTTTGTTGGGGCAAACGCTTTTGCCCATAAAGCCGGAATGCACATTGACGCTGTTTTAAAAAATCCATCAGCCTATGAACATATTTCTCCGGAACTTGTGGGAAATAACCGGGTTTTCCTGATGAGTGAAGTTGCCGGCCGTTCAATGATAATAGAAAAAATCCGCAAATTTTTTCCAAATGTCAAAAAAACTGACGCCGTTGTGGGCGAAATTTGTGATCGGGTCAAAGAATTGGAACACGAAGGCTTTCAGTTTGAAGGGGCGGACGGCTCTTTTGAACTCATGGTTCGTAAACTGGTAGGAAAATATCAGCCATTTTTTAAACTTCACTACTATCAGACAAATGGTTCAAATCCGCGGCCGGAAGAAGGGGTAAATTCCTGTGCCCAGATTAAGGTCGAAGTTGACGGTCAAATTGAAATTACGGCAGGGGAGGGAGACGGTCCTGTAAATGCCCTGGATATTGCCCTCCGCAAGGCTCTGGAGCGTTTTTATCCTCTTGTTTCCAAAATCCGCCTTGTTGATTACAAAGTTCGTGTTTTGGATGGCAAATCTGCGACCGCTTCTAAAGTTCGCGTAATTATTGAATCGACCGACGGGGAAATCCGCTGGACTACAATCGGGGTTTCTTCGGACGTAATTGAGGCTTCTTGGATAGCCCTGTCAGATTCTTTTGAATACAAATTGATTCACGATATTGAAAAAAGGTATCAAAAAATAATTTAGGAAAATAAAAAGTAACTACACAGCATTTCCTTGGTAAAGAGATTCCGAAACAAGTTCGGAATGACGGGGCTGAATAGTTACAATAAAAATAGAGGTTTTGAAATGGAAAAGACTATTGCTTTAATTCCTGGGGACGGAATTGGTCCTGATGTTGTTGGTGAAGCCGTAAAGGTTTTGGATGCAGTTGCAAAAAAATATGGGCACAAGTTCAATTACAAAAAAATTGTGGCTGGCGGTTCTGCAATTGACCAGTTCGGCGAGCCTCTCCCTGCTGCCCAGCTTGAACTTTGTAAATCTTCAGACGCAGTTTTGCTTGGTGCTGTTGGTGGTCCAAAGTGGGATAATGTTGAACCTTCTCTCCGCCCAGAAAAAGGTCTTTTGGCTTTGCGCGGTGGTCTTAAAGTTTTTGCAAACCTCCGTCCGGCTGTAATTTTCCCTCAGCTTAAATCTGCCTGCCCTCTCAAAGACGAAATCATAGGTCAGGGGCTGGATATTCTGATTGTCCGCGAATTGACTGGCGGTATTTACTTTGGTGACCGCGGTTTTAATGAAGATAAAAGTGCTGCCTGGGATACAGAAGCATATTCTGTGCCAGAAATCGAAAGAATTTTGAAATTGGCTTTTGAAGCTGCCCAGGGTCGCAAAAAAAAGGTGACAGTCGTAGATAAGGCAAATATTTTGAATACATCCAGACTTTGGAGAGCGGTTGCCGAAAAAATGCATCCACAATATCCGGATGTAGAATTGAATTATCTTTATGTTGATAACGCTGCCATGCAGTTGGTTCGCAATCCTCGTCAGTTTGATGTAATTGCAACTTCAAATATGTTCGGCGATATTCTTTCTGATGAAGCAAGCCAGATTACAGGTTCAATCGGAATGTTGGCTTCGGCTTCTCTTGGTGATGGGACTGGCCCTGGTCTTTACGAACCAATTCACGGTTCTGCCCCTGACATTGCAGGAAAAAATCTTGCAAATCCTCTGGCAACAATTTTGTCTGCTGCAATGCTTTTGCGTTATGATTTCAAACTCGAAACTGAGGCTAAGGCAATTGAAAATGCAGTTAACGAAGTTTTGGACCAGGGCTGGAGAACTGGGGATATTGCCGGAGATTTGGACGCAGTAAAGGCTCAGGGAAAACTTGTTGGAACTAAGGAAATGGGCGATTTAGTCGTTTCAAAAATCTAAGGTCAAAAACGGTCAAAAACGTAATTCTGCCCTTAATTTGTGCGACAAATCTCCCTTACTGTGTTAAAATTACTAGCAATATATGAGTGAACTTTACATAAAAAAACACGGATTACTTTACACCCCAGACCTGCACACAGTTCTGGGCGTGGACGATTCATCTGCAACTTTTGCGGGCAGAATTCCTTACGGGGCTCAAGCTATTGATGACGAAGTTTTTACAGATTGCCCTTATCAGTCTGTTTCAATTCCAGATTCAGTAAATCATTTGGGGGCCAGGCTTTTTGCAAATTCAAAAAAGTTGGAAACCGTAAAACTGTCTGCAAGTCTTACCGATTTGCCGCCTTATCTTTTTGAAGGCTGTTCTTCGCTTTACAAAGTGACCATGCCTACATCTTTATCAGATTTTCCGGAAGGGCTTTTTAAAGATTGCTCTTCCCTGGAAGAAATTCCTTTTAGGGCTGGAATCAAAAAACTGGCTAAAAATCTGCTTTCCGGCTGTTCGTCGCTCAAATCTCTGATAATTCCAAATACAGTTGAAGAAATTGAAGATTCTGCCCTTGCAAATTGCTCTGGTCTTGAAAGCGTAGTTTTTCCTGGTTGTTTGAAGAAGATTGCGGAAAATGCTTTTGCCGGTTGTAATTCTATTCACAATATCAGAATTGATGGACAAAGTGAGATTTTCTTTGTGAGTGAAGATGACGGCTCTCTTTGTATGCACACGGAAAATGGTGATAAAGTTCTGGTCCAAGCTTACAGAGTCCAAAATCAGAAAGTAGACTTTTTTAAAGATAATGTTGATGATGAACCAATTGAAGAAAGTGACGATGATGAATTGGAAGATGACGATACATTTTTCAGTGCCGAAATCGGAGCTAGTGATGAAGAGTCGGAATTGATGGCTGATAATCAGAATGAAAGCCTGGTGGATAATAATCAGCTTGAAAATGAAAAAAATCTTGAAAATATAGAAGAAAAAGAGGGGAAAAAAGAAATGGAAGAGAACAAAATTGATTCAATGCTTGCAGACATTATGGGTGATGAAAAGAAACGCGAAGAAAGCGTTGCTGACGTTGGCTTGAGCCAGGAAGAATCGGCCGTTATTGCCCAGACAATGGAAGTAATGGAAGATGACGCTCCAAAAATTGATCAAAATGTGGCTGTAACAAATGATGAACTGGAAAAATTGTTCTCAAAAAATGAAGAAGAGGCTTATGCAAAAACTGATTCTGAAGTTGATGTAAATGCCCTGGATAAAAAGGCAAAAATCCTGATGGATTCGGTTGAATTTAGCAAAGAACTGGATTTTGAACCGGCCGGCCAGGTCCCAGATGACCCAGATCTATTTGTGATTGCAGAAAATCTCGTTACGGACGAAAGCGGAAATAAAGATTTTGGGCCAAAACTTATTGCCTGTTGCAAAACTTTTGCCAGAATTCACGACTTCCGCCATGTAATTTTGCTGCATGGACTTCCTCTCGACAACGACGAATTTATGCAGTTCTATTTCCACTACATGACCAAAAAAAATGTAATTCTTGCCTGCCAGGCTGCAAGTCCTGCTGGGCTTTCTGATTATTGTAAAAAAATCTGCCAGGAATCTAGGATTTCTTTGGATAAAGATGAATTGAATGATCAGAGAAAACGTATAACTGTAAAAACCGACACTTTGATTAAGCTGGTTATCAGAGATACGGAATAGATAATAGCGGAAAAAAACACAACCATTCCAAAAGCCTGTTTTGGACTTTATGGAGATGCTGAAACAAGTTCAGCATGACGTGGCGGTGTCAAATTATAAGAGGCTTGTATATGAAAAGTGACAATTGCAAAAAAGGTTCTGAACGTGCTCCTCACCGTTCACTGTTTTATGCTTCAGGCTATACTGATGAAGAATTGGCTCAGCCTTTAGTCGGAATTATTTGTGCCAAAAACGAACTTATCCCGGGTCATATTGAACTGGACCGCATTTCAGAGGCGGTAAAAGCCGGGGTCAGAATGGCAGGGGGAACTCCAATCGAATTCCCTGCAATCGGGGTTTGTGATGGAATTGCCATGGGCCACGAAGGAATGAAATATTCCCTGGTTACCCGAGAACTTATTGCCGACTCTGTGGAATGCGTTACAAAAGCCCATCAGTTTGATGCCCTTGTTATGATTCCTAACTGCGACAAAATTGTTCCTGGTATGCTGATGGCCGCAGCCCGCCTGGACCTGCCAACAGTATTTGTTTCTGGCGGCCCGATGATGCCTGGTCATTTGCCGGGAAATGATCCATCAAATCCTTATTCTGGCAGAAATCTTTCTTTAACTGATATGTTTGAAGCGGTAGGTGGGCTTGCCGTTGGAAAAATTAACGAAGAACAACTTAAAGAAATGGAACATTGTGCTTGCCCTGGTTGTGGTGCTTGTTCTGGAATGTTTACAGCAAATTCAATGAACTGCCTGACCGAAGTTTTGGGATTGGGCTTGCCTGGGAACGGAACTATTCCAGCAGTAACCGGGGATAGAATTGCCTTGGCAAAACACGCTGGTATGGCTGTTATGAATCTTTATAAAAAGGGAATTACCGCCCGCCAGATGATGACTGCAGAAAGTTTTAGAAATGCCCTTACTGCCGATATGGCTCTGGGCTGTTCTAGCAACACTATGCTTCATGTTCCTGCCATTGCCCACGAAGCCGGCCTGGAAATTGACCTCCACGAAGTAAACGAAATTTCTAACCGAACTCCAAATCTCTGCCACCTGGCTCCTGCCGGTCACACATTTATGTGCGAATTAAATGATGCGGGCGGGGTACAGGCTGTTCTAGCAGAATTGGCAAAAAAGAATTTAATCAACACTTCTTTGATTACGGCAACTGGCAAAACTATTGCCGAAAATCTTAAAGGTGTAAAAAATCGTAATCCTGAAATTTTGCGACCAATCGAAAATCCTTTTAGTGAAAACGGTGGACTTGCAATTTTGTTTGGAAATCTTGCACCAAACGGAACTGTCGTAAAACGTTCGGCTTGTGCAAAAGAATTGCTTCACCATGTTGGCCCTGCCAGGGTTTTCAATGACGAATCGGAAGCCATGGAAGCAGTTCAAAAACAGCAGATTCACAAGGGTGATGTTGTTGTTATCCGCTATGAAGGTCCAAAGGGCGGGCCTGGTATGAGGGAAATGCTGGCCGTAACTGCGGCTCTTGCTGGTCAAGGCTTGGATAAAGATGTAGCTTTGATTACAGATGGACGTTTTTCCGGGGCAACCCGAGGTGCAAGTCTTGGTCACTGTTCACCTGAAGCTGCCGTTGGTGGGCCAATTGCTCTTGTAGAAGAAGGTGATTTGATAGAACTGGATATTAATAACTACAAGATAAATCTGCAGGTTTCTGACCAGGAATTGGCAGAGCGTAAGGCCCGCTGGGTTGCCCCAGAGCCAAAAGTCAAAACCGGCTATTTGGCCCGCTACGCAAAACTTGTAAGTTCTGCTGACAAAGGTGCGATTTTGCAATAATCAG
>CAZGDL010000054.1:6445-11744 GCA_964525075.1 uncultured Treponema sp.
TGAGATTCCGGAACGAGTCCGGAATGCTGTTTATTTTTTATTTTTTTCAGTCTTTTTCTTCATAAATGTGAGGACACCAAAAAGTGCGGCAAGTCCGAAAATCCATGAAATGATTGCACTGACTACAATGTTCAGGTTCTGGGTAAGTCCTGCAACGATGTAGGTGAAGAATGAAATTGCTGCAACTGTGAAAGCGTATGGCAACTGGGTAGAAACGTGGTTTACGTGGTCACATTGGGCCCCTGCCGAAGCCATAATTGTGGTATCAGAAATTGGTGAACAGTGGTCGCCGCAAACTGCACCTGCCATACAAGCAGAAATTGAAATGATTCTGAGTGAGCCAGATGGGAATGCTGCGATACAAATTGGAATTAAAATACCGAATGTTCCCCAAGATGTTCCGGTTGCGAATGCCAGACAACAAGCAATAACAAATACAATTGCTGGGAGGAAGAGTTTTAATCCGCCGGCACTTGCTGCAACAATGCCTGCAACGTAGTCTTTTGCCCCGAGGCTGTCTGTCATAGCTTTAAGAGTCCAAGCCAGGCTCAAAATCATAATGGCTGGAACCATTGCCTTGAAGCCGTCTGGAATACAGAGCATTGAAGCCTTGAAAGAAAGTACTTTGCGAATCATGTAGTAAACGATTGTGATAATTAAAGCACCAAAAGAACCAAGTACCAAACCTACAGAAGCATCAGAATGAGAGAAAGCTTCAATAAAGTTCAGGTAAGATGCATTTGCTACCATATTGCCAGCATCATCAGCAACTTCTGCAAAGAAGAATCCGCCAGAATAAATCATACCGATTACACACAAGATAATCAGAACGATGATAGGGAAAACAAGGTCACAAACTTTACCTTTTGTATTTTCATCAGCAACTTCATCGGCAGTATCACTCATAACAGAAAGGGCTTTTTCGTATTTTGACATTTCGCCATATTCAAACTTCATAAATACCAGGGCAAAAAGCATTACGATAGTAAGAATTGCGTAGAAGTTGAAAGGAATTGCCTTACAGAAAAGTGCAATACCGTTTTCGCCTTCGGTTACGAATCCTGCAACTGCTGCTGCCCAAGAAGAAATTGGGGCGATAATACAAACTGGAGCGGCTGTAGAGTCGATGATGTAAGCCAATTTTTCTTTTGAAACGCCGTATTTGTCTGTAACAGGCTTCATGACAGAACCAACTGTAAGACAGTTAAAATAGTCATCAATAAAAATCAAAATACCAAGCAAAATTGTAGCACACTGAGCACCTGCCTTTGACTTGATGTGTTTTTTTGCCCAGTTTCCGAAAGCTGCAGAACCGCCGGCTTTGTTCATAAGGGCAACCATGGCTCCCAAGACTACCAGGAAGATTAAAATACCAACGTTGTATGCGTCTGCCAGTGACGAAACAAGTCCATCATTGAAAACGTGGGTCAAAAATCCTGTAAAACCCGATGACGCGTCGATAGCGTAGAAAACGCCACCAATTACAATTCCAATAAAGAGGGAAGAGTAAACTTCCTTTGTACAGAGAGCCAAAACAATGGCTACGATTGCTGGGACCAAAGCCCAAAATGTTCCAACCATTTTTTAAAATCCATCCTTTTTAATTAAGTTTTGTGAAATCGGCGTTTAATGGTTCCTTAACGCCTGCTTTTTCAAGTTTTTCAAGAACTTCGATTGTGAAGTCGAGTTCTTCCAATACTGTTGGGGCACATGTAACTTTCATTTGTTTTAGTGCTTTTATAGCTTTTTCAACTGTCATAAATTCCTCCTGAATTTTTTTTGACAGTATATTATATCACTAATGGGGATTTATTGCAGAGAATTTGCAAGTTTTCACATAAACGGTTTTTACACAAACAAATCATCAAGTACAATCTGACGCTGAACTTTACTGGAGTACATATTTCTCTTTACTCCATAAGTTGTAACAAAAGTCAGCTGTAAGTTTTTTCTTGTTTTAGAATCTTTCCGGAATGCTTCGATTTTATTTATGAGATTCGTCTGGTATTCTTTGTCGATTTCAAATTCCTGCCTTGAAAACTTCATTTCGCAAATATTTATAATGCGGTCGTCACGGTCAATGAGCATATCAATTTGAGCCCCATTTTGCTCATCAGTTCCTTTGATAAACCAACTTGATTCTTGCGTTAAAACCCCAGAAATTCCAAGTTTATTTTTTATCTGTTTGATATGATCTTTGCAAAGTTGTTCAAAAGTAAATCCCGCCCAAGCATTTCTTGCAGGACTCCCTATACCATTTGTCCAAAAGGATTCATCTCTTCCTTCTTTATTTTTAAGAAATTTGTAATAGAACATCGTATAATAATCTGAAAGCTGATAAAGTGCCTTTGTTTTTTTATCGCCAAAATAAGGATAGACACGCACAAATCCAGAATTTACAAGATTTTCAAGAACTTTTGTAAAGGCACCGTTGGAAGGAAGTTTTGTTTTTTCGTGAATTTCAGCCTTAGTAAGGCCCATCCTTTTTGAACTCAAGGCTTCTACAACTTTGATGTGCTGTTCACTATTAGTAAAAAGCGTTTTATAAAGATGACTGAACTCATCCCAAAGAACCGCCCTTTTTCTAAAAAAAAGATTGTCTATGTTTTGGCTATAGTCTAGGTCAGGGTCAAGTTGTGAAAGATAAAAAGGAATGCCTCCCATAATCATATACATTTCGGCAATATCGTAGCGTTCCCATTCAAAATTGCGTGATTTTAAGTATTCTTCTGTTTCTTTTAATGTAAAAGGTTCAAGATAAATTCTAGCTGTCTGGCGGTTAAAAAGCCCTCCTTTATTTTTGTCGATATTTTCAACCATCCAGGATGTGGCCGAACCACAAATAATGAAAATCAAATTGTTCTGTGTGGAGCCCCAGTCATTCCAAAACCATTCAAATGCAGCTAAAAATCCAGATTTTGCAGTATCAAACCAGGGAAATTCATCAAAAAAAACTACGTGCTTTTCGTTTCGAGGCAGTAATTTTAAATAAGTCTTTAAAAGGCAAAATGCATCCAACCAGTCTGCAGGGGTAGGATTTTCTCTTTGATTCTGCTCGTTTAATTCGGTCATAAAGGCTTTTATCTGAGTTTCCTTAGGTTCATCGAAAAGCCCCGTTACTTTAAAATCAAAACGTCCTTTAAAAAATTGATTTATCAGAAAGGTTTTTCCGACACGCCTTCTACCATAAATAACCACAAGTTGTGCCGAGTCTGAATCCATACATTTTTGTAAGCGTTTACATTCTTCTTTTCTGCCAATTATTTTATCATTATTATCTTTCATAATTTTATAATATTCAAAAATAGATGGATTATCAAGGAAAAGTAGTCTAAAAATGATTATTTTTTATGATTTTAGACTAAAAAAGGGTGAAAATTAGTCTAAAATTTAATACATTGACAAAAAGTGCAAAAAGTGTCATTTTGATTTGCAAGAGGTTGGCTATGAAAAAATATGCATTTTTATTTCCAGGACAGGGCGCTCAAGTTCCTGGTATGATTAAAGATATTTGTGATGCTTATCCGGAAGCTCGCAAACTTGTTGATGAAGTTTCTAAAATTACTGGCCTTGATATGCCAAAACTTTTGTGGGAATCGGATCAGGCTGAATTGAGCCGTAGTGATAACAGTCAACTGGCTATTACAACGGCTTCTCTTGCTGTGATGAAGGTTTTGGAAACAAAGGGAATTAAACCTTCTGCTGCTATGGGATTTAGTCTTGGAGAATTTCCGGCTTTGTATGCGGCTGGAGTTTTGTCTTTTGAAGACGTAATTAAAGTTGTCCGCCAGAGAGGTCTTATCATGCAGGCAACTTGCGAAAATATTGCTAAGGCTAACGAAGGTCACGCACCTGGTATGACCGCTGTGATTGGACTTTCTCCTGCCCAGGTTTCTGATTTGGCCGGCGGAATTAAAGATGCTTATGCTGCAAACTTGAATTCACCTGTTCAGACTGTTGTTTCTGGAACAGCTGATGCTTTGACTGAACTTGAAGCTAAGGCAAAAGAAGCTGGTGCTCGTCGTGCTCTCCGCCTGGCTGTGGCTGGACCTTTCCATTGTCCTTTAATGCAGGAAGCTGCTGATAATTTTGAGAAGGCAATTGCTGATGTTGAGTTCAAAGATCCTGCAATCACACTTTTTAGTAATGTGACTGGAGCTCAGGCAACTAGTGGCTCTGAAATTAAAAAGAATGCGGTTTTGCATTTGACAAATCCTGTTCGCTGGACTGATGAAGAAAAAGTTTTGAATGATTTAATCCTTGCTGATAACGATAATGAATGGGTTTTGCTTGAACCTGGCGTTGGTAAGGTTTTGTCTGGACTTTGGGCTAAGTCTGGTTATGGTGATGAGTTGAAGTGCAGTGATGTGAACTCTGCGGAGACTTTGGCTAACCTGTAGGGTGATTTAGGACTGACCTGGGTGGGCTTTTATGCACCTGGGGGGGGGGCGGTCATTTGCAATGGCTGCCCGGAAGTTTGGTTTAGGGAGGACTTTTTATGAATCTTCTTGAAAATAAAAAAGCACTGGTTACCGGTTCTAGCCGGGGAATTGGGCGTAAAATTGTTGAAAAATTCCTGGAAAATGGGGCTGAAGTTTGGGGACTTTGTTCAAAACCTTCTGCTGCAAAAGCAGAACTGGAAAGCCTGGCACAGACCCACGGCACAAGTTTTCACGAAATTTGTGCTGATGTAGGAAATGCAGGTCAGCTTACAGAAGTTGTAAAAGAGGCCCTTGGCCAGGCTGGTAATTTTGATGTTCTTGTAAACAATGCAGGAATTACCAAGGACGGCCTTTCTTTTAGAATGAAGATGGAAGACTGGCAGGCGGTTTTGAACGTAAACCTTACAGGGGCTTTCCTTGTAAGTCAGATTGTTTCAAATGCAATGCTCAAGGCTCGCTCTGGTTCTATCATCAATATGTCTTCGATTGTGGGCATTCACGGTCAGGGCGGTCAGGTAAATTACGCTGCCAGTAAAGGCGGTTTGATTGCTTATTCTAAAGCTCTGGCAAAAGAAGTTGGTGGACGTGGAATCCGGGTAAACTGCATTGCGCCTGGATTTATTGAAACAGATATGACGGCGGTTTTGAAGGATGATTTGAAAAATGCAATGATTGAATCAGTTCCGTTGAAACGGCCAGGTAAGCCAGAGGACATTGCGAATGCAGCCTTGTTCTTGGCTTCCGATTTAAGCACATATATCACCGGCCAGGTTATTGGCGTAGACGGTGGTATGGGATGTTAAAAAGGGAGCCTCTAAAAATTGCAATTTTTAGAGGCAACTCTGAAAACGCGACGT
>CAZGDL010000055.1:0-11261 GCA_964525075.1 uncultured Treponema sp.
GCTCAGCCGAGGAGGCCGAGCCAGATCCCGAACCAAGTTCGGGATGACGACCGCCACGGAAGGCGACTAGGTGTCTAAAGCTCCTCCATTAAACTTAACAAACTTGGTATAGCCTTGTTTTTCAAGCATATCAAACTGGGGGCCCATTTTTTTGGCTTTTTTCAAGATTGTGACGGTGTAATTTTGTCTGAGTTTTTCGGCCTCGGCCATAACGTCCGCAAATGGGGTGGCATCATCGTACAGGAGGGCACATTTTTCTTTTGCACCGGGAATCTGATAGTTTTGTTCTAGGAGGATGCTGCAAATTCGCTCAAAACCGATGGAAAATCCAACGGCTGGAACCTGCTGGCCTATAAATTTGCCAATCAAATTGTCGTAGCGACCACCACCGCCGATTGCCCCGGAAAAAAGTGGGCTTGCAATTTCAAAAACGGCCCCTGTGTAGTAGCCCTGACCGCGAACCAGGTTTGGGCAATATTTTACGGCGTATTTTCCACCGGCAACCTGGGTAGAAGTTTTGATGATGTATTTTAAGTCGTCTGCGATTTCTGGGTTGGCACATTTTGCGGCAACGTCGTCCAGAGTGATTTCGCCGGCTGAAATAAATTTTACGAGCGAAGAGATTGCCTCATTTGGCAGGGATTTTTCTTGGAGTTCGGCTTCAATTCCTTCTGCCCCGATTTTGTCGAGTTTATCGAAGGTAATACAAACTGAATCCAGGCTTTCTGGGGCGAACCCCATATTTTCCAACATATTACGCAAAATTCGGCGGTCGTTTACGTTGATGTAAAAATCCTTAAAGCCGATTGCAAGCATGGCTCGGGCGGTAATATCAATCAGTTCTACTTCGGCGTTCGGGGAAGAATCGCCCAAAACATCAATATCGCACTGAACAAATTCACGAAGTCGGCCTTTTTGTGGTCGTTCTGCCCGGTAAACTCGGTCTGTCTGAATTACTTTAAATGGGAACTGGAGTTCGTTACGGTTGGCTGCAAAAAACCTAGTAAGTGGCAGGGTCAAATCATAGCGAAGGCCCATATCTGAAAGTTCTTTTTCGGTAGGATGGCCGGAAGCCAGGGCGGAATCCAATTTTTCGCCACGTTTTAAAACCTTAAAAATCAGGTTCAGATTGTCGCCGCCATCGGATTTATCCAGATTTTCGGAATCTTCCAAAATTGGTGTGGAAATGCGCTCAAAACCGGCCGCACGGTATGTTTCAAGGATTTTTCCCTGTACGTAGTCCCGCATTTTTTGTTCTGCAGGCAAAATATCTTTCATTCCTTTTAAAGCATTTGTTTTCATATTTATTCCTTTTTTCTTATTTATATATTTTTTTTGATGATTGATAAAGCAGGGGGACGGTTTGGGGAGAATGGCACACCGGGAGGGCGATTTCCACTCCAGAGTGGCAACTCAGACACCAAGGGGGCGTTCCCCCATAATTCACCACGTCATAAAATCTTCCAACTTTACCCCTGCCCCATTTTCTACATCTCTTGCCAATTTTTTTCCGATCAGCAAATCGTAAAAATCCGGGCTGCAACCTGGTGATAAAACTTTCTCCGTCCTCAAAATCCCAATATCCTCTTTTGTAACTTTTTCGCCGGCTTTCATTTTCCTCATAAAATGCAGGCTTCTGTTTGTCCTTTCGTAATTTGCAATTTCGGCAGGAGCAAGGGATTTTACCCCATTTCCCAAAACTGTCATCACCTTGTCCCTGCCAAACTGTTCACCAAGCTGGCTAACAACTCTTTCAAAGGCAAGGTTCTGTCCGTAATGGCGGATTGTAGCCTCGGTCTGGCCTACTGTGTGAACCATGAGGGCAAATTGTTCGGGTTCGAGGGCAACAGGGTCGTCAAGGCCTGCAGTAGACCTGCTAAGTGTGATATGTTTTTCGATGATTTTTCCACCACACAAAACCGAAAGACAAGGAACTAAAATCGGGTCCAAAGAATGGTCACTTACCCCGCAGTCAAGTCCAAAAATTCCTGCCAGATTTGTAATCACCCTTAAATTATATTCATCTTCAGGAGCCGGATAACTTGTAATGCAGTGAAGAAGGGAAACTCCCTCCCTGCCAAGAATTTCAACCGCCCTTTCAATATCTGAAAGTTTTGAAACTCCGCTAGAAAGAATAACCGGGACTTTTTTTCCAGTCTCCTGCTTTGCCCTGTAATCAGCAAGAAATTCCAGCATTTTATAATGATTTACTTCCGGGCTGGCAATTTTTACAAAATCAGGATTGATAGAAAGCAATTCTTCCATGCTTTTAAGTCCAAAAGGCGAACAGCAAAATTTGCAGCCTTTTTGATGGACATAATCCTGCATTTCTACATAAAAAGATTTATCGCACTCCAACTGGCGGAAACGCTGGTACAAAGGAATATTTCCCGTTGGCAATTTTACAAAACCAGTGTCTGGGTGCAAAATTTCATCAGCATAAACCCACTGAAACTTAATCGTGGTAGCCCCGGAATCTGCGGCGGCGTCAATCAGTTTTTTAGCTTTTTCGATAGAACCTTCGTGGGAAGTTCCAATTTCTGCAATTATATTAATCATATTTATTTATTTGCGTTTAACAGGGATTTTGAAACAGCCTGGGCCTTGTACCTGTTACTGTAAACAGCCAGACAGGAAGCCGGCAACCAGCCATCTTCAAAACAATACCAATATTCGTTGGCACTATCTATTGATTTTCCCAAAATCTGCAAAATGTCACCTTTACGGCAATGACCTTTGACATCTTCTTGCCAGCCATAATTTTCTTTGTAGGCTGCATAAGGGTCAATTACAACTGCCCACTCTACATCAGGGGCAAGGGCGAGGGGTTGGGTATCATCAAAAACAATCACATCCTCATTATTTTTGCTACAAGAAGCAAAAGTCCCAAAAATTATAGTGATTATGGTGATTGAAAAAAGCAAAAAAATCTTTTTCATATTTTATTTTTTTTCGCTCCATTTTTTAATTTCGGGATAAAGCTGCAAATCAGAATCAACAAAATCAAGGTTTGGGATTTCGTCCAAATCTGCCCACCGATAATCGGTATGCTCAGTCAAAACAAATCTTCGTTGAAGTCCATCTTCTAGAAAATGCACTTCAAAAGCATCTACAAAACATTCTTTATTTTTGTGCATAAAGGATGTTTGGGTGATATGCTGGCCGACTTCCACCTGGACGCCGAATTCTTCCTGCATTTCCCTTTTTATAGCCTGGACAAAATCTTCACCTTCATCAATTTTGCCACCAGGAAATTCCCAGCGGTTGGCCATATCCCCCTGATTTTGCCTTTTTGCAATAAAAACCTTCCCATTTCTATAATCAATGCACGCTATCGACCTGCTCATCAGCTACCTCTTAACTTGTACAGACAGTTCTTTTTCCTGACCATCTGCATTTATGATTACATCAACTCTGATTATATCAAAATCCGTAAACTTAGCACGAATATATTCTTCCCCTTCCGAATAAATGAGAGACTGAACTTGTTTATCGCTCACAACATTATTTGGATCAATTACATGAAATTCCGCGGTAATATGAGCCGGGTTTGTGTCTTTTGATTTTTTACTACGTTTTAGCAAAATCGAAGTGTAAATTTCTTCGCCATAGGAAAATGCTGATAATTCGTAATTTACACCATTTATATTTGCGTAGGCTCGACTTTTGTTAAAACCGGTGTAAATCCAGGTTGCTGCCACAAAAAAAATCAGGGCAAAGAAAATCCAGCGGTTTTTTGGAAGCAAAAAAACTTTTATTCCGCGAACTGGCCTCATTTCGCCCCGGTAATAGGCTTTTACATTTTCGGGAGCGTTTGCAATTCTTTCTTCGCGGTTGTAATAAAAATGCAGGCCTTTATCATTTGGGTCATCGGGTTCTATTTCTGTAACATCTTCAAACATATTTTCTTTTTTCCTAGTTTTAATGATTAGTTTTTGATGATTGCTTCAATCAAATTATCAGTTCTGTACCAGACAACTCTGGCAGAATCTTTTTCTAGGTACAAAGCTGTGATAATGCCGTCCTGGGACAGGGCCATAGAATTGTAAAGCATATTATTATGGTCAACATTAAACTGGCGGCGAAGAATTCTCTGAGATTCTGACTGAATCATTTCGATATTAAAGCCATCATCAGTTTTTACAATAAAAAATTTCCAGCCATTTTTTGTGACGCCTAAAAAATCATAAGGAATACGGTAGGTCAAACGGCTATAATCAGAAACAACGGACTCTTCGTAAGGTGGGATTGTGATATGGTCTTCGTAAAGGCCACTTTCTATATCAAAAGGATAAAGCAAAGACTGAAGATAATTTACCCCCGACTGAACCTTGGAATCTTCATCAAGATAGGTCGAATAATAATCAATCATCACATAAAGTTTATAGGAAAGAGGATCTGGAATTACGTTGGAAATTGTCCAGAATTTATCGGAATTGTCGGCGGTATCTCCCAAAAGTGGAACGCTCTGGGTAGAAACAGGAATCATATATTTTAAAAATCCGTCGTTTGCGAACCAGTAAATAATTATACCGTCTGTGGAAACAGCAGAAACAACCAGTTCATCTTTGGCTGTTGTGTAAATGTTTTTGATGTAGGGGAATGGAGTTCCCCCCGGCCCCTGCTGGCCAATGTATTCTACCGAAGAACCGTCGCGGGCAAAACGCAAAACTGTGTGACTGTAGAGCATTTTTCCATCATCACTCTGCTCCTGACGGTCACGGGGAACTGAACAAACTGTGTAAATATTTTTGTTGGAATCGACGGCAATCATTCCCGGATAATCAAAAGGATAAGAAACTTCGTGATGAAGACTTTTGGCTTCCCTGTTTGATTTACTCAAAAGGCTGGCAATTTCAGAATCATCATTATAAAAAAGGGTCAGCAAATCACCGTAGGAATTCAATTCCATAATCTTTTTAGATTCGCCATTTATGATATAGAAGAAACCATCCTGCATTGTAATTCCAAATCGGACTTCTCCAACATTATTCAAATCACTAACGCTCAACTGCTCTTCAAACTTTCCATAAGGAATTGTAAAAAGTTCCGTTTCGCTGATGGATTGAACTGTTTCGTTCCCGATACAAGATGTAAAAAAAATCCCGGCACTAAAAAATGTCACCAAAGTAAGCAGCAATGTTTTTCTCATAAAATCTATTATAACAGTTACTTTTTTTCTTGTCTGTATTAACTCTTTTATAGTAAATTTAATAAAAATAGATTATAATTTTGAGACTAGTTTAAAACTTGCAAGGAAAAAATAATGTTTATTGATAAAGTTCTTACCGCAATTTTTGGTACACAAAACGACCGTGATGTCAAAGCTCTTCGCCCAATTTTGGCACAGGTTAATGCAAAAGAAGAATGGGCAAAATCTTTAAAAGCTGAAGAATTTCCGGAACAGACAAAAAGGTTCAAGGAAGAAATTGCTAATGGTAAAAGTCTTGATGATATTTTGCCGGAAGCTTTCGCCCTTGTCCGAGAAGCGGCTTTCCGTGTTCGTGGAGAGCGAGCTTTCGACGTCCAGGTGATGGGTTCCATCAATCTTCATCAGGGAAAAATCACTGAAATGAAAACCGGTGAAGGTAAAACCCTGGTGGCTGTTGCTCCGTCTTATTTGAACTCCCTGACAGGAAAAGGCGTTCACGTTGTAACTGTCAACGACTACCTGGCTGAACGCGACGCCAATACAATGCGTCCTGTTTTTTCTTACCTGGGTTGTACGGTTGGTTCAATTCTTTCAAATATGGACAATGATGCCAGAAGAGCGGCTTACAACTGCGATATTACTTACGGTACAAATAATGAATTTGGTTTTGACTATCTTCGCGATAATATGAAGATTGACCTCAAAGACAAGGTTCAGAGAGGTTTCAACTATTGTATCGTCGACGAAATCGACTCCATTTTGATTGATGAAGCTAGAACTCCGCTTATCATTTCTGGTGCCGGCGAAGATGATACTTACAAATATCACGAAGTTGATAAATATGTTGATGAACTTACCGAAGTTGCAAAAGACGAGAAAACCGGCGAATATCCTGATGAAACGATGATGACGCCGGAAGAAAGGGCAAAAATCGAAGGCGACTACACTGTTGATGAAAAGTCAAAGCGTGTTTCTTTCACCGACAAGGGTATGCTCCACATCAACCAGATTCTCCATCAGCATAATCTGATTACTGGAAATCTTGAAGATGAAGAAAACTTTGAATACACCCACTACTTTACCCAGGCTTTGAGAGCCCACATTCTTTTCCATAATGATGTTGATTATCTGGTTCGCGACGGTAAAGTTGAAATTATTGATGAATTTACCGGTCGTGTACTTGAAGGTCGCCGTTATTCTGATGGCTTACACCAGGCAATTGAAGCAAAAGAACATATCAGAATTGCCCAGCGAAACAGGACAATGGCTACAATCACCTTCCAGAATTTCTTCCGAATGTATGACAAACTTTCTGGTATGACCGGTACTGCCGCAACCGAAGCTGTCGAATTCAATAAGATTTACAAATTGGACGTTGTTGCTATTCCTACAAACCTGCCGGTTGCCCGCAAAGACGAAAATGACGAAGTTTATTTGAACGAAAAAGAAAAGTGGGAAGCTATTGCAAACGAAATTAAAGCCGCCCACGAAAAAGGCCAGCCTGTTTTGGTTGGTACAGTTTCTGTAGAAAAATCTGAACATCTGTCTGCCCTCCTTACAAGAAAGGGAATCCGCCACGAAGTTTTGAACGCCAAAAACCATGCTCGCGAAGCTATGATTATTGCGGAAGCTGGTGCAAAAGGTGCTGTTACAATTGCAACAAACATGGCCGGTCGTGGTACCGATATTAAACTTGGTGGTAACCCGGAATTCCGTGCTAGAAAACGAGCCGGTACAAATGCTACAGAAGAACAATACCAGGCAGCACTTGCAATCGAAAAAGAACAGTGGCAAAAGGATTATGAAGAAGTTCGCTCTTTGGGCGGTTTGTATGTAATTGGTACAGAACGCCACGAATCACGCCGTATCGATAACCAGTTGCGCGGTCGTTCAGGTCGTCAGGGTGACCCAGGACGTTCTAAGTTCTACATTTCAATGGACGATGACCTCATGCGACTCTTTGGTGGTGAGCGAATGAAGGCTATGATGTCGAGAATCGGCATGCAGCCTGGAGAACCAATTGACCACCCTTGGCTCAACAAGGGAATTGAAAAAGCCCAGCAGAAAGTCGAAGACCGTAACTTTGAAATCCGTAAGCACCTGCTTGATTATGATGATGTTTTGAACGAACAGAGAACTGTAATTTACCAGCAGAGAGATGAAATTCTTTCTGATAATGATTTGTCTGGTCGCGTTATGAATAATGCAAAAGATGAAGTTGAAATTCTCTTTGACACTTACGAAGACGCTGTAAAACATGACAAACATTCAAACGCTCCATTAAACGAGTTGAACGAAAGTATCCGAAATACATTTGGAATTCAGTTGCCAGCCGAAAATCTTACAAAAGAAGCCCTTCTTGCAGCCCTGCAGAATGACATTACCGAAAAAGAAACGCTCGCCGGCAAAGAAAACTTCAATATGTTTATCCGCTACCAGTATGTTCAAATTATTGACCGAAAATGGCTTGACCAGCTGGAAACTTTGGAAGGCTTGCGTGAAGCTGTTTCTCTCCGTGCTTATGGTTCAAAAAATCCTCTTACAGAATACAAAATTGATGGATTTAATATTTTTGATGAAATGTTGGATTCTATCCGCGACACAGTTATGTCACGAGTATTCAAAGTTAAGATTCAGCTTTCACCAGAAGCTGCTGAAATGCGACGCCGCCAGATGGAAGCCCAGAAACAGCAGATGGACAGAATCAACGCCCAGCACAACGAAATGACTTCTTCATTCGGAAATCAAGTTGCAAATAACGAAGCTCAGCGTTCAGCCCAGACTTCTTTCAACGGAGACCAGGCAAGACGCCAGGCTGCAGCTTCTTCTACAAACAGACGGTCACAGGGCGAAAACATCACAGTTCGCCGAACTACACCAAAAGTTGGTAGAAACGATCCTTGTCCTTGCGGAAGTGGCAAAAAGTACAAAAACTGCTGCGGAAGATAAAAAAACTGGACGATAAAAAAAAGGAAAGTCTGAAATCAGGCTTTCCTTTTTTTTTGCTAAAACGTGTTTTTTACACTTTACCAAAACGGTTTGCAGGCCAAAAGCGGAAGGCTGGCTTTCCGATTATGTATTTTTTGTTGATATACTGAGGTTCCATAATCGAATAATATTCAACAGAGAGAGGGTCATCTGTTGTCAGGGCTTTGAGTTTCTGGTCATAAGAATGACGCAAATCCAAAGAATTAAAGCGGTTATCACCCATCATAAAATAACAGTTATTTGGAATATACTGAGGATTGCCCTCTGCATCATTTGCCGGGAAAAGAGGCATATTTCTTTCGTCCAAAAGCATTTGAATATACCAATTCAAAGTTTCGGCCTTTTCAAAATAAGACAACAAATCTGCATCAGAAGCCCAGGAAGTTGCACTTACGTTGGTGTTTAAAAGTTCAGCGTAGCGGACAACAATCTGGCCCAGGGTAATTTTTGTCATCACATTCAAACGGTAATTTGCTTCTGAATAAATATCACGACTATTGTTTTTTGAAGGAATCCAGGAAGTCATAAAGTTTTCAAACCAGGCAGCACCCCCATTTTGGCCCATAAGATTTTTGGTAAGCTGCTGAACACCGCTAAACAAATCATATTCAGAAAGTTTTGGAGTTTTAAAATCACCAATCAAATTATCCTGGTAGGCAAGGCTTTTAAATTTCTGGGCAAGCTGCAAGGCCTGAACTTGAGCCACGTCCAAATCATAATTGCGTCTTTCTTCTTCAAATGAAAGCATTTTTTCATATTCATCAGAAGAAAGAGGATAATATTGGATTTTATTTTTGATATTTTTATTTGTGATTGAATTTAAATTCCAGGTCGCATATTTTGCGTCAATTTCGGACGGCTCAAAAACATCAGAATCTTTTGTACGCACATAAAGAGTGCCGTCCTGCATTACAAGCTGCTCGCCAGGCAGGCCGGTAATTCGCTTTACAAGAGGATCGGCTTTTTGCTCCCCATTTTCATCCTTGTTAAGATTTATAGTCATCAAAGAAAACATATAAACCAGCTGGGAAGTGACAGTTTTTACCTCTGATTTACGGTCCATGCTGTAATGAGGATTTCGCAAAACAATGGTGTCGCCCCTTTTATAATTTCTAAAAGTAGGCAAGCCAACATCGGTTAGAGGAAATTTTGGCCCACAATCAATTTTACTTACAAAAACTCTGTCTTTTACAAGGAAAGTCGGAACCATAGATTCCGAAGGGATTTCGTACAACTGCAAAACAAAAATCTGGAAAATCAAAACAGTGAAAATTGACCAGACCAAGGCGTCAATCCAATCAACAATTTCAAATAAAACTTTTGCCAGCCCCTTAAACTGACGTTTTTTTGGAGCAACCGCCCAGCCTTCCACAATATTTTTATTTTTTTTATCATACAAAACTTTGGAACTAAGATATGATAAAACAAAAACCACGAACCAGAGAATTACCGTAACCACATCATACCAATAAGGAGTTCCAGTTTTGCCTGCCCGTCGCAAAATAAAAGTAATAAAAAGTACATAAGGAAGATATTCTGTAAATTTAATTACCTTGAAAATATGAGTACCGTCAGTTTTGAAAATCATCTTCATAGTGAAAAAAACTGTAGCGGCAGTATACAAAAGTGCGATTGGAAAAGCCAAAAGCGAAATATCAGCATGAAAACTAAAAGATAAAATAGAAAAAAGTGACGCAGCACCAAGGTTTATAAAAACTTTAATTTTGTAATTCTGAAATTGTTTTGTAGTAGTCATGCAATTAAATATAATGAAAACCTCTGAAAATTGCAATTTTTAGGGATAAGTCTGAAAAAGCGATATTCTAACTCTTACTATTTATTTACCTTGCAGCCTTTTAATTTCCGCCAGGATTTTTACAATTTCCCCAGGTCTCGTGTATTTTTCCCCTTTCAAAAATTGATAGGGAGCGTCCGTTTCGCCAAGCACCCTATCCTCTGGCAGTTCCTTTACACAGGCAATAACTTTTTTATTGTTATTAAAAATCTGCTTTCCAAAAGAAAAATATCCGTTTATCCCCTTTCGCAAAAGACTTTTCCCTTCAACTGGAGAGCCCATAAAAGAATGGAATAAAACTTCCGGCAATTTTGACAATTTTTTTGAATATTCAAAAAGTTTTTCGTTGGCTTTTCGGCAGTGAACAACAAGCGGAAGATTATATTTTAGGGCAAGGTCAAGCTGAATATTCCAGATTTCATCCTGGACTTTTTTGTGGGATTTAAAATCATCATTAAAATAGTCAAAACCAGCCTCGCCAATCGCAATTATTTTTTTGTTTTCTGCAAGATTTTCCAGGAAATCGGCGGATTTTTTTATGGGTTCATTTCCGGCATTTTGAGGATGAAGGCCATAGGCTAGGAGGAAGGAGAGGTTTTGAGGATTTTGGGGATTTTGGGGATTCGGGACGTTTTGAGAAAAATCCTCGCCTCGGTGTGCAATTTCCCCACACCGGTGTGCAAAATCCTCGCTCCGGTGTGCAATTTCCTCGCCTTGGTGTGCCAACTCCTCGCCCTGGAGGAAAATCCCTGGCCGGTGTGCCAACTCCCCGCCCCGGCCAGCAATTTCACACCTCTTACCACACAACTTCCTCGCAAAATCCTCCTGCACTTCCCACTCCTCCCTAGAATGAGCACAGGAAATCCCCGACCAGCCCTCCGGAAAATCACAAATTTCCAAAGATTTGCAGCAAAAATAGTGAAAATGTGCGTCAAAAATCGTATTTTTTGAAAATTTTTCTAACATTATTTCAATTATAACCGATTATAAGAATATCAGCCCTATGTAGCAGAAAAAAAATCATTTTTAATTATGGGAGTAACAAAAATGAAAACATACACACTTAAAAGCATTGGTAAAAACACAGATTACATGACAATTCTTCGTGAAATGGAAGACGGTTTCGTTGTAAAAATCGTTCGCGACATGGACGGTTATGAAGACGTAAAAACTGACTATATTTCAAAAGAACTTTTTGACAGTTGCATTAGAACTGGCTATCTCACTGAAATCACAGAAACAGTAAAAATCGCAGTTAATGCCTAGGCATTAGGGCATCTCTAAAAAATCATTTTCAATGCTTTTTCAGAGAGACTTTCGAGTTTT
>CAZGDL010000056.1:0-7399 GCA_964525075.1 uncultured Treponema sp.
GCAAATCACTATATTTATAAATATGACTGACATTAGTAAATTCTTAAGTGACATCGAAAAAATCAAAAAACACGACCGCCAGAATCACGGTGGAAATCCAGATTACGAACGCATTCATGAAGATTTGAGAAAACTTTTTAATCGCTCGACATCCTGTCCAACCGACCTTCCAAATTCGCTTTTTGAATATTGGGAAAATCAGTATATTTTTAATTCTCTTGACAAAAAAGAAGAACCGACCGAAGAAAATAAAAATCGTCTTGCCGCCATGCTGGCTTTTATGGAAAACAGTGATGAATTTCAGGATTTGCTCACTGATGATGACTGGCAGGAAATGGGTGAATTAGTTGGTTACGAAGCAGAAGACCTCCCTGTAGAAATTTTGCAGGATTTAATGAAGATTTTGGTTTCGCACGGGGCCTACTAGGAGCATCTTAATTGCACGAAGAATTGTACGAAAAATTCTACGAAAATTGTAAAATCTGCCCACGAAAATGCAAAGTAAACAGGCAGGCAGGTCAAGTAGGTTTTTGTCGCGAACCTGGGGACTTGAGGATTGCCTTTGCGGGCCTTCATTTTGGCGAAGAACCTCTTGTCACGGTTTTTGGGGGCAGCGGAACGATTTTTTTCACAGGTTGCACCCTCCGCTGTGCATTTTGCCAGAACTATCAGATTTCCCAGGACGGCTACGGTCGCCCAGTTTCCCCCCAGGAATTTTCCCAGATTTGTCAAAAACTCCAAGCCCACGGAGCCGAAAATATCAACCTTGTTACCGGCAGCCACCACATTCCTCTTATTGCAGAATGTATCCGCCAGGCAAAGGATGATGGTGTGACAATCCCCTTTTGCTGGAATTCTTCGGCTTACGAATCTGTAGAAATGCTGGAACTTTTAAAAGACCTGGTGACAATCTGGCTTCCAGACCTCAAAACTCTGTCCAGCCCCCTTTCAGAAAAACTTTTTGCCGCCCCAGACTATCCTCAGGTTGCAACGGCTGCTATAAAATGGATGATTCAAAATAATCCCCTGGAAATTCAGTCTATTCCAGAACCGCCAAACGCGAAAGAAGTGGAATGGGCAGAAAAAGGCCAGCCCCGCGACAAAATGACCAGTGGTGTGATAATCCGCCACCTTTTTTTGCCTGGAAAATTTGAAGAAACTGCGGATGTTTTGGCCTGGCTCAAAGAAAATGCCGACGGAAAGGCCTGCATTTCCCTCATGAATCAATATACGCCGGTTAATTTTAAGGAAGATGATGATAAGATTGCCAAGCGAAAATCTGCCCTGTCAGCAATCGAAAACCGCCTTGTAAATGACCAGGAATATCAGGATATTCAAGATTTGCTGGAAATTTATGATTTTGATTATCTTTTTTACCAGGAACTGACGGACGATACCAGCTGGCTACCAGATTTTACCCGAAAACAACCTTTTTCAAATAAACTGGCAACCCCTCTCTGGCATTGTAGATTTTCGGAGTGAAAAAACGCCCGACTTTTACGAAAATCCATACGAAAATTTTCGTAAAAATGCTAATTATAAAAAAGAACTTGTGCTATAATATATTTCACCTATGCGTAACGAAAAATTAAATGGCATCGTAGTTCCTCTTGGAGCTCTTTATTCAAAAGATAATCCTGTTATTGGAGAATTCCCAGATTTGAAAATTTTTGCAGATTTTTGCAAATCCTCTGGAATTTCGCTCATCCAGCTGCTTCCTGTAAATGACACCGGAACTCAAAGTTCACCTTACAGCGGGCTTTCGGCTTTTGCCCTCCATCCAATTTATATCCGGATTAAGGACATTCCGGGCTTTGATCAAGCTTATAAATCATCAAAATTCAAAAAAACTTATGATGATTTTGTAAAAAGCAATCCTTATACCCACCGTTATGATTATGAAAAAATCCTGAATCAAAAAAATGACCTTTTAAAACAGATTTTTGATATAAGCGAAACTGGCA
Organism: uncultured Treponema sp.; assembly: GCA_964525075.1. Lineage (GTDB taxonomy): Bacteria > Spirochaetota > Spirochaetia > Treponematales > Treponemataceae > Treponema_D. The sequence goes on from CAZGDL010000056.1 coordinate 1,965, forward strand.
AAAGTGGCCAGGCGGATGAAAGCCTTACAAAGTGGATTCGGTCAAATCCTTGGGTAAAAACTTACGCCGTTTATAAAAATCTTAAATGGAATTATATGCAGGCTTCCTGGAAATCCTGGCTAGAAAATGACCAGCACAAAACTGAGGAAGAAATCACTGCACTTTGGAACAAAAAGGCTTTCAAAAAAGAACATCTTTTTTATGCCTGGGTTCAGATGATTGCTGACCAGCAATTTTCCGACGCTGTTACCTACGTTAAATCTCAAAAAATCAAAATTAAGGGCGATATGCCAATCCTCATGAACGAAGATTCTTGCGACGCCTGGGCTTATCCTCAATTTTTTAATCAGGATTTGCGGGCTGGCTCCCCTGCCGATGGCGAAAATCCAACTGGCCAGAACTGGGGCTTCCCGACTTACAATTGGAAAAATCTTAAACAAGCTGATTATTCTTGGTGGAAAGAAAGACTTAAAGTTGCCGCCAAATATTATGACGCCTACCGCCTGGACCACATTCTGGGCTTTTACCGAATTTGGGCAATTCCTGCCGGCGACGTAAACGCCCTCAACGGTCACACCGAACCTTACGCCGCAATTAAACGCGAAACTTTATATGAATTGGGTTTTGATGATGACAGAATCCGCTGGCTGAGCCAGCCTCATATTCCAACTGGTGTTATAGAAGACATCACCTGGAACCATGAGGCTGCCCACAAAATTCTTGCAAAATTCTGTACCCAGCTGAATAACGAAGAACTCTGGCTTTTTTCGCCATCAGTAAAAGGTTCAAAAACAATTTTGGATGCAGATATAAGCGAATTTTGCCATCCGGATGCCGTTGGGCGGGTAAAACAAGCACTTATTGATTATTGGTCCAACAGAACTTTGCTCGAAATTGCGAAAAACAAATTTGTTCCCCTGTGGACTTATTCCCGCTCCACTTCTTGGCAGTCTTTGAACGACCTGGAAAAATCCTCACTGGAAAAAACTTTTGCCGAAATAAACGAAAAAAATGACAAACTCTGGCGAAAACAAGCGGACGAAATCTTCACCGCCCTCACATCATCAGTAAAAATGACGGCTTGTGGCGAAGATTTGGGAGTCAGCATTGCTTGCGTGCCAGAAGTTATGAAAAAACACGCTATTTTGGGCTTGCGGGTTGTCCGATGGTCTAGAAAATGGGCAGAAAATGGCCAACCATTTGTTCCATTTGAAGATTACGAACCTTTGTCTGTAACTACAACTTCTGTTCACGACTCTTCTACAATTCGCCAGTGGTGGCAGGATGAAAAAGATTCTGTTAAAGCTTTTGTCCGTGCAAATCCAAAATTTTTCGGAATTGAAGCAGAAGCGGACAAAAATCCAGAGAATTTTGAACTTGCCGTAACCACAACCGCTTCATCGCCATTTTCTCCAAAAATTGCCCAGGCTTTATTAGAGGCGGCATCATCATCACAAAGTATTTGGAATATTTCGCCTTTACAAGATTATTTGTACTTAAACCAGGCTTACTACCTGGAAGATCCTTCGGACGAAAGAATCAACATTCCTGGAACTGTCACAAAATTCAACTGGACTTACCGACTGCCGGTTTGCCTGGAAGATTTGTCAAAAGACCAGGATTTAATTTCAAAAATCGCAAAAATCAGTCAACGGAGTTAAAATATGACTACTTCTTACAATGAATTTCACATTTCTAAAAAAATTCGCGACCTTTGCAACTTCAACAAAGGATTATTCGCCTCGTCTGGCAACGTCGTTTTTGCAAATATGAAAAACGTCCGCGATTTTCAAGTGCTGATAAACAACGTTTTTGAAAGCCGGGGGCAAAATGACAAAAAACTTTCGGCAGGTCAACTCAACGCCATGGGCTTGATTGACGAAATCCTCCACTACGTCTGCATGCTCTACCGTCGCGACAAAGTTCCAACTTTTATGCAGGATCTTTTGGCAGAACTGGACAAGGAATTCAAAAAAGAAGATATTGATAATCTCCTTCTGGATTTTATGAAAGAATTTCCGCCGGTGGAAGTCTACCAGGAAAAATGCTCTGCCCAGGAATATCTGAACCGAGAATGTCTGGACTCTGGAACCGAAAAGGTTCGCAGTAACCGAGAGCAGACTTTGGAAGAATTAATCCTCCTCCACCTTGCAAACGAAAATCCGGCTTTCCAGCCTTTTATGATTATGTTCAGCGACCAGGAACTTGCCAAAAACAAACTTTACGCAAAAACCTGGGCGACAATCCAAAAATATTCCAAAACTCAGCCTGCTTTTGGACCTTTTAACCACGATTTAATCACCCTGCTGCGCGAGCCAGTTGCTTTTGCCCCAGAAAGTCTCCGTGGCCAGTTGGAATATCTGCAAAAACACTGGGATTCTTTTTTGGGCGAATGGCTCAGAAGAATTTTGCAGGGAATGGACACAATTTCCGAAGAAGAAAAAGCTGCCTGGCATGGCTTTGGCGGGGGCGACCTCCCAGACATGGCCCCTTATTCATTTGAAAATCTGATGAACGAATATGAGCGTTTTTCTGCCGACTCCGACTGGATGCCAAATGTTATTTTGATGGCAAAAACCGTCCTGGTCTGGCTGGACCAGCTCACAAAAGAATACGGCTACCCTATCACCCGCCTGGACCAGATTCCTGACCCAGAATTGGATAAACTTCGCGATGAAGGATTTACCGGTCTCTGGCTGATTGGTCTTTGGGAAAGGTCAAAAGCCTCAAAACGCATTAAACAACTTTGTGGAAATCCGGAGGCGGCAGCTTCGGCTTACAGCCTTTATGATTACAACATTGCGGCAAATATTGGTGGTTGGGATGCCCTTGCAAATCTCCGCCAGCGTTTGTGGCAACGTGGAATCCGGCTTGCTTCTGATATGGTTCCAAACCACACAGGAATGGACGGAGACTGGGTTATGAATCACCCAGATTATTTTATTCAGCGTCGTGACTGCCCTTCTCCATCATATTCTTTCACCGGCGAAAATCTTTCGCAGGACGGCAGAACTTCTGTTTACCTGGAAGATCATTATTATTCAAAAAATGATTGTGCCGTAGTTTTTAAGAGAGTTGATAATTCCACCGGCGATGTCCGCTATATCTACCACGGAAATGACGGCACTGGACTGCCTTGGAACGACACCGCCCAGATTGATTTCCTAAATCCTCAGGCCCGAGAAGCCGTTATCCAGGAGATTTTGCACGTAGCCCAAAATTTCCCGATTATCCGCTTTGACGCCGCCATGGTTTTAGCAAAAAAATCTATCCGCCGACTCTGGTATCCGGAGCCAGGCCACGGAGGAGATATTTATTCTCGGTCAGAATATTCTCTGACTACTCAGCAATTCAACGACGCAATTCCAAATGAATTCTGGCGGGAAGTTGTTGACCGGGTTGCAAAAGAATGTCCTGACACCCTGCTTTTGGCAGAAGCTTTTTGGATGATGGAAGGATATTTTGTCCGCACCCTTGGAATGCACCGAGTTTACAATTCCGCTTTTATGAATATGCTCAAAAAAGAGGAAAATCAGAAATACCGCGACACAATCAAAAATACAATCACTTTTGATCCTCAAGTTCTTAAACGTTACGTAAACTTTATGAACAATCCTGATGAAGAAACTGCCATTGCTCAGTTTGGTGATGGTGATAAATATTTTGGTGTCTGCACACTTATGATTACAATGCCGGGTCTTCCTATGTTCGGTCATGGTCAGATTGAAGGCTACACAGAAAAATATGGAATGGAATATACCAAGGCTTATCGTGATGAAAAACCTCGTGGCTACCTGGTTGACCGCCATTGGCACGATATTTTCCCTCTCATGAAAAAACGCTACCTCTTTTCTGGCGTCGAAAATTTCCTGCTTTATGATTTGTGGGAAAATGGTCATGTAAACGAAAATGTTTTTGCCTATTCCAACGGCTCTGGCGACGAGCGAACTTTGGTTTTCTACAATAATAAATACGACCAGGCAAGTGGCTGGATTAAACAGTCAGATCCTTACGCTGTAAAAACTGGAAATGGTGATGAAATTAAACTGGTTTCTCGTTCAATTTCTGAAGGCCTTAATTTGACTGGCGAAGATGATAAATTTTGTATTTTCCAGGAACACAGAAGTCGCCTCTGGTATATCCGCAAGAGCAAGGAGATTTGTGATAAAGGTATGTTTGTCATGCTCAATGGATTTGAATACCAGGTCTATTTGAACATTAAGCAGGTAACAGATTTTGCCGACCACCGCTACCAGATTTTGTGTGATTATTTGAATGGTCGAGGTTGTGAAGATATAGAATCTGCATGGCAAGACATTGTTTACAAGGATTTGTACACCGCCCTGGGCAATTTTGTCGAAAAAGGACTTGCTCCGATTGTTGAAGAATTCAAAAAATCAGGAAAAAATCCCCTTTCTGCAAAAAAAATTGCCGAAATTGTTGAAAATTCCCAAAAAGAAGGCTTAGATTTCTACGAAATTGCAGAAAAATTCGCCCTGGAAGAAGATAAAAAACTCAAAATTGCAAATCCAGAAAAACAATTTAAACTTTTTGCCGACAGAATCAAAAAATGCGTAAAACTTCATAATGCACTTCTGGAATTTTCTGATGATGAAATGTCAGAAGAATCCGCTTTGGAAAATCCAAGTGACAGCAAGGAAAGTAAAAAATCCGGCAAAAAAACAAGTACAAAGACTAAGTCAAAAGCAAAAGCCCCGCTTGACCTGCAAAAAGCCCTGGCAAAATGCAAAGATGAAGAATCTTTTGCCACCCTTTTGATTAATTCTAAAAAAGAACTGGGAATTGCCCTGCCAGCCTGGGCTATTTCTGCCGAATATTCGCAAAACTCTCTAGCAACAAAGTGGAATTTCGGTCGCAAAATCAACGAATTTTTAAAAGCCGATAAACGCTGGATTTTCCAAAAAGTTTTACTTCTTGCCGGAACTGCTTCGTCAGAAAAACTTCCAGACGACCAGAAAAACCAGGCTTACAAAATTGCAAACCTTTTGACCGAAAGCCCATACGCTCCAGCCCTGTCGGGTGCAAACACATTTGACAACATCAAATGGTTTAACAAGGAAATGTTGGAAGAAAGTCTGAACATCACCATTATGATGATGGCCTTGACCGCCAAAACTGCAAAAATCCCAGAAGTTTTCAAACTTTACAAGGCTCTTTGCACGGCAAAATTAAAAGCTGCATATAAGTGTGATTTGTTTACCAAGGCTTTTGCCCCAGCTAAGGCTAAGGCAGGTACAGGGACAAAAAATAAGCCTAGTACAAAGACTGCTTCCAAGGCTGTGAAAAAAGCAAAGAAATAGCCGTCAATCCAGACTTGCACGGTGTCAAAATCCCTTGGCACCGTGCAAAATCCCCCAGACTACATCTTTTCCACAATCTTCTTTAGTTCTTCCAGACTAGAAATTACAGGTCGG
>CAZGDL010000056.1:7499-11239 GCA_964525075.1 uncultured Treponema sp.
CTACATCTTTTCCACAATCTTCTTTAGTTCTTCCAGACTAGAAATTACAGGTCGGCCCAATTCCACAGGTCTCATTGCATTTTTGATATTTTCTGGCATTTCAGGGCTTTCCCCAATAACGTGGCGGCAATATTCTGCGTCCAAAGAAGGATCGTTGTAGGCAGTCAAAACAACTGCACAATCTTCGTCCAAATCATCATCACGCTCTTCTTTTACAGCAGCGTAGGCCGAAGCCGTTCCCCGGTCAGCAAAAATCCCGTATTTCATAAACAATTCTTTGGCGGCTTTTTCCCGCATTTTTTCGGAAACATCAACTGGCATAACAAAATTTCTCATCATCAGAGAATTGTTGCCAAAAAAAGCTTCCAACCTTTCAAGATTTGCCGGGGCGGTAGGATTTATGTCAGAGCGTTTAGAAAGTTCCACCATAGAATCCAAAAGCACAGGACTTCCAGAAGGACTACGGGCCAAAGCTGGCGTACTCGGAACTAAAAATCCGCTTACAGGCAGGGCAAAACGCCAGGAATAAAGGCCGGCCACCAAAGTTCCGTAATTTCCAGCGTCCATAGAATAATAAATATCACCATCAACCTTTTTCTTAATCTGGGCAAAAGAATATGGGAAGAAAAAGAGCTGGCTCAAAAGGCGGCAAACATTTGTCGTATTGGCAACAGTCAAATTTTTAGCCTTGACAAAATCCCTGTCAGCAAAAATCTTTGAAATTTCATTGCGGATTTCTGTTTCGCTGGCGTCCATTTCTACTGGGTAAATATTTCCCCCGTTCCAGGCAAGACTTTCATCATCAATACCGCGGACAGTTCCTTTTTTGTAAACCAAAACCGCCTTAATATTTTTTTTGCCTTTCAAAAGCTGATTTAAAAGAGCTCCCAGCCCACCTTTTGTATAATCAAGGAAGATGGCAGAGCCACCCGAAAGCTGCAAAGTATATTCCAAATAAGAAACCAGGTAGGAAACGCCATAATCACGATGATAGCCTGTAAAACCGTGATAAAGTTCCATCATAAAAAGATTTTCATCCAACTGGCGAACCTGTGGCGACGATGGAAAAGCCTTTGTCGCTATGGTTTCACAAATAATTGGGGAATATTCATCTTTGATAAGGGCCGAAGTCAGAGCCCCAGCAATAGATGTAAATGATGTATTTTCGTCAATATAATAAATCCAGCGACGCAAATCTTCGATGGAAGATGGGACAAAAACTCCCCCGTCCTCTGGAATACAATCTCTAACTGCTTTAGAAAAAGGAACTGACAAATCACTATTTCTTGTACTCGTAAACTGCATATTCTAACTTTCAATTCCTGGGATGTGTTTTTTGAGTTTTTCCATAAAATCGTCGCCATTCACGCCTTCTCGCAGACAGGCAAACATACAGTTATCGCCGGCGACCGTTCCCAAAACCTCATCCATATTCAAATTATCCAGAGCATTACAAACAGTATTTGCATGCCCTGGAAAAGTTTTTATAACAACAATATTTCCAGAAAAATCTATGCTGACATAGCCACGCAAAAAATCCTGGACGTAAATTGCCTCATTTTCGGCATTTTCATCATCATCAGGCAGGGCGTACATATAGCCAGACTTTCCATCCGGCACCTTGCCCACCTTCAAAAGCTTCAAATCACGGCTCAAGGTAGCCTGGGTAACGTCAAAACCTTCTTTCACAAGAAGATTCAGCAAATCATCCTGGCTTTCAATAATATTTTCTTTGATTAAAGTTTTTATAGCCTTAAGTCGTGACTGTCGCTCTTTCATTTTCTGCCTTCAAATATGGTGATTTATGATGATTTTCGTGATTTTGGTGATTATTTTATCAACAAATCAGCAAAAGCCTTCAAAGCACCTTCCATTTTGCCCGAAAGTACGGTTTTTGCCAGTTTTTTACCCAGCTGAACGCCTTCCTGGTCAAAAGAATTCACATTCCAAACAAATCCCTGGAACATAACCTTATTTTCGTAGTGGGCCAACAAAGCACCCAGAGCTTTAGGATCAAGCTGGTCACCATAAATTAAACTTGAAGGACGATTTCCTGCAAAAGTTTTATTTGGATCATCATCTTTTTTACCACAAGCAAAAGCCACAATTTGGGCTGTTACGTTGGCACAAAGTTTTGTCTGGCTGGTAGAATCTTCGATTACGACATCTTCGCCAGTCTGATTTTGACGGAAAGCAATAAACTGCAAAGGAATAATATCAGTTCCCTGGTGCAAAAGCTGATAGAAAGAATGCTGACCATTTGTTCCAGGTTCACCAAAAATTACAGGGCCAGTCAAATAATCAATTTTCTGACCAAAACGGTTTACAGATTTTCCGTTTGATTCCATATCCAACTGCTGGAGATGGGCTGGGAAGCGTGACAAAGCCTGAGAATATGGCAAAATTGCAGTTGCAGGATAGCCCTGGGCATTTCGTTCGTAAACTCCAATCAAAGCGTCCATCATAGCAGGATTTTTTGTAAGGTCCTTGTTCAAAGCAAGTTTATCTTCTTCGGCAGCACCGTCCAAGAAAGCCTGGAAAACTTCTGGGCCAAATGCCAGAGAAAGAATTGCGCCACCTACCCCAGAAGTTGAAGAATAACGGCCACCTATAAAGTCGTCCATATAGAAGGCTTTCATGTAATCTGGGTTATGAGCCAGTGGAGATGTTTCTGATGTAACTGCAATCATGTGTTTAGATGCGTCACAACCAGCTTTTTTGATAAAATCTTTTACAAAAGATTCGTTTGTCAAAGTTTCAAGCGTTGTTCCAGATTTTGAAACAAGAATGAAGATTGTTTTAGAAATATCCAAAGATTTTACAACAGAAGCAGCATCGTCCGGGTCAACATTTGAAATAAAATGAGCCTGCATCTTAAAAGTATTATTCTTTTTTGCCCAATTTTCCAAAGCCAAATACATAGCACGAGGTCCCAAATCAGAACCACCAATACCAATCTGGCAAACTTCTGTGTATTTTTCGCCCTTTTCGTTCAGGATTTTTCCAGAATGAACGTCGTTTGCAAATTCTGCAATGCGTTTTACTTCGTTAACATAAAATTCACGTTTATTTACGCCATCAGCCACAACATCATTGCCAAGCTGGCCGCGGGTAAGTTGATGCAAAACCATACGTTTTTCGCCAGTATTAATCACAGAACCATTCAACAAATCCTGATATTTTTCAATAAGTTGGCCTTCGTCTGCCAGGTCAGCCAAAGTTTTCAAAACCTGTTCATTAACCTGTTTTGCAGCATAATTGTAAGTAAGATTTCCGCCCATTGGAATAGAATATTTTTTAATTCGGTCTCCAGCAGAAGATGAAGAAAGTTCATCAGCAACAGAAACCATACCTTTAAGCGACAGCATTTTTTTCCAAGATGAAAGAGTGTCGGCATTTGACCAGTTAATCATATATAACCTCTATAATAATCAATTTTCCGAAATTATAGTATTTTTCCCAGATAGAGTAAATTAGGGATAAAAAAAAGGGCGGTCCGGTTGGCTAAAGCCAACCGTCGCTACGTTACGAACTTCGCTATCCGCTCAAAGTCCTCGGCACGCAAATAGCGTGCCTGTGGGCTTCTGCTTCGGCAGTTGAAACTGCCTTCGCAGGTTCTCCACATCGCTACCGCATACACCAAAGCTAAGATTAAATTCTTCCTAATTTAGCACAGATTTTCTAAGTTTAAATCTTGACAAGTTCTCTATCTGGAAATAATATTTAACTTATGGACTTAA
>CAZGDL010000057.1:0-6992 GCA_964525075.1 uncultured Treponema sp.
CTCCCCCAGCCTATAATCGAAAATCCGTTAAAAACAGAGCGCGACAGCGGTCTGTTTAGGATTATCGAAAAAACGGCTCGAACCGAGATTTATCGAGGTTCCCCACCACTAATCCTCTCCTCTCCCCCTACAGGTTTTCAACAATCCCGATTTCTGATAAAACTATACCTATGATTAAGCGTGCCCTTATCCATGTTGAAAATACAGAAAACCTTTTGGATTTTACAAAATATCTTTCATCAGCTGGCTGGACAATTCTTTCTGCCAACAAAACCGAAGATTTACTCAAAAAAGAAAAAATCCCGGTTCTTCACGAACAAGCCCTGGTCGAAAATAATCTTTATGTAAACGACACATCCCAACTAGTTCGCAAAATCTTACTTTCAAAATATGAACAGCCAGAAGATTTTATCCTGCAAAATCATGACGAAAATAATATTTTTATTGTCTGCATGAACGTCAATCCAGATATGGTTTCTGGACTTTTTTCCAAAAATTCAAATCAGCAGATTCGCCCTGCAAGTTTTTTTGTCACAACTATCATCAGAAATTCCTTTGTAAATTACGAAAATGTCTTGATTTTGACTGACCCATCAGACTACAAAGAAGCCATGATCCAGCTCAAAACCGACAACATCACAAAAGAATTCAGAACATATCTTGCCGGCAAAGCCCTGAACATGATTTCGGCTTATGACGCAGGTCTGGCAGCTTCAATCCTCCAGAACCAGCAATACGGTCTGCCTTTTATGAACTATCTGATGTATCCTTACAGAAAAACGCTGCAACTTCACGGAGGGGCAAATCCCCAGCAAAACGGATATTTGTACAAATCTCCAAGCAATGCTGGTGCCCTCAACGGATTTTTAAAAGTCCAGGGCAAAGAACTGACTTACAATATCATTTCAGATGTTTCATTTGCCTGGGAAAAAATCTCCCTGCTCTATGCAATCCTAAAAACCCAGTACACGGTAAAAAGCACAAACTGCGATGGCTATGATTTTACCACCCAGTTTACCCCACTCACCGGCACGGTTTTCACAATCGCCGTAAAATTCAGCTCGATTATCGGGGCAGCACTTTCTACAAACGTCCTGGATTCATTCAAAAATACCTACACCTACGACACCCAGAATATCACAGACGCGGTTTTGGCCTGTTCTGCCGTAATTGACGCATCCGCCGCCCAGGAAATCATAAAAGGCTCATTTGTGGCTGTCGTTGCACCAAGTTTTACTTCAGATGCAAAGGAAATTCTTGCCCTAAACAAAAATATCCGCTTAATTCCGTCATCAAAAGTTTCAAATATCAGCCTGGACGGCAAACTCATAAATGGCGGAATTTTGATTCAAACCCGCGACACAGAACTTTTTACCCACTGGCACGTAAAAACCAAAAACCGCCCATCCCAGTTCCAAACCGATGAAATGGCTTTTGGAATGCTTCTTGTCATGGGGGCCCGCTCATATTCATCAGTTTTGCTAAAGGATAATGCCATTGTGGCTATGGCCCAGGGAAATACTTCTTCCAACCGCTCCCTTTCCATTGTTTACGAAAATGCAAAACTCCGGGGAGAATCTTATCCGGACGGAGTTCTTGTTTGCGACTCTGCAATTCCTTTTGATCAGCCAGTCAAAACTCTGATTGAGTCTGGAGTTACAGCAATCATTCAAACAGGCGGAACTCCTGCCGATAATGAATTTATTAATTATTGTGATGAAAGGGGAATTGTCATGGTATTTACCGACATGACCCATATTTCTTTTTAGATAAGGGAGCCTCTAAAAATTGCAATTTTTAGAGTTGCCCGTAAATCAGAAACCTAAAAATATACGAGGAAATTTATGCTTTTCTATCTTGGACAATATTTACAGACAATTTGGGGACCTGCCCGACTTTTAAACTCTTACGCAGTTCTTATCACACTGGCCCTTTACCTGGGATTTTTCCTGGCTTTTAAACTGATTCCAAAATTTTACGACTGGCTGCCCCACGACCGCGGCCGCGAATTTACCATCAAAGAAAATGCGGAAGCCGCGAAAGGGAAACCTACGGGGGCGGGTTGCGTTTTTATCACAATTTTTGTTCTTGTTACTTTTTTGATTTGTCCTATGAACTGGACCCGGGCGTCAATCGTTTTGCTGACCTGGGTTACAATGCTGACCGGTTTTTTGGATGACCGCAGTACAAATTCCTGGGGCGAATATTTAAAAGGTGCTTTGGATTTGGCTATCAGTGTGATTACAGCCTTTATCTTGTATTACGGTGCAAAAAAACTTTCCCCAGACGGCCTGGTAAAATTCTGGCTGCCATTTTTGTCCCACGAAGTTGTGGTAAATCCAGTTGTTTACATCATCATCACAACCGTTATGCTTTGGGCCTCCATCAACACAACAAACTGCACAGATGGTGTGGACGGGCTCTCATCAACCTTGGTTTTGCTTGCCCTTTTGACTCTGGGAATTTTATTTTACTTTATTCTGGGCCACAAGGATATTTCGGCTTATCTTCTTTTGCCTCACCTAAAATCCGGAGCTCACTGGGGATTGATGGCCTTTACCATGGCTGGCGTCGTAATGGGCTATTTGTGGCACAACGCTTATCCTAGCCACTGTCTGATGGGCGATGCCGGTAGCCGGGCATTGGGATATTTTATCGGGGTTTGCGTTATGGTAAGCGGCAACCCATTTATCATTCTGGCAACATCTTCCATCATTTTTGTAAACGGCGGTATGGGACTTTTAAAAGTTGCCCTCCTCCGCTTTTTCAAAATCAAGATTTTTGAAAATATCAGATTTCCACTCCACGATCATATGCGTAAAAACAAAGGCTGGTCTCCAACCCAGGTTTTGCTCAAATTTATGATTATGCAGATTTTGATTACCTGTGCCCTCATGGGAATTTTCCTGAAAATCAGGTAAAAAAGGACAAAAAAAATGCCATTTTGAAAAAAAATGGCATTCAGAACTATGAAAACGTCATTCTGAACTACAAATACGTCATTCTGAACTACAAATACGTCATTCTGAACTTGTTTCAGAATCTCCAAGGACAAAAAAAATGCTCACACCAAAAGAATATTTAAACTCCAAACATCAAGAAATCATCGAACTAGAAACAATGCTGACCTCCCACATTGCCATTGCCCCGGAAGGCAACGGCGACGGCGAAACAGAAAAAGTTAACGCCCTGGAAGCCTGGCTCAAATCCAAAGGATTTTCCGACATTGACCGCTACGAAGCCCCAGACCCTCGCGTTACATCAGGCTCCCGCCCATCCCTGGTCGCAACCATTCCCGGCAAAGACGATTCAGTCCGCGTCTGGGTTATTGCCCACACCGATGTTGTGCCAGTTGGCGATATAAAACTCTGGAATACCGACCCCTGGAAAGTCGTAGAAAAAGACGGAAAACTTTACGGACGTGGTGTCGAAGATGACCAGCAGGGACTTTGCTCGTGTGTTTTTGCAAGTCTTTATTATTTAGAAAATGGAATTAAGCCCCAGCACACAATCAAACTTCTTTTTGCCGCTGATGAAGAAAACGGTTCTGAATACGGAGTGATTTGGCTGCTCCGCGAAAAAAATCTTTTCCGCAAGCAAGATTTAATTTTGATTCCCGATGGCGGTGACAAAGACGGCCGGACAATCGAAGTTGCCGAAAAAAATATCCTCTGGCTGCAAGCCCACGTAATTGGTAAACAAGTTCACGGAAGCAAACCCGATGCCGGAGCAAACGCCTGCCTTGCCGCCTGCGACCTGGGCCTCCGCATTCACAATCTGGAAAATTTTTTTGATAAAAAAGATGATTTGTTCTCGCCAAATTATTCAACTTTCCACCCGACAAAACGAGCAAAAAATGTCGATTCCATCAACATAATTCCGGGCGAAGACACCATCTGTTTTGACTGCCGCATTTTGCCTTGTTATAAATTAGCTGATGTTTTGACCCAAATCGATAAAATTTGCCGAGAAATCGAAAGCCAGTATGGCGTAAAAATCGAATATACAACTCCACAAAAATCTGAATCGCCAGCAACGCCAGTTACAGCCCCTGCAGCCCAAAAACTTGCCGCTGCAATCAAAGCCGCCCACGGAATTGAAGCCGAATTTGTTGGAATTGGTGGAGGAACCGTTGGTGCAGAACTTCGCCGGGCAGGCATTGACGCCGTTGTTTGGAGTACCCTTGACGATGTTTGCCACCAGCCCAACGAGTATTGCGTAATCGACAATCTAATAAAAGACGCCATCACGCTGATTGAGTTTTTTAAGTAAAAAAATAGAAATTCAGGAGGGGAAAGACTTCCCCTCGCTCCAGCCCGCTACGCGGTCTTCCGCTACCCCTTCTAGCGGGGGAGAGCCCCCGCAACGCCCCCCGTTCTACTTCTTATAAACTTCCCAGGTTGTTCTTACAAGGGTTTCTACATCAGAATATTTTGGTTCCCAACCCAGCAGGTCTTTCGCCAGTTTTGAAGTTGCGTACAAACTTGCAGGGTCGCCAGGACGACGAGCTTCTTCTTCCGCAGGAATTGGCTGACCTGTAATTTTTCTAGCCGCCTCAATAATTTCCTTTACGGTCGTCCCTTTTTCTGTTCCCAGGTTCAACTTCAAACTCTTATCATTTTTTGCAATATAATCCAAAGCCATAACGTGGGCCCGCGCCAGGTCTGTAACATGAACATAATCACGAATACAAGTTCCATCGCGAGTGTCGTAATCAGTTCCAAAAATCTTAAGTTGACGCAAACCAAGGGCAGCTTCCATTACACGAGGCAAAAGATTTTCAGGTTTTTGTTCCAATCCGCGGATTTGCCCTTCAGGATCATAACCTGCCGCATTAAAATAACGCAAAGCCGCAAATTTCAAACCTTTAATCTGGTCATACCAGGTCATAAATTCTTCGATTTTGAGTTTTGTAAAACCGTAATAATTAATAGGATTTTGAGGATGATTTTCGTCAATCGGCAAATACTGAGGTTCTCCAAAAGTTGCAGCAGATGAAGAAAAAATCATCTTCAAACAATTATGTTTTACAGCCGCATTCATAATATTCAGCGTTCCAGTGATATTATTCACAGAATATTTTTCAGGCTTTACCATAGATTCGCCAGCTGCCTTAAAAGCAGCCAGGTGGACAAAAGCATCAAATCCCTGGGCAAATGCAGCATCCAAATCTTCCGGAATCAGAATATTTCCATAAATAAAATCATTTTCTGGAAAAAGATTCATCCTCAAACCGCTAGACAAATTGTCAAAAACTGTAACTTTGTGTCCAGCTTTCATCATCTCTTTTACAACGTGGCTACCAATGTAGCCAGCTCCACCAATTACCAAAACTTTCATATCAAAACTCCTATTTTTTACTCTTTAAAATAATATACATAAACAGAAATATAAGGCATTTTCTCATCATCTGCCATTCTCACCCAAAAATTATCATACAATTCATATTTTTTAGGATTTCCTTCCAGGCCCTGGGAACAAGTCTGTCGGGCAGAATCTTCCGCCTGGTCAAGATTTTCGCCCCGCCCAGTAAAAATCAAAATCTCGGAGTCCGCCAGTTTTTCATCAGCCTTTTGAATTTTTTCAATCTGATTATCTACGGCAAATTCCACCCAAATGGGAAGGGCATTTCCAAATCCCCGATATTTCCAGTCATCAAAACGTAACTTTTGCTCTGTCCGTTGATTTTTGTTATTAGAATCGCCACGAGGCTGAACATTATTTGAAGCACAACTGATACAAAAAAGAATTAAAAGAAGTGATAAACCTGAAAAACAAATCCTTTTCATTTGTGTTCATAATATCAAATAAAAAGCCTTGTGGGAATCAAAAAAAAACGCGCAGTCCGATTCCTCTTACGTTCAGCCTGCCGAATTGACGCGCTTTTTCGGGAGCATATTCTGTAAAGTGTTGGGAAAATAATAATGCAGAATCATTGATGCTATTGAAAAACACTCAAAACTTGGAGTAAACTTTCGTCTATGAAAAAACTTACATTTATTTTATCCGCAGTTTTTACTGCAACACTTTTTAT
The DNA here is from genome assembly GCA_964525075.1 of uncultured Treponema sp. Taxonomy (GTDB): domain Bacteria; phylum Spirochaetota; class Spirochaetia; order Treponematales; family Treponemataceae; genus Treponema_D. The sequence goes on from CAZGDL010000057.1 coordinate 6,035, forward strand.
TTCTTGTGCAACAATCAAAGAAATTCCAAATGAAAAAACTGCAGCTCAGATTATCCAGATGGGACAAAATTCCGTTTCCGCTGGAGATTATAAATCCGCCTTGTTCTGCTACAACGAAGCCATCCAACGTTTTGGCACAAGTCCTTCTGTTTACGCCGAAGCAAAATACGAAGTTGGTCATGTTTACATCAAACAGAAAAAATATGACAAAGCCTATGAAACTTTCCACGAGTTGTTAGATCTTTATGACAGCAATTCTGGCTCACTTCCTGCCACTTACAAAAAGCTCTGTCAGATTGGCCTCCAGCAAATCCCAGAAAAAAAATTGCAGGAATTGGACAAAAAATTTAGTTCTTCGGAAGCAAACTAGTCTTTTGGAAGCAAACTAGTCTTTTGGAAGCAAAATAGACCGGATTTTTATTCCTTTGCTTTTTGCTAAGTCCATAACGTAATCTTTTGAATACTTGCCGGAACCTCGCGGAGTTGGGTGAGGTTCTGCGTCCCCTATCAAAATAACCTGCTTTTGGGCAGTATTTCGCCAGGTGTAAAATTCGCTGGCGGCATACATTGCCTCGTAAACCGCTTCAGGAATATCTCCACCTTCCGTGCCATAAATTTTGACAGAATTTAGGTTTTTTGAAAAAGTCGTTAAATTCGTCGTGAATGAAAAAATTCTCACCGGCAAATTCATATATTTGTAGGTATCCCCATAATCACGATAAAAAAGCAGGCCAACTCTTAGCCCAGAATCTTTGCCAAATTGTTCCACCAGCAAATTCATCAAATCAGATTTTAATTTGTCAATGTCATTTTTCATACTGCCAGTTGCATCAATGGCAAAAACCAAATCCAAATCTTCGGGATGGTCTAACTCCTTCAAAATCGACCGGATATCTTCAATAATCGTTTCCGGCCCTTTTGAATAAATCAAATCTTGGGAAATTTCCTTAAATTTATC
>CAZGDL010000057.1:7092-11222 GCA_964525075.1 uncultured Treponema sp.
GGAGGATTTTCTTCAATCTCATCAAAAACCTCAGTCTCCAAAATAGGCTCTGGCTCTGGAATTGGTTCAGGTTTTGGCTCGACGGCAGGGGCTGGAGCGTGCTTTGGCTCAGGCTTTTTTTCAACTTTTTTCACCTTTTTTTTAGTCACTTTTAAATCAAACATAAAAGGACTGTCCATATAATCCCCAGAATAGTCGGCATAAGGCTTTTCAAACGACCTGATATTTATAAAAGTTCCCTTTCCAAGCGTAACTTCGCCATTTCTAGACCAGGGATAGCCGTAAACAATTGTCGCCGGAATATAAATGTGAAAAGCGGGGCCAAAAAAATCAGTATTTTCGGGAGTGGAATCGACAAGGCTGTATTTTGCCCCCTCCGAAACCAGGATTTTTCCATCAAGATAGCGGATTTCGTCACCATTTATCGGATTATATTCTTTGGCCCGGTAAGCATAACTGTCATTTTTGCCGGTAGGATCTTTTGTTGTTTCGGTAAGCAAAATAGAATTTACGTTGGGAAGTTTTTTTACATAAAGATGATAGCCACCATTTTCCTTGTCGGCAACGAGCCTTACATTTTCTGCAGTAATCCTGAGTTTTTGCTGACTGGCGGTGAACAAGGTGGTTTGTGAGCCAGTTTGCGGATTATTCTGGCCGAAAAAGAAAGTTCCACCTGCTAAAAAAAGGCTAAGTACAAATATATTTTTTTTAATTTTCTTTATCATAAATCCCCTTCCTCGGTTGCCGCTTGCTTTTTCTCCCGCATATTCTGTGACATTGCCCGAAAATATAATGCTGAAAAAATTATTCTTATCTATATTCGATATTATCGGTGGAAAATTTAAAAATTATGATTTATAATATTTACCTAGAGTTAAAAAATTGACTCCTACTAAACTAAATTAAAAAAATCAAAAAAACTAAAATGAGCACTACAGATAATTTTGAACAGGTCGACATTAATTCATTTTTTGAGCCTACGGAAATAGATAAAAAAGCGGATGCTGAACGCGCCGAAGTTTTCACAAAACGCCAGCGTGATTTAATCAATCAAATTCTGCCAATCGTAATGGAAAGAGACAAAACTCATTACGAAATTTATTTGAACCGCATCGCCGACCTGGAAAATATCGCCACGTCAGTTGCCCGCTTCCCTTCCCTGCTGGAACGTCACGAACTTGCAGGCGGAACTCGAACCCGAACCATTTTAATTGAATCTCTGATTAAACATAAAGATGATGGTGACCGCATTTTGCGGCTTCCATCCAAAGCCATGCTAGGAAAATCTCTCTTGGTAGCAAAAACTCACACTCTTTCGGATTTTTCCAATTTTGCAAAACACCTTGGCCCAGAATACGACACTCTTTCCAAAGCTTTTGACACAGAAACAATCTTGTCTATGTTCTCTCTTTTGGTTGAAGATGTTTACTTAAATCTTATTTCTGATGACCAACAGCCTATGGAATTCCGCCGAGAGTGGGCCCTTTCCCTTTTACTTTTGTGGGAACACTGGAATGACCAGGCTATTGCCAACGTCGCTCCAGTTTTGCAGTCGGTTTGGTCTGCCCGCCGTAAACTTGCCCCGGCTTTTGGAACTATGATGGGAACAAGTGAATTGCTTTTGATTTCAATGCAAATGGATGATGAGTGGATTTCCTTTATCAAAGAAAAAATGGGAGACCAGGGAGTTACCCAGGCCATGGAAGAATTCCTTTTTGGTATTTCTACAGAGCAAATACAAACTTTGAGGACAATTCTTAGAGAAAAAGGGATTCCAGCCATTGGACGAGACGAAGTTTCAAAATTCCTTGGAGAACACGTAAAAGCCGACGCCGGACTGGACTACCGCGACTTCTATTCTATGTACACAGTTCGTCGCGACAACGCCCGTGCCCGGGCTCGAATGAAAGTTGATGGTCCAAAGAAAACTCTGGAAGATTACTTTATTCAATTCGTAACTGCAGAAAATAAGGAGAAACAAAATAATGATGCTTTCGCAAAATCCTGAGGATGAAAAAAATAAAAAACGCCCTTACCATTTTGGGGAAAAACTCCGCCAGGTTAGGGAACACAAGGGCTACACCCTCAAGGTGGTTGCTCAGAAGGCCGGCGTTAGTGAAAGTCTTGTTTCCCAAATCGAAAGAAATCACGTTTCCCCTGCGATCGACACTTTGCTTGCCCTTGCTGATGTTTTGGATATAAATCTTGAATTTTTGTTTGAAGAGTATCGCAAAGACCGACCAGTTCAAATTATCCGTGCTGATGAACGTCCTTCTATCCACGAGGACGACATTGTTTACGAAGGTCTTGCAAAACAGGCAAATTCTGAAACTTCAATCGAATCTTATATCATAAAAATTCCGGCAGGTTCTCACACCCACCGGGGGTCTTATGGTCACCTGGGCCGCGAAATCGGCTACATCATCAAAGGCAAGGCTCAAATTATTTATGATGGAAAATGCTATGAACTGAATGAAGGAGATTCTGTTTCATTTTCGGCAGGGGCTTCCCATTCCATCGAAAATGTTGGCGACACTGATTTACAAGCAGTTTGGGTTGTAACTCCAGCTCAGCGTTTTATCGATAAATAGTTTTATGATAAGAACCCGCCAAGTTGGCATTTTTCTTTTTTCTTTACTGTTTACTTTTCTCTTTTTTGGCTGCCAGACAACAAGCCTACTTTTAAAAGAAAAATATACAGATCCCCAGGTTCTTTCGGAAGAAGAACTTTTGCCCCCAGAAATTGTTTGGACGCCCCTTGAGGTGGATGGAAATTCCGGTGCCTCTTTTTGTAAGGATGATGATGGAAACACCATAGACGACGCCAATGAAAGTGCCGGAGAGGCAGTTGATAGAATTTCCGATGCGAAAAATCCCCAAGTTCCGACTTTTCAAATCATAAATCACAAAATCAAAAGTGAAAATGTTGAATGGACCTGTGTAAAAATAAATTTGGACGAGCCAAATCTTGAAATTGTGGCAAAACCAAGTCGCCAGGACTTAGGGAAAGGCTTTTTTCTGAAAAATTTTGCCCAAAAAACAAAATCCATAGTCGCTGTAAACACAGTTCCTTTTGAAAAGAACAAAAAAAATTATCTTCCTGTAAGCGTCGTAAAAATTGATGGGGAAATTATTTGCCCTGTAAACTCATCTTATTCTGCCCTGGCCTTTAGTCAAAATCCCCTCCGGGCTAAAATCATAAAAAATCAAAATGAAGATGATATTGCGGATTGTGATTACGCTTTTGGTGGCTTTTTTACGATTTTGGAAGATGGAGATATTTACGAATTTGCAAAATATAAAAGTTCCAGAACGGCAGTGGGATTTGCAAATGGTGGCCGAGAACTGTATCTTTTTGCCACTTGCGGAATAAATTGTCCGACCGGCAGGAACGGCCTGAATTTTGAAGAATGTGCCGTAATTTTGAAAGCCCTAGGCTGTACAGACGCCATGGAATTTGACGGAGGCCATTCCACAGGTCTTGCAATTCAAGGGGAAAACGCCATAAGGCCAGGTCTCCAGCGAAAAGTCCCGGCCGCCTTTGGAATAAGGTATAGGCGATAAATGTAAATAGTTGGGTGCAAGAAAAATCCGGGGGTTTTAGGGGGCCATGCCCCCTAGGTTCGCCTTCGCAGCATAGCTGCTCGGAGACTCGCTAAAAACAGTCCACTGGACTGTTTTTGTGGCTTTCAGCCGCCGCTCCCTAGGTAGCGGAAGACCGCGAAGCGGGCTGGAGCGAGGGGGAGGGGCCTCGATAAATCTCGGCTGAGCCATTTTTTCGATGAAGCTAAAATAACCGCTGTCGCGCTTATTTTTTAACGCTTCTTCGATTTTAGGCTTCCCCCTGCTTACTAACTCTAAAACTCTTGCATTAAAGGCCCATTATCCTTAAAATTACATAAATTTACACTCATCTTTTATGCATATTTATGCAATATCTCTGCATAAATGGAAGCCTCTAAAAATTGCAATTTTTAGAGGCAACTCTGAAAACGCGATGTTTTAATTCGTGCTATATCAACGAATTAAAACTCGCAGGCATCTCTGAAAAAGCATTGAAAATGATTTTTTAGAGATGCCCCAAACATACTTCTTAAAAATACGGAGGCTCTTATGGCAATGACAAAAGA
>CAZGDL010000058.1:0-11222 GCA_964525075.1 uncultured Treponema sp.
TAGTCCAGATTATTGTAGATAAACTGGTAGAAAAAGGGCTGGTGAGTTTGTAAAAAATTTTCACGTGCTAGTGCGTCATGCTGAATTCATTTCAGCATCTTCTGAGATTCCGGAGTGAGTCCGGAATGACAAGTCCTACGTGTCATGCTGAACTTGTTTCAGCATCTCACAAGATCCCGAACCAAGTTCGGGATGACGTGGACGTTGAGATTCCGGAACGACCATATCTTTATTTCAAATTAGCCAGCAACCAATCCTTGAACTTGCCGTAATCATTTTCCATTGGAATAGCCTGATCTGGAAGTCTCATAACTTCTTCAAGTCTAGCTGGCATTGGTGGCTCTTTTCCAATTGCATCAGTTACAATCTGTCCAAATTTGGCAGGTGAAGCTGTTTCCAAAATCACACCAACAGCTTTTTTATCAAGGACTTTTTGAGCCCAGTCTGGAACGTTAGGGGTAAGGCCTGGATTTTTGAAATCATTTTTATTGCCATTCATCAAGTCTGCCATACCGCCATTTTTGATACATTCCCAGGCTGCATAGCCGATAGCTCCATGAGGGTCGATCGTATATCCTGTTTTTGAATGACAATCTTTGATTGCCTGCATAATTCCGTCATTATTCTGCCAGTAAGAAGCAAACATCTGGCGAACCTGATCCAAAGTATACATAGCTTTAATGCGTTCGTAATTACTTGGTGCACCAACGTCCATTGCATTTGCGTAAGTTTCAACGGAAGGTCTAGCCTGATAATCTCCAGTCGCAATCCAATCTGGAATTGTTCGGTTTGAATTTGTTGCGGCTGTAAAACCTGCAATTGGAGCTCCCATTTCGCGGGCAATTAACCCTGATGTCAGATTTCCAAAATTTCCAGAAGGAACTACCATGATAATTGCCGGGTCTGTAATTTTGTTATCAATAGAGCAGCGGTTTCTTACAGTCAAGGCTGTGTACATGTAGTAGAAAGACTGTGGAAGAAGGCGGGCAATATTGATTGAGTTTGCAGAAGATAAACGGAGACTTTCTCGGAGGTCTGTATCTGTAAATGCCGTTTTTACAAGCTTCTGGCAGTCATCAAAAGTGCCTTTTACTTTGAGGGCACGAACATTGCCTGTAAATGTAGAAAGCTGTTTTTCCTGCAGTGGTGAGATTTTTCCATCAGGATACAAAATTGTAACGTCCAGCCCTGGAACTCCGTGGAAGGCAGAACCAACAGCCGATCCTGTATCACCAGATGTAGCAACTAAAATATGGAGTGGTGTTGCTTCATTTCTGTTGAAATATGACATAACTCGGGCCATAAAACGAGCTCCAAAGTCTTTGAAAGCACAGGTTGGACCGTGGAAAAGTTCCATCACATAAGAAACAGAATCTAAAGGAACAATTTTTGGCTGGAAAGGATAGGCATCCTGGATAATTGCAGCCAAATCGTTGTCTGGAATTTCTCCTTCGACGTAAGGTTTTGCCATATTAAAAGCCACATCTCTAAAAGATGGAGCAGGATCTTTGTTTAATAATGATTTATCCAACTTAGGAAAAGAAACTGGAATATATAATCCTCCAGTTTTCTGGTTCATACCGCCCATTACGGCAGTTTTAAAATCAACTTTGACAGAACTGTCTCTTGTGTCTGTGTAAATCATTTGCTTACTCCTATCATTAAACTAATTAAAATTAAAGCCCATAAACTAGGGCGTCTACAATTTCTTCTGCAAGTTCAGATTTTGCTTTTGTAACGCAAGTATTCCAATTTTTACCTTTTGCTTCGTGGGTAAAAGTTGATGAAAAAATCTGATTTCCATCTTTCATTGTCACTGCCTGAATTTCAGCAACGAGGGAACAAAGATATTGGCCGTCATCAGTTGCTTCAACAGGTTTTGTAAATTTTACAGTTCCCACAATCAGATAACCGTAAGAATTTTCGATGATTTCGTAATTTTCTTTGTAAAGGGTAGAAAGTGGCTTTCCAATGTAAGATGTTTCGTTTACAGGGGCATTTCCAACCATAGTCATTCCGCGGGTTCTGAATTCTGAAAGAATTTCATAAGAATTATTTATTGCTTTACCTTTTTCGTTAAAATCCCAGATAAATAAAACCGCCCCTTTTGTGATTATATCAGAGCGAACTTTCCAATCAGCTTCTGCCCGGTGATTTATGGCTGCATCAAAAACTTTGTCAGAATTATTTATTGGAGTTGGGTAAACTGCCAGGGTTGTGTTTGCAGAAAAGGTCGGGACTGCCGGTTCATAAGTGTAAGAACCGTTTTGGTCGGTTAAAACGTCAATTTCCTTGTAAGTAAGTTCCCCATCTTCTTTACCATCTGGGTAAGAAATTGTTACAGGATAATTTGCCAAAGGATTTCCGTCTTTATCTTTTGCAATAAATGTATAATTTGAAGAAAAAGCCCTTTTTACATTTGTGATTTTTGGACTTGCCGTAAAAGTAAATGAAAGACCTTCAAGGGAGTCTATAAAAAGGTCATCTTGAGATTTTACATTTTCATGATTTTCTTCGATTTCCCCGGTAAGAGAATTATCGACGACAGAATTATCAACAGAATTATCATCTGAAGTGGTCTGAAAAGATTCCTTTTCTTCTGTAGCTAGCTTTGTTGTAACTTGTTCTGTGATTTTGTCCTGATTTGCAGATTTTGCCTCGCTTGTAGAAGCACAAGCTGTAAAAGATGTGATTGTCGCAACAATCAATAAAACTGATATTGTACTTTTTGTAAAAAATTTATTTACTTTCATAAATATCCCACTCTCAACAATTTTTCTACCCATTTTATTAGTAAAAAGCCTTTTTTACAATGGGATATTGCCAAAAATTTATTATAAGTTTAAAACTAGCATACGATGATAAAAGGGTGAGGAAAAAATGAATCGGTCTACAAAAGCCTTTATTTATAAAGACAATATCAAATATAACCTTGAGCAAATTAAAAAGTATGTAAATCCAGATGTAAAAATCTGTCTGTCTGTAAAAGCTGATGCTTATGGTCATAATGCAGTTTTGACTGCAAAAATTGCGGAAAGTATTTCTTATGATTATCTGGCGGTTGCCACTGTTGACGAAGGAATTGAACTTAGAAAAGCCGGAATTAAAACTAAAATCCTGCTTTTGAGTCTTTGCACTCCCGAAGAAATGGCGGAACTTTTTAAATACGAAATTACGCCTTTTGTTTTTTCGGAAGAATATATATCCTGCCTTATAAATGCCAGCGATACTTATTTTTCTGAGGATAGTGATGATAATGATTCTGGTGATAATGATGATAAAAATTGCGGAAAAAAATTTGACGTTTTTCTTGCAGTTGATACGGGAATGGGGAGAATTGGAGCTTACCCTGAAGAAGCTGGACGCCAGGCTCAATTCATCACAAATTCTAAACATTTAAAACTTGCCGGAATGTGTACCCACCTGGCAGTTTCGGACAGTATTTCGGACGAAAATCAAAAATATACCGATGACCAGTTTAAACTTTTTATGCTTGCCGTGGAAAATGTAAAAAAACTTGGAATTGACCCGGGAATTTGTTCTTGCGAAGCCAGTGCCGGGCTTTTGGACCGCCGGAATATGCAAATGAATATGGTTCGCCCCGGAATTATTGCTTACGGTTATTATCCTGATGAAGTTACAAAAAAATATCTGAATTCCAAAGGTTTTGATATTGATTTAAAACCTTGTCTTTCACTTGAAACAAAAGTTGTCGCAATTAGAAGATTTGAGAAAGGAAAATCGGTTTCTTATGGCCGCACCTGGAAGGCAGACATAGAAACTGATATTGCCGTTTTGCCAATAGGCTATGCTGATGGCCTTTTGCGACGTTTTTCACCGGGCTTGCAAGTTACGATAAATGGCAAAAATTACCCGGTTGTCGGACGAATCTGTATGGATCAGTGCATGGTCGACATAGGAAAAAATAATCCTGATGTAAAACTTTGGGATAAAGTTGTGATTTTTGGGCCAGAAGAAAGCGGAGCATTAAACACTGCCGATGACCTTGCCAAAATCGGGAAAACAATTTCTTATGAAGTTTTGACTTCGATTAAGCGGGTGGAAAAAGTCATCAGATAGAAAAGGGGGAAAACGCGGAAAAAAGCCCCTCGGGCCTTGTGGCGTTACCCAGTGCATCAGACTTTTTTACACTTTTGCCACTTTTGCCAGAAAGTCTTTGACTTCCGCCAGCAAATAAAAAGACCCTGTTACCAGCAGAAGATTTCCGTTTGCAGCCGAATCGTCAAAGGCCTTTTTTATCAGCATTTTGTAATCCGCATCAGCAGTAAAATTTAATTCAGCGTCTTTAAAAGCCGTAATTTCTTTATTCAAATCAGACTGTTTTTTAGAACCCGGCCTTGTAACGTAGATATGGTCAAATCTGTATTTAAATAATTTTGCAATATCTTCAACATCTTTGTCTGCCGCACAGGCAAAAAGAAGATTTACCTTTTGTTCGCCATAAATTTTATTAAAAGTGTCGATTGTAAGCCTTACGCTGTTCAAAGTGTGGGCTCCGTCAAGAATAACGACCGGAATTTCGGTATAATTTGCAGGTTTTTCCAGAATTTCAAACCGCCCCGGAAGTTTTGCATTTGCCAATCCTCTTTCAATAATGCCTTCGTCCATATTTGGAAAAATCTTTTTTACGGTGACAGCTGCCAAAGCCGCATTTTGAGCCTGCATTTTTCCCAAAAGTGACATTTGAGTTTCTACCGGCCTGTCAAAAATTTCGCTTTCAAAGTGGACAGTCATTTTTTTTGTTTTTTCGTTGAATTTGTAAAATGATTTTTTGATTATATCTTCAACAAAATAATAGGGTGCGTGGCGGGTAATAGCTTTTTCTCTGAGAACGATTTTTACAGATTCTTTTTGCTGGGGCGAAATAACGACCGGAGTGCAGTTTTTGATGATTCCGGCTTTTTCGGCTGCAATTTTTTCCAAAGTATCCCCAAGAAATTCTGTGTGTTCCAGTTCAATCGGCGTAATGCAGCAGATTTTTGGTCTGATGATATTTGTTGTGTCCAACCGGCCACCCATGCCAACTTCAAAAACCGACCAGTCAACTTTTGCGTTCCTAAAGCACAAAAAAGCGTAAAGTGTAACCAACTCAAACCAGGTGAGGGGACGCCCGGCAGGTAAATCCTCTGGAATTATAGAATCAATTGCGGGCTGAATTTCCCTTACAGTTTTTTCATAAATTTCTTCCGGGAAAAATCTATCCGGCATAGAAATTCTTTCGCGAAAATCTGAAATGTGGGGAGATGAATAAACGCCAACTTTATTACCAGCTTCTTGCAGAATGCAGGCAATCATTCTGGAAACAGAACCTTTTCCTTTTGAGCCGGCAACGTGAACGCAGGGGGCATAATCCTGGGGATTGTCAAACCTTTTACACAAAAAATCAATTGTATCCAGCCAGAATATTTCTTTTTTAGGATTTCTCTCAAAATTAAGATAATCCGATAGCCAGTCCTGAAAAACATCTACCGCGTTCATATTAGAAAGATTATAATCACTTTATGGATTGCTGTCAGTAAGGAAAATCTCTAATTTTTGATTTCCTTGAAAGAGAAGGCTTTTATCTGTACAATATTCCCCCATAATTCAGAGGAAAATTTTATGAGTGAAGAAATTCAATACACCGACATTAACAAAAGTTTTGAAGCAGCTGTAGAACGTAGCAAAAAACTTGAAGCAGATTTAATTGCAAATCCTAAAAAATATAGAGTTTTAACTGGCGACCGTCCAACCGGACATTTGCACATAGGACATTATTTTGGGTCTTTGCAGAACCGTGTCCGCCTAGCTAATATGGGCGTCCCTACAATGATTTTAATTGCGGATTACCAGGTTTTAACCGACCACGACGCTTTTGATAAAATCAGTCAGAATACAAAAGAATTAGTGATTGATTACCTGGCAGCAGGAATTGATCCTGAAAAACAGGATGTCATCATCTATCCTCATTCATACGTACCAGAAGCAAACCAGCTGATGATTCCTTTCCTTACCCTTGTTTCAAACGCCGAACTCAGCCGAAATCCGACCGTAAAAGAAGAAATTCAGTCTGCTGGCCTTACAAACGTAAATGCAGGTATGTACACATATCCTGTTCACCAGGCTGTAGATATTCTTTTTTGTAAAGGAAACGTAGTTCCAGCTGGAAAAGACCAACTCCCTCATATCGAAATGACCCGCACAATTGCCAGCCGTTTCAATAAAAAATTCTGTACAGATGTCGGCAAAGAACCTGTTTTCCCTCTGCCAGAAGTCCTTCTTTCTAAAACTCCTATGATTATGGGCCTTGACGGTTCTCAAAAAATGTCAAAATCCCGAAATAATACGATTATGCTTTGTGCCACAGAAGACGAAACTGCAAAATTGATTAAAAAAGCAAAAACTGACCAGGAACGCCATATCACTTATGACCCGGTAAATCGTCCTGAAGTTGCAAATCTTCTTATGCTCATTTCCCTTTGTACTGGCGAAGAGCCAACTGCAATTGCCCAGAGAATTGGGGACGGTGGTGGCGGAATGTTGAAAAACACTCTGACAGAAGCCTTGAACGAAACTTTGCGTCCTTTGCGTACAAAACGTGCCGAGTTGGAAAAAAATCCGGACTACATCAGAAGTGTTTTGTTGCAAGGTTCTGCAAAAGCCCGCGAAATTGCCCAGAAAACCCTGGAAGAAGTTCGCGAAAGAATGAATATGGTGATTTAGTTTTTTTTAGTATTTTGGGCGGGCCGGCACAGAAACTTCTGCTGTCGCTCCAGTTTCTGTGCCGTCGCTATGTTCCAGGTTCTGCTATCGCTCCAGCCTCCTCACTCCGCCCGCCAAGGGCGTGCTTCGTTGCGGTGGCCACCTGCGGTGCCTTTCACAGCGCTCCCGCGTTTTCCCACTTCTTTTTTGCAATTTCCAGAAGTTTTTCCCTGTCATTCAAACTCGGATCTTCCAGCACACAATCAAACAGTTCTTGTAAAATTGCTCCCAAAACTTTGCCCGCTGGAATCCCCTGAGCCATCAAATCTTTTCCGTTTACCTTTAAATCTTTGAGAGACAGTGCTGCTTTTTCTTCCTGAACTTTTTCTATCCGGTCTTGCAATTCAATCAGTAAATCACAGGCCTTGGAGTCGTGAATTCTCACCGGTTGGTTATATTTTCCGTACATATCAGCCAGCCGCAAATCTATTAAATCTTCAACATTTTCCCTGCCAACTTTTACCAAAAAACGGCGGACAGCGGCAGATGTCCAGGTGGATTCGTAATTGAACATATGGTTTAAAACCAGGTGACAAACGTGGTCAATTTCTGCATTACTGAATTTCAGCCGGGTCATAACTTCCCTGGTTATTTTTTCAGAATATTTTTCGTGCTGAAAAAAATGAAAAACTGTAAGGCCATTTTCGGTAGTTACGCTTTTACTTTGAGGTTTTCCAATATCATGAAAAAGGGCAGCTATGCGGACTAAAGGTTTTTCTTTTGGAGCTCCGTCGCAGGCGTAAATATTGTGGTCCATCACATCAAAAATATGGTAGCCTCTGTCATCAGACTGATTACAGCCCCGGCAGGCAGTAAATTCTGGAATAAAAATATTTAAAATCCCAGTTTTTTCCATCATTTTAAGGCCGACAGAAGGTAAATCCGCCTTCATCATCTTTACGAATTCGTCTCGGAAGCGTTCCCTCGAAATAGAATCAACTTTTTTTTGAACATCCGGATTTGAAATTGCCGCAAAAGTTTCTTTTTCAATCTGAAAATCCAGCTGGCTTGCAAAACGTAGGGCTCGGACAGGTCTCAAACCATCTTCCATAAAGCGGTCATAAGCCTTTCCCACAGTTCTAATAATTTTGGCTTTTATGTCTTCCCGGCCCTTGTAAGGGTCAACAATCTTCCCGTCAGCCAAATTCACCGCTATCGCATTCATTGTAAAATCTCGGCGGGCCAAATCCTCTTCAATCGTTGCCGCATAATTTACAGAATCTGGGTGCCTGCCATCAGAATATCCGGCCTCAGTCCTGAATGTCGTAACTTCAATTTCCTGGTTTTTAAAATGAACGGTGACAGTTCCGTGTTCAAAGCCAGTTGGCACAACAAATTTAAAGATTTTCATTACATCTTGCGGAGTTGCGTTTGTTGCAACGTCCCAGTCGTGCGCCTGTTTTTTTAAGAAAATGTCACGAACGGCCCCGCCAACCAGGTAGGCTTTAAATCCAGCTTTTTCAAAAACGTTGTAAAAATCTTTTAAAAGTGGAGGAATTGAAATAGTTTTTGATGAAAATTTTAAAGAAAATCCCGACATATTTTTCCCTTTAGAGAGTCCTTACTACTGGTGCCCTAATCCTGCTGATAAATACGAAATCACAGTTGAAAGTTCCATGCAAATAATACAAAAAATAATGGTTATGATTAAGAAAATCACCTGAAAAATATGACTTATTTTGTGTTTTTCTGTAAAAATTTTGAAAATCGCTTCAACCATCAAAATTCCAGAAATTAAAGCGTTAAAAATTGACACATAAGAGAGGGTAGAAATGATAATGTTTTGGGTAGAATCCTGAAATTCCTGGTAATTTCCGACCACATAAAGAATGGCTAGAATCAGACAAAATGCTGATAGGGCAAAATCTACCGCCATGAAAAATTTGTAAATAAAGGAGTTTGAGAGAATTTTTTTTGAGTACTTGGATTTTATTTTTCTCATCTTCACTTGCAGTATTTTTAATTCTATTGATATACTGACTTAATATCATTTTAATATTATTGAATATTCAGGTTAAAGTCCATGAAGAAATTTTTTGCCTGCTTTTTGATTCTTGCAGTCTTTTTTGTTTTTATTTTTTGTTTAGGCTGGACTCAGTTCAGATTAAAGCCTGATATGGTTGGCGTTGTGATTTCAAAAACAAACGGAATTGCCGAAAAACCTGTTTTAAATGGCGAATTTTCCTGGTACTGGCAGTTTTTGCTCCCGACAAATGCAAAACTCAAAACTTTTTCAATCAAGCCTGTCAATGTCGAAAAAAGCGTAAAAGGCCAGCTTCAGTCCGGCCAGGTTTATACATCCATTTTTTCAGTGTCTGATACTTTTGATTATGATTTTACTTTTTCCATTTCAGTTACCCTTGGTCCAGACCACATAATTTCACTTTTAAAAGAAAATGTTATTTCTGATGATAATGATTTGACCGAATATTTAAATAAAGCAGCAGACACAATCGCCCAACTGGCTACCGATTTTTATTTGAAAAAGGCCCAAGATAATCCTTCTTTCAGGCCGGAATCTGTCCGCCGGGAAGATTTACTCCGGGCAATTCAACTTTATAAGGATTTTCCCGAAGTTGATCTTCTGGCTTTTGCGGTAAAATCATCAAAAATCCCAGATTATAAACTTTATCAAAAACTTCAAAGTCAATTTTTGACCGGCCAGGCGGATAGTTTGACAGGGGCGGAATATTCCCCAGAAGATTCTCTATCAAAAAATCCAGAAAATCCTGAAAATCCTGATGAAAAAAATGAGGAAAATTAAAATGAAACTTTGGTTTGTTAGTATGGAATGTGCAAATATTGCCGAAGCGGGTGGGGTAAAAAATGTCACATTTTCCTTGTGTAAAGAATTTTCACTTTTAGGACACGAAGTCACCCTTTTTATCCCGGTTTTTAAATGCAATTCCTGGGATTTTCTAAAAGAAGTAAAGCAAAATTTTGCCCAGGCGGATATTTTTCTCTGCGGAAAAAATGAAAAAGTAACTTATACAAAAGCCATTTGCAACCAGGGGGATTTTAATGTAGTTCTTATAAATCATCCTTCTCTTGCAGAAAAAGAGGCTGTTTACACTTACACAGACCATGAACAAAAATTAAACCCAGACCATAAAAAAGGGGAAGGCCACCAGGATTCTCTTTTCCTTGATGTGCTTTTTCAAAAATCAGTTTGCCAGTATTTGAATCTTTTGCCAGAAAAAAATCTTCCTCAAATTATTCACTGCCAGGACGCTTCTGCTGCCATTTTGCCAGCCTTCCTTGCTCAGACAAAATTTTCCAATCAGATAAAATCCCTGGTTACAATTCACAATGCAGGCCCTTTTTATCATCATGATTTTTCAAGCCTGGGAGAAGCTGCCTGGTACACGGATTTGCCTGTCGACCTGCTGACAAAAGCCCAAAATCCTCAGAATAATAATCACGTCGAACCCTTTTTAATCGCCTCTTACTCAGGAGCTGCCCTTACAACCGTTTCCGAAGTTTATGCTGATGAATTGAAAGACCCAGCCAATTCTGATTTAACCGAGGGGCTTTCGACCATTTTTTACGAAAAAAATATACAAATAAAGGGAATTACAAACGGTTTTGATTACGAAAGATACGATCCCGAAAATAAAAAATCATCAAAACTTCCTTTTACTTTTTCGCCGGCAAATGGAGATTTGCAAGGAAAATTTAAATGTCGCAAATTTTTTATCCAGAAAGTTGTAAATTCTGATGATTTCGATACTAGTGGCATTAAAAAATACGGAAAAATTTCTTCGGATGAAGGAATTTTTATTGCCTACCACGGGCGGGTAACCAGCCAGAAAGGAATTTCGGTTTTGACTCAGGCAATTCCTGCCATTTTAAGCAATTTTCCAACTGTAAAATTTGTGCTCGCCGGCCAGGGGGAAAGAAAGCTGGAAGACGAAATCATTAATCTTACAGAAAAATATCCTGGAAAAATCACCTTTATGAACGGCTACAACCAGGCTGTTGTCAGAATGGTTACCGCCATTTGTGATTTTATTGTCCTACCAAGTTTTTTTGAACCTTGCGGCCTGGAAGATTTTATAGCCCAGACTTATGGAACTCTGCCAATCGCCCACAGAACCGGTGGTTTAAATAAAATTTTAGACCAGAAGACAGGTTTTCTTTATGATGAAAATACAAGTCAAGCCCTGGTTGCAAAAATTTCCCAGGTAATCACAATAAAAATGCTCAAACCTGCAAAAATCAATCAGATGGTAAAATTTGCCGGAAAATACATAAGAAAAAAATACCTCTGGAAAACCGTAATCGAAAAAAAATATTTGCAATTTTTCAAAGAAATTTTGAAAAAAAGGTAAAACCGCTATTGACTCTTTTGTTTCAAGAGTATAATATAAAAACCGTTCGACACAAAAAACGAACAACCTAATAAATGCTGCCTTAGCTCAGCTGGTAGAGCACGTGATTTGTAATCTCGGGGTCGTGGG
>CAZGDL010000059.1:0-5460 GCA_964525075.1 uncultured Treponema sp.
AAAAAGACATTCACACTATCACAGAAAATAAAGACTTTCTTACAAGTCAAATCCTCACATACATTGGCAATAAGCGGGCCCTACTTGATAAAATTGAAATCGAAGTAAAAGCAATCCTCAAAAAACTGGGGAAAGACAAAGCCATTTGTGCCGATTTATTTTCGGGGTCTGGCGTTGTCGGGCGAATGCTCAAGCAATATTCTTCAAAACTGATTGTAAACGATTTGGAAAATTATTCTGCCCTGGTCAATTCCTGCTATCTTTCAAACAAAAAAGATTATCCGACGGAAGAATGTCGGCAGCTCAGGGAAAAAATCATTGGGCTTTGCCAGCAAAACAAAATCGAAGGAATTATCACAAAAAATTACGCCCCAAAAGATGACAAAAACATTCAAAAGGGGGAGCGAGTTTTTTACACCCACGAAAACGCCCTTTTAATTGACACTTATAGAACTTTGATTGACGATGTCATAAAAGATGAAAACTTGAAAAAATATTTTTTGGCTCCCCTTCTTGTGGAATCTTCTATCCACGTAAATACAAGTGGCGTTTTTAAAGGCTTTTATAAAGATAAAAACACAGGAATTGGTTGTTTTGGGGCTGCCGGAAAAGATGCCCTGCCAAGAATTTTGCAAAAAATTGAATTAAAAGAGCCGGTTTTCAGTAATTTTGAATCAGATTTACAGATTTTCCAGGAAGATACGGTTGGGCTTTCAGAAAAATTAAAAGATTTTGCCCCGGATTTGGACATTGTTTACCTGGATCCGCCCTATAATCAGCATCCTTATGGTTCAAATTATTTTATGCTTAATCTAATTTTGAAAAATAAACTTGATGTCGAAATCAGCAAAGTCAGCGGAATAACCCAGAATTGGAACAGGTCAGAATTCAATAAAGCAAAAACAGCCTTGACCTCTATGGAAGCCATTATCAAAAATCTTCAAAGTAAATTCATCATCATTTCTTATAATTCAGAAGGCTTTATCACCTTTGACCAGATGAAATCCATGCTGGAAAAATACGGCAAAGTCAAAACCGTAGAGATTTCTTACAACACCTTCCGGGGCAGCCGCAATTTGCAGGAGCGAGAACTTTACGTTTCAGAATATCTGTTTGTTTTGGAGGTTTTATGATTGGCTTACTTTTGGCAATAATTTATGCCGCATTTATTTCTTTAGGATTGCCCGACGGACTTTTAGGCTCCGCCTGGCCTACAATTTACCAGGAATTTGGCGTTCCCGTTTCCTACATGGGAATTGTTTCTATGATAATTTCCGGTGGAACTGTAATTTCCAGCCTGAAAAGTGATTATCTTACCAAAAAACTTGGCGTTGGACTGGTGACAGCCATCAGTGTTTTTTTGACAGCATTTGCGATTTTTGGCTTTAGCATTTCTCACAATTTTATTTTGATTTGCCTTTTCGCAATTCCTTATGGATTGGGGGCAGGTAGTGTTGATGCTGCCCTTAACAATTATGTTGCCCTCCACTATAAAAGTCGCCATATGAGCTGGCTACATTGTATGTGGGGCGTTGGAGCATCCCTTGGCCCTGTTATTATGGGTTTTGCCCTGAATGGCGGAAAGACCTGGAACAGAGGATATTTTTACGTCGGAATTATCCAGGTAGTTTTAACCGCAATTTTGTTTTGTTCAATTCCTTTGTGGAAAAAAAATCCAACATCACAATCCCAATCCACAAGTCAAGAAAAATCTTCCCTCCGCATAAAAGACGTTCTTGCAATTCCTGGGGCAAAAGCCGCTCTCGTAACATTTTTCTGCTACTGTGCTCTGGAACAAACAGCCGGGCAATGGGCTGCCAGCTTTTTGGTACTTGCCCGAAATGTCACCCCCGAATTAGCAGCTAGATTTGCTTCGTTTTTTTATATTGGAATAACAGTCGGTCGTGGAATCTGTGGATTTATAACTTTTAAACTGAACGACAAGCAGATGGTCAGACTTGGACTTTTTATTATTTTGATTGGCGTAATTCTGATTTTTCTTCCAGAGCAGAATCTTTCGCTGGCAGGACTGATAATTATTGGCCTCGGCTGCGCCCCTGTTTACCCTTCAATGATTCACTCAACTCCCCTTCGTTTTGGAGCAGATAAATCTCAAGCAGTCATTGGAATGCAGATGGCGACTGCCTACATCGGTACAACTCTCATGCCTCCAATTTACGGACTTTTTGCAAATTTCGTAAATGCAAATATTTTGCCTTTTTATTTGGGAGCCATTTTGATTTTAATGTTTGTTATGCACGAAATTTGCGAAAAAAAAGTTCAAGGATAATTCGACACGTCATGCTGCCCCTGAATCAAGTTCAGGGTTCAGCATCTCTTTTTACAGTGAGATTCCGGAACAAGTCCGGAATGACGTTGGTTCTGGATTTCGTCTCAAATCCGGAATGACGTTGGTTCTGGAATTTCGTCTCAAATCCGGAATGACGTTTCCGACTAGTTACAAAATCCCCTACTCCAAAAACTTATTTTTGATGGCTTCTTTTTCTTCCGCTGTAAAATTCAAACGCTGGTCAAAAAAGTTTTCAAGTGAGCCGTAATCATTTTTCAGAGATTTTATAGCGGACTCAATATAATCCCTTTTGGCAATATAATATTGTCTTATTTTATTGGCGATTTTATGACTTTGTTTTGAAATCAGCACACCCAGGTAAATAAATTTAGCCTTACCCTGGGTCACTTTATTTGTAAAAAGATAATCATCAAGGATTTCTTCCCGCCCAACTCCCAAAAAAGCAAGCAGGAGGGCCGCCAAAATGCCAGTTCTGTCTTTTCCAGCCGTACAGTGAAAAACAACCGCATAGTCTTTTTCTGGCAGAGTCAGGATTTTTTTCAAAACCTCAACCAGGCGGTCAAGACATTCGCCTTTTACCATGTTGCTATACAATTCTTCCATGTGGGGCATCATAGAAAGCGACAAAAGGCTGTGGGTTTTTCGTTCGTGACTAATTCCAACCACAGCTTCCGTCAAAATAGGATAATGATAATAAACAACCCCATCAGGAATTTTATCCGGCCGCTCAGAAGATTCTTTTTTTGTACGCAAATCAATAACCGTATGGATTTTGTACATTTCTTTTAGCAAATTAATGTCGGAAAGGGAAAGTTTTCGTAAAGTAGTTCCGCGAATAAGCATGAACTTTTTCAAAAGACGCCCATCTTTCGTTCTAACGCCACCAATATCCCTAAAATTGCGGCGATGGGCCAATTTCAAAATTTCCATAAAGTAAATTATACCACGCAAAAGAAAATATATATGAAAAATTGTAGTTATTTTTGGGATTTTACTGGAAATTTACATTTTTGATTTTTATCGCAAAAAAAAGCCACAACTTTATGCAAAATGAAAATCAAATGCTAAAGTTATGGCTTTTTCGTTTTTTTTCGGCTTTTTCCGACTAGTCGCCCCAGTCCATTCCGTCCATTGTGATGATTCCACCCTTATCATCAAACTTCAACTCACGGAATTTCACGTTGCGTTTCTGGTTTACGCCATTTGAACGCTGGCAGTCGTGATAGAACAAATACCATTTTCCCTGGTACTCAAGAATTGAGTGGTGGGTTGTCCAGCCCAAAACTGGAGTCAGGATTTTTCCGCCATAAGTGTAAGGGCCGTATACATTTTTTGATGTAGCATAGCAGAGGAAATGGGTTGTTCCTGTTGAATATGTAAAGTAATAGGTATCACCTTTTTTGAAAAGCCAAGGATCTTCAAAATAACGGCGGTCTTCATCGCCACCTGTAAGAGGTTTTCCATTTTCATCAAGGATTACCAGGTCGCGGAGATCTTCTGCCAGTTCCAGCATATTGTCTTTCATCAGGGCAATTTTTGGAGTACAGGCTGGTTCATCCCCCTTAGGCTCTTTATTATCCTTTGACCAAACATTATTTTTGTACTGGTCAAGCTGTCCGCCCCAAATGCCACCAAGAGTCAGATAATATTTTCCGTCGGTATCAGGGAACATACAAGGGTCAATTGAATAAGTTCCTTTTACATAATCTGGCTCAGGTTTAAAAGGACCTTCCGGCTTATCACCAATGGCAATACCAATTCGGAAAAATCCTTCTTTATCACGAGCTGGGAAAACAAAATAATATTTTCCATTTTTTTCAACACAATCTGGGGCCCAAAGCTGTTTGCTTGCCCATTTTACATCTTCAACAGAAAAAACACAGCCACAATCGCGAGGAAGGGTTTCGGCGTCTTTCATTTCATAAACGTGGTAATCTCGCATACCATACTGGTCGCCGTTGTCATTGTTTTCTACATCCTTATCTTCATCATGTGAAGGATAAATGTAAATTTTACCATTAAAAACGTGTGCCGATGGATCTGCCGTATAAAGGTCATTTACCAAAGGCTTTTTCTGAATACTCATCTTAAAAACTCCTGTATTTTTCGATTTTTATCATTTTTTACAAATTTTATAACAATTTTCTGTCAGATGACTTTATTTTTCAATCAGTTATATCACCTAACAGAAATTGCCCCTGGACATTCAAGTTCCGCATTTCTTGCCGCACACCAGGTTCCTTTTTTAAGGGCAGCTTCAAAATCCCCAGAATTCAAATATTCGTACAAAAATCCTGCATTAAAAGAGTCTCCACAGGCGGTCGTGTTTACGGCTTTTACCTTTTCGGTCGGACATTCATAAAAAATCCCGTCTTTTGCGGCGTAAGTCGGCTCTGTTCCCCTTGTAACAACAAGCATATTATGGAATTGGGCAGATTTCTTGATGATTTCATCCTTCAAATCAGAAAGATTGCAATCAAAAGTGTTACAAAATTCTTCGTCATTAATTTTGATGATGTCAGGCTTTACTGTTTTCAACGTTTTTTCCAAATCTTCCCCAATATAATCCGCAAGAAAGATTTTTCCGGCATCTTTTGCCATACCAGCGATTGTGGCGTACAAATCATCAGACCAAATTTTAGGACGGCTACCTGCCAGCAAAACCCCATCCACTTCCAAAAAAGCTTCGTTTATATATTTTAAAAGTTTGATTTCCGCATTGTTGATTTTTTCAAAGTCGGAGCAAAGTGGCTCACCAACGACAATTTCCGTAGTTGTGCCAGCATTCCGGTCCAAAAGCGTCCAACATTCCCGGGTAAAGCCCGGAATTGTCACATATTGCACGTCCATTTTATCTTTGCCAGCCAAATCCAGAAAAAGTTGCTGATTTTTCTCGCCAAGTGGGCAAATCACCTTTGCACAGCCTTCTTCCAGCTGATTTAAAACCCTCGCAGAATTCACAGCTTTTCCAGAGGCGTCGTAGCGGTAATCTGTAGCCCGATTTACCTGAGTCAGTTTTAGACCTGAAAAATTGATTGTTCGCTGCAAAGTCGAACTCAAACAAAGACATAGGATTTTTTTCATCTAGATTTTCTCCAAAAGTAACTATTCAAAACTATCATTCCGGACTTGTTCCGGAATCTCATCCT
>CAZGDL010000059.1:5560-7235 GCA_964525075.1 uncultured Treponema sp.
TCATTCCGGACTTGTTCCGGAATCTCATCCTTAACGTCATTCCGGACTTGTTCCGGAATCTCACTGTAAAAGTAGATGCTGAACCCTGAACTTGTTTCAGGGGCAGCATGACGTGCGGGAGAGATGCTGAAGTCTGAACTTGATTCAGGGGCAGCATGACACACGTTTTTTACATTTTCTCCAAAATTTCCGGCAACTGGTAAATTGACGGTAGCCGGATTGTTTTACCCCAGGTCGATTTATCAGAATTCGCAATTATTTTTGATTCTGGCGACAAGGGGCGGCCATTTTTTTCGCCAATTAAAATCGCAGTGCCACCCAAAGCACACCAACCGTCAGTGTATTTTTGCATATCGTCCAAAAAAAGAGTATTTTCAATATTCGCCCCGATTTTTTTCAATGCAGCCTGATAGGAAGCCGCGTAAGGTTTTCCGTAAAAATCAGCATCTCGAATATCGGTCACGGTGTCAAAAAGGTCTGTAATTCCAAGTTTTTCAAGAACTCGGTCAGCGTGTTCGTGGGGAGCATTTGTCAAAATAGATTTAGGATAATCCAAGGAAAGCAAAAATTCGCGAAGTCCTATCTGAGATTGCAATTCGTCCGCCTCATTTTCGGGGTGGACTTTTGCCAAAAATCCTTCCACGTCAGTTAAACCTTCCGCCCTCAGCCATTCCAGGGTCGTGGAATAATTTACGATGTTCTTTGCCTTTAATTTTTTTGCCGTTTCCAAATCACAATTAAAAAAATCGCAAACACAGTCAAACATTCGGTTTGAAATGCCGGCGTCCATGGAGGAGGATGAAGGGTAAAGCGTATTGTCTAAGTCAAAAAGCAGGTGGGTAATTTTCATAGTTATTCCGAGTTTTTTGTGACATTTTCAGGCTTCTTCTCACCGCCCTGGTGAGAATTGTCACACCCCTGGTGGACATTCCCCTGGTCAGCAAGATTTTTCTTCGCCAATCCTGCCATCTTCGTAAAAGTTTTTTCCAGATACTGGGCTTCCCCTTCCGACAGGCTGGCCCGCGACAAAATGCTCCGCCAGAAATTCTCCATATCTTCCCGGCCCGGCATCTTAAAAAATCCGATTTTCGCCATATTATCTGTGATTACGTCCACAGTTTTGTCCACTCTTTCCAAAGTGAGTGGAATGTAGCCCTTGTAATCACCTTTTTTTTCAATCAGATTTTCCCTGAACATATGGTAAGACAAAATCTGAACCGCGTGGCTCAAATTTAGCGAGCCAAAATTATCTGATGACGGGATTGTAACTCCAACATTGCACTGTTCCAGTTGGGAATCTGTAAGGCCTGTTCTTTCGTTGCCAAAAACAATGGCAATTTTGGAATTTTCGGTCTTTTGGCCAACCATTTTTGCAAATTCTTCCGGCAACAAAAGTTTTCCCCGCTTTTTGCCTTTTCGGCGGGTGGTTCCAGCACAAATAGAACAGTCGGCAGTTGCCTCGGTAATAGACTTGTAAAAACGGGCATTATCAAAAATTACCCCCGCATGAATTGCAAGCACGTGTACGTGTTCCAGGTCGTAATCTTCTTTTTTGCCCACAATCCTCAAATCCGAAATATCGTTATTTGCCATAGCCCTGCAGGCTGCCCCAATATTTCGCGATTCGTCCGGATGGTCTAGTACAATTACAATGTTTGAAAGGTTCATAGAATTA
>CAZGDL010000059.1:7335-11221 GCA_964525075.1 uncultured Treponema sp.
CATGACGCTCTATTTTTTTCCCAAAAGGGTAAAATCTTTTGCCTGATTGCAGAAAACAATTCCGCTACCAGCTTCTGCAAAACATGGAAGTTCTGTAATTGCCTTCAAAATATCCTGTTTTTTATCTTCAGGAACAAGGATGATGAGCATATCTTTTTCTGGAACAATCTTCATACCAAAGAAAGCAGCATCATCTTCGCGGGCTGTACCACGAGCCCCGATTATTGTTCCACCGCCGGCCCCGGCTTTTCGGGCTGCAGCCATGGCGTCTTCCGCATATCCTTTATTTACAATTACATTTATCATTTCATAATTATTCATAGTTTCTCCTTTTTCTTCGTTTTCAGACTGAGGATTATTTGACGACGAAAGCGACGGCAAATGTCCAGCTTTGATAAAATCACCAACATCAATCGTGAACAAAACTCCGAAGTGTGATTTTTTTTCTTCCGATGCTTTTACAATGGCAGATAAAACTGCCTCTTTCAAAACATCCTCAACTACTATGTAAACTATATCTTTTGAAGTGTCACCCAATCCCAATAATTGCAAAACGCTGTTACTTGCAGTTCCGCGTCCCATTATGATTGAGCCACCACTAGCCCCAGCAGATTTTGCCGTTTCAGTAATAAATTCGCCACTATTATGAGGGACAATGCTGATAATCAATTTATAACTCATTTTTCACCTCCGTTTCAGGGGTTTTATTTGAAAGTTCTTTTGAAGACTTTTGTTTGATTTTTACAATAATTCCCATAATCTGAATTGCGATTAAAGGCATCATTGCAACCAAAGCGATAACCCCAAAAGAATCGTTGCCACCACTACCAGAACTTGCAGCTCCCAAAGTAAATGAAAGTACAAATGTTGATGTAAGAGGACCAGATGCAACACCGCCCGAGTCAAATGCAATTCCTGTAAAAAGTGAAGGACAGAAAATCAAAAGGAACAAAGCGATGAGGTAGCCTGGAATTAAAATAAATTTCAGATTAAAGCCGGCAACAGCCCTCCACATGGCAAGGCCAATTGCAATTGCAGTTCCCACAGAAAGCGAAATCAAAAGCATTTTTCGTTTGATTGTACCGCCACTTACCTGTTCAACCTGTTCACTCAAAACCCAAACTGCAGGTTCTGCACAAACAATGATTGCCCCCAGAGCAAGTCCAGTTCCAATCAAAATAAGGTACCAAATTCCGCCGTTTTCTACCACTTTTTGGCCAAGTGCCTGGCCCAAAGCAGCTCCCGCCTGTGAAAAACCGCCGTTTACCCCAATCAGAAAAATTGCCAGGCCAACAAATGCGTAGCCAAAACCGATTGTAAGTCTGACAACCTGGCGTTTTGTCATTTTTAAGAGGAAAATCTGGAAAATAATAAACATTCCAAAAAGTGGTGCAATAGAAAGCAGGGATTCTCGCAAAACACCAGGAGCAACTGCCCCGAACGAAGAAAATACCTGTGAGAAAAATCCGCCAGTCGCAAGAGTAACTTCTGCGGCAGCAGATTCTTCTGCGACGGAGGCTGCATCAAAAGCCCCAGTCATTTTCAGGAAGATTGAATAGAGAATAACTGCCATAATCGGGCCAACAGAACAAACTCCGGTAAGACCAAAGCTGTTTTCGTTATCATCACGAACGGAAGAAACACCAAGTCCCAGAGCCATAATAAATGGAACGGTCATAGGACCTGTTGTTGCTCCACCAGAGTCAAAAGCAATTCCAATAAAAGAATCCGGGGCAAACATTGCAACCGCAAAAAGAACAATGTAAGAAATCAGGAAAGTCATTTTGAGCGAAAGATTCAAAACAGTTCGCATCAAACCAATCATAATAAAAAGCCCAACCCCGCCCGCAATTACAAAGGTAATGGCAGATTTATTTACGAAAGAGAAAACTCCCCGCACCTGGTCACCAAAAACCTGAATGTCAGGTTCAGCAGCAGTGACGACAAAACCGATTGCAAAAGCTACGATGAGCAACAAAGGAAGAGAACGTTTTTTGGTGAGTTCAGCACCGGTTCGTTCTCCCATAGGCTGAATTCCCAAATCCACGCCCAAGAGAAAAATTGTGAGCCCTACAATGAGCAAAAGCCCACCAATTACAAAACGAGTGAGAAGAATAGCGTCCAGGTCCAGCAGGAAAATTCCCAAAAGCAGGACAATTGCCATAATCGGCAAAACTGAAACGGCAGTTTCTTTTAATTTGTTCAGTATGTTCATATATTACACCTACAATTTATAGGATTTTGGACTTTATTTTTCAGATTTTTCAGAAAATTATTTTACAAAAGCATTCCAGCCTTTTTTCTCAATGCCATCGCACCAAAGTTTTGCATAGTGCTTAGCACCTTCCAGGTCGTGGTCACGATAATTGCCACATTCCTGGGCGGTCGTTGCCGGAATTTCTTTATCCCAAACCGCAACTTTTTTGAGAACATTCAAAAGGTGATTGGCAACTTCCTCCTCCGAAAGTTCCCCCCAGATTGTAAAATAAAAACCTGTGCGGCAACCCATTGGCGAAAGGTCAATTACCCCTTCCATTTCATCACGAATGTATTCCGCAATCAGATGTTCCAGAGTGTGAATTGCACCCGTCGACATAAATTCCTGATTCGGCTGGGTAAAACGAATATCGTATTTAGAAACAACATCACCTTTTTTGCCAACCTTGCGGGCTGCAAGTCGAACATAAGGTGCCGTAACTTTTGTGTGATCCAAATTAAAAGAATCAACATTGTATTTTTTTTCTGGCATTTTTGACCTCCCAAAAACTATAAAAAACTATGCACAAATTATAGAATTTCTTTGAGAACTTCAAGCAAAAAATTGCTGCTCACTTTTGAAGCTTTTTCCTCTTCGTAAGTGGACTGAACATTTTCATCAGCACAATCCGACATACAGCGGATAATCACAAAAGGCACACCATTTGCGTGGCAGGCGTGAGCAATTGCACAACCTTCCATTTCCACACAAAGTGGATGAAAGTTTTCTACAATAAAGTTCTTTTTTTCACCACCAGCAATAAACTGGTCTCCAGAGGCAATCAAACCTTTCTGGATTTTATGATTTTTTGCCAAATCGGATTTTTCAAAAACCTGAACTGCCAGATTTGTAAGTTTTTCATCAGCCTTGAAAGTTTCTGGCATTCCAGGAACTTGCCCCAACTTGTAGCCAAAAAAAGTCGTATCAAAATCGTGATAAAGAGCTTCTGTCGAAACTACAAAATCATAAATATTAAGACATTTTCCAGTTGCCCCGGCAATTCCCGTATTGATAACGCAATCAACTTTGAAAGTCAAAATCAAAAGTTGGGTGCAGAGGGCCGCATTCACCTTTCCAACGCCACATTTTACGACCACTAGGTCTTTATCAAAAATCTTGCCTTTGTAAAAAGTAAGATTATTTATCTGGATTTTTTCTTTGGAAGCCATCTGAGCAAAAATTGCTTCGACTTCCGAATCCATAGCACCAATAATTCCAATCATCTTTTAAGCTCCGCTTCTTTTTCTTCTTTTGTTTTTTTCTGATAGTGCATTTTTATACTATCCAAAAGTTTATCTTCCAAGTTAAATTTTTTGATAACCCAGCCAGTGACTTTTTTGTAAACCAAAAATCCCAAAACCAAGCCACCAAATGAAAGAACAATCACCAGGACGCCCAAAATATTAGAAAAAGCAGCAGTTTCAGGATTGCAGGTTTTTGTAAGAATAAAAATCCCCAAAACCAGCAAGGCAATAATAATGACAAAGGTTTCTACAATATTAAATAGTGTTGCCCCAATCATAAAAATATTTGAAAAACGCTTTTTATTGCGATATTCAATCTGTTCTTTTCTACGTCTAGCTCTAGCTTCTTCGTCCAAATCTTCCATAATTCACTTCCTTTTATTTT
>CAZGDL010000060.1:0-11114 GCA_964525075.1 uncultured Treponema sp.
CTCCGGTCTTCAAAGATCCAAAAACTGGGGAAGTTGGTGTGCAGTACACCATGGACATTATTGAGCCTTGCGGTCTTGTTAAATTCGACTACCTGGGTCTCAAAACCCTGTCTTTAATCCGTTATGCCGAGGACATTATCAATAAACATAAAAAGCCGGAAGATCCTGTATTCCAATGCGACCAGGTTTCCGAAACTGATGAAAAAACTTTTGATTTGTTCTGCCGCGGGGACTCTGTTGCCGTTTTCCAGTTTGAATCTCCTGGAATGCAGAAAATCCTCCGCGAAGCCCAGCCTCGCCGCCTGGAAGAATTAGTCGCCTTGAACGCCCTTTACCGTCCGGGGCCTATGGATTACATTCCTCAATACATTGAAGGAAAATGGAAGCCTGAAACAATCCACTACCCCGACCCTTGTCTGGAAGGAATTTTAAAAGAGACTTACGGGGTTATGGTTTACCAGGAACAGGTAATGCAGGTTTCACAAAAAATCGCCGGATTCTCGCTTGGTGGGGCCGATATGCTGCGCCGTGCCATGGGTAAGAAAAAACCTGAAGTTTTGATGGGCAAAAAAAAGGAATTTATCGAAGGGGCCCTCAAACAAGGCTTTACAGAACAGCATGCTGACGAAATTTTTGAAATTATGATTCCATTTGCCGGCTACGGATTTAACAAATCACACGCCGCTGCTTATTCGGTTCTTGCCTACAGAACTGGCTGGCTCAAAGCTCATTATCCTGCCGAATTTATGGCAGCCAACCTTACAAACGAAATCACTTCCACAGACGGTCTTCCTGCCTACATTGAAGAAGCCCGCTCCATGGTAATTGCCGTCGATGCCCCTGACTTAAACCGGTCCGACGTTATTTTTGATGTTGTTGATGGCAGAATTGTTTTTGGTCTCAAAGGAATTAAGGGGATGGGAGAAGCCGCCGCCCAGGCAATTGTAAAAGAGCGCGAAGAAAATGGACCTTTCCAAAGTTTTATGGACTTTATCACCAGGACGGGAGCTCTGGTAGAAAAAGACCAGGATGGCCGCGAAAAAACTCTTGTCAACAAAAAAGCCATCGAAGTTCTTATAAAAACCGGAGCTTTTGACCACCTCAAAGAAAAAGACGGTACTACACTCAATCGTCCGACCCTGCTGGCAAACATGGAAGCCGCCCTGGATTATGTTTCTGATATTTTGGAAGATAAAAAGAAGGGGCAAGGAGACCTTTTTGGAGATTTAGGGGAAGAAGAAAAATCCTACACCGATTTTCAGTTCAAAAAAATTGAAAATCTGCCAAATATGGAACTTTTGAATATGGAAAAAGAGTGCATTGGCTGTTATGTAAGCGGTCACCCCCTTGATTCCTATAAAAAAGCAATTGACAGGGCAGTTACAGTCCGGGCCGGAAATATCACAAGAATTGCGGCCGAAAGCAAAGCCGAAAAAGACGCCCTTATGGCTAGCGGTGCAAAACCTTGGCAGTTAAAAGACGTCGGCAAGCAATATACAGCCCTTGGAATGGTAAATGGTATTCACGAAATCATCACCAAAAAAGGTGATCGCATGGCCTTTGCAAAACTCAATGATTATGATGGGGTGATTGATTTGACATTTTTCCCAAAAACCTGGGAAAGCCTTAAACCAAAAATCGAAGATTCCGAAATTTACGCTTTTAAGGGCAAAGTTGATGGCAGTCGCGACACTCCATCTCTAGTGGTAGACTCCATGGAAGATCCGAACGAGTTGGAAAATCACGCAGCCCAGGCAATCCACATTATGTTGGATCCAAATTTTAATTCTGAAGCAGAAATGCTAGAATTAAAAGATTTTTTATTTGATAAAATGGGTAATTGCTCAGTATATTTTCATATAGACGTTGCAAACAGTCCTTATGTTGTAAAAGCAAACAGCATGATTACAATGAATGCTTCAGAAGAAACAATAAAAGCCCTGAAAAACATTAACATTGTAAGGGAAGTTTGGACTGAATAAGAAGATTTTGTAACTATTCAGAAACGTCATTCCGGACTTGTTCCGGAATCTCATGAGATGCTGAATCAAGTTCAGCATGACGTAAATGAGCAAGTTCTGATATACATACAACTTTATCATTTATGTTGATTGGTTACGAAGATTTTTCAAAAATTTTCTGCGTCTGCCCTGGAGGTTTTAATATGATTCAAGCAATTCTTTCCCTACTTTCGGCTATTGTCACAATTTATACAATTTTGTGCTTTATCAACATAATTATGAGCTGGTTTCCCGGCCTCAAATTCACGGCCTTTGGAAAATTTATTTCCTCTGTCACCGATCCTTACCTAAACTTTTTTTCTCGCTGGGGATTTTTAAGAATTGCCAATATTGATTTTTCGCCAATCATTTCCATAGGAATTTTATCACTGGCTTCGTCAATTCTGGGTGGCATTCAATCGACCGGCAGAATCTACTTGGGAGGAATTCTCGCTACAGTAATTTATATGCTGTGGAACATTATATCATCACTCCTATCCATCTTATTCCTTTTAATCTTAATCCGCTGGATTGTTTTGCTGGTAAAAAAAGGCCAGACATCATTTAATTCCGGCTGGAATCAGATTGATATGATGTTGAACAAATTTACATACAAAATTGCGTCAACATTTACAAAATCCGCTATGAGCTATCAAAAATCCCTGCTTATTTCATGGATTACCTTGCTCGTAGTGATGGGACTTGGTAGAATTCTTATAAATATTTTGGTAAATCTCTGCTACAGGATTCCTTTTTAATCGAAAAAAAATTGAAAATTTCAGACATTAAATCCCCAGTTTCGTCTATCACAGGCGTGGGTCCACAACTTACAAAAACTCTGGCAAAAGTAAACGTCTTCACCGTTGGAGACCTGCTTCAGTATTATCCCAGGGATTATGAGGATAGGTCTGTAAAAGTTTTTCTCAAAGATTTTGATAAGCATAGCAAAGTTCATACCGTCGCCCAGGTCTTGAGCCAGGAATGGTTTGGCTACGGAAATATGAAAACCCTCAAAATCAGGATTTTTGATGGAACTGCCCAGGCAGAATTGCTCTGTTTTAACCGGGCTTTTTTGGAAAAAGTCCTAGTTCCAGGCTCAATTATCACAGTTACCGGGCAGTTTTTTGTAAAATACGGTAAATTGCAGTCGTCAAGTTTTGAAGCAACAAAAATGGATTTAAATGGTAGCAAGCCAGGCTCCCACCAGGGCGAACCTGCACGTACAACGGCTCCAGTCCATCTTGATTTGACAAAAATCACTCCAGCCGACACCGGCATACTTCCAGTTTATCCTCTCACCGAAGGGCTTTCGCAAAAAACTCTCCACAAGGCAATTTCCCAGGCCCTCAAACAGTACGCCCACGGAATTGAAAATGAAATCCCCGAAAATTTGATAGAAAAACATCAACTTTTACAAAAACAAGACTCAATCCGCCTAATTCACCAGCCTCAAACCATAGAACAGGCTAACCAGGCTCGAAAAAGTCTTGCATTTGAAGAACTTTTTCTTTTTCAACAGGTGATTGTAGAACGGGCCTACAACAGAAAAGGTTTTAACAAAGAAAATAAAGACACAACAGAAATCCAGGACAAAACCTTTGCAGCCTCCCTCTCACCTTTGCAAAAAGATTTTCTGGCAACCCTTCCTTTTGAGCTCACGGCCGACCAAAAAAAAGTAATTTACGAAATGGACGAAGAAATCGACCGCTCTTATCGGGAACGAGAGCGAACGTTAAACCACCTTGACCGCGGATTTCCGCCCCCAATTCGCCCCCCTTACACAATGGCAAGACTTTTGCAGGGCGACGTCGGCTCAGGAAAAACTCTGGTTTCACTTTTCGCCTGTCTCAGAGTCATCAGCTGGAAAGGACAATGTGCCCTCATGGCACCAACCGAAATTCTAGCCCGCCAGCACGCCGAAACAACCGCCAGAATGCTTGGAAAACTTGGAGTTCGGGTAGCCTTTTTGACCGGGAATGTAAAATCGGCAGGCCGAAATCAACTTCTCAAGGCTTTAAAAGACGGCGAAATTGACATAATCGTGGGAACTCACGCCCTGTATTCAAATCCTGTTATTTACAAAGATTTAATGCTGGCAGTTATTGACGAACAACACCGTTTTGGGGTTATGCAGCGACAATCTATCATCAATAAGGGGCGAATTTCTTACAAAGGCGGAGTTTTTGAGCCAAATCTTCTGATGATGTCTGCAACTCCAATTCCTCAAAGTCTTGCTCTTACAGTTTTTGGTGATTTGGATATTTCTACAATTCACACAAAACCGGTCGGCCGCAAAGAAATCAGAACTTACCTGGTAAAAGAAGGAAACGAAATAAACGCCTACGAGGCAGTCAGAAAAGAACTGGAAAAAGGAAAACAGGCCTATTTTGTTTATCCCGCTATTGATAGTGATGAAAATATAAAATCTGCACAAAGAGCTTTTGACCATTTGTCAAAAAATATTTATCCCCAGTACAAATGTGCTTTGGTTCATGGCAAAATTGATGAAGAAGAACAAGTCCGCATTTTAAAAGAATTCCGAGATGGTTCAATCCAGATTTTGGTTGCAACTACGGTCGTAGAAGTCGGGGTAGATGTTCCAAATGCCACCTGCATGGTTATAGAACAGGCGGACAGGTTCGGAATGGCCCAACTCCACCAACTGCGTGGAAGAGTTGGGCGAGGTTCAGATCAGTCAATTTGTATTTTGATTTACAGTAAAAATATCACAGAAATCGGGATAGAAAGGATGAAGGCTCTTCGCCTCAGCACGGACGGTTTTTATATTGCAGAAGAAGATTTGAAAAGTCGGGGTCCTGGCGAAATAAACGGAACCCTCCAGGCAGGGGCTCTGGAATTCAAAATTGCAGATTTGTCCCGCGATATGCAGTTGATGCAGGAAGCAAGAGTGGACGCCCTGGCAGAGATGAAGGCAAAAGTATAAAAACTCACATTCCCAAGGCCGCCCACAGCACATAAACCGCCCTCGCCAGGTCCGCCCACTCCCCCTCCCAGGTTCGTCCCCCCAGACCGCCTAAACTCTCCCCCATTAATCATTCCAAAACTGTGCATTTTTGTACAGTTTTATTTTTTTACAAGACAGTATGATACAACTTGGATTAAGTTATGAAAAATAAGACAAATATTACAGATATGACAGTTGGCTCACCAACCAAGCATATTTTAGTTTTTGCATTCCCACTTTTGATTGGAAATATTTTCCAGCAGCTCTACAACATGGTCGACTCAATCATTGTTGGAAACTTTGTCGGTGCAAATGCCCTGGCAGCCGTCGGAACTTGCGGTTCAATGAACTTTTTCTGTTTTTCCCTCAGTTCTGGCCTTGCCACCGGTATCGGAATCATCGTTGCCCAATATTTTGGTGCAAAAAATCACAATATGGTTCGCTCCACAATTTCAAACGCCTTTTACGTACTTGTGGCAGCCTCCATCGTAGTCAGCATTTTCGGATTTTTGGTTTGCCCTTACGTACTCAAATTGCTCAACTGCCCAGACACAATCCGCCCAGACGCCGTTCTTTACATGAGGACAACCTGCTGTGGTATTATTTTCGTCGCATTTTATAACGGAGTTGCGTCAATTTTGAGGGCCCTAGGAGATTCCAAATCCCCCCTCTATTTTTTGATTTTGTCCAGCGTCATCAACTTGGTTTTGGACCTGGTTTTCGTAATTTCGTTTGGCTGGGGAGTTTTTGGCGTAGCATTTGCAACAATCATTTCTCAGGCAGTTTCCGCCTTTGCTTCCATCATTTACGCCTATAAAAAAATAGATTATTTTCATCTTTCCAAAAAAGAATTTTTGCCAAACCGCAAAATCATCGCAAATTCTTTCAAAATCGGTACTCCGGTCGCCCTCCAAAGCTGCCTCATTTCCATTTCGATGATGGTTTTGCAGGGCATAGTAAACACCTTTGGCGAAACAGTCATGGCGGCCTACACCATCGTCATGCGAGTAGAACAATTAGTTCAGCAGCCATATTCTTCAATCAGTGCCGCCCTCACAAATTTCTCCGGACAAAACATGGGAGCCGGACAAATTCAAAGAGTCAACAAAGGCTTCCACCGGGGCACAATCATCGTTTTGATTTTCAGTATGATAATGTTGCCACTCTTCTGGTTTTTGGGCCATTACATCATCGGATTTTTCGTCAACGACGAACCAGAAGTTGTCCAAATCGGAGCAAAAGCCCTCAAAATCACCGCAATCTGCTACTTTATGCTGGGAATGATTTACGTTCCACGTGGCATTTTGAACGGTTGCGGCGACACCGCCTTTTCAATGATAAACGGCCTCACCGAAGTCGTAGGCAGAATCGGCTTCGCCCCAATCTTCACCCGCATCCCAAAACTAGGCTACTGGGGCATTTGGGTCACCACCGGCTTTACCTGGACAATCACCGCCATCGTCTGCTTTATCAGATACAAGAGCGGGGCCTGGAAAAAGAAAACACTGGTAAAGTAAGGTAAGGTAAGGTAAGGGCGTGCCCCTCCGTTCGCTTCGCTCACTCCGGGTCGCTATGTCCAGGGTTCCGCTGTCGCTTCAGCCTCCTCACTACGCCCGCCAGAGGGCGTGCTCCGTTGCGGTGGCCGCCTTCGGCGCCCTTCCCAGCGCTCACGCAGAAACAAGTTCCTACCATACGTTTTTAAACAGGTTCCCCTTTTATGTCTTTCTTGTGTCAAATTTCCACAGTTTCCCAAAAAATCCCCTCCCCTGTGTCAAAATTACACAATTTTCCCTGTCAAAATTAAATTTGTGTCGAATTTGGACAAAATATCCTCCAAAATCTAACTTTTTACTTGCCTTTTTCGCATTTTATTATTATCTTGCCGGATTTTTTTATAAATTTTAGATTTTTTTCATCATTACTAAGAACTTGGCACGTTTCTTGCTATATATACTATGTAATCTTTAAAAACTTTACGAAGGAGAACTGTATGAAACACGAAGACAACGTTTTGGCTATGTATTTAAAGGACATCAACAAAGTTCCTATGATTTCTCATGAAGAAGAAATTGAATTGGCAAAAAAGGCCCAGGCTGGTGATAAAGCCGCAAAAAATAGACTTGTGAACGCAAACCTTCGTTTTGTCGTAAATGTTGCAAAAAAATATCAGAACCACGGTTTAGATTTGACCGATTTAATCAGCGAAGGAAATATTGGACTTCTTACCGCTGTAGATAAATTTGACGTTACAAAAGGCTATCATTTTATTTCTTACGCTGTGTGGTGGATTCGTCAGAGCATTTTGAAAGCCATTTGCGAAAAAAGTCGCCCTATCCGCCTTCCACTTAACCGTGCAAATGAACTTGTTCAGATTGAACACGCCAAAAAAGTTATTGGTTCTAAAAAATCAGAACAGCAGGAATTTGAAGAAATTGCCGCTATGCTCAACATGGACGCAAGTCACGTTCGCGATATGGTAAATATCAGCCGTGATATTGTAAGTCTTGACGCAGAAATCAACGACGGAAATGACAGCCACGCAAAAGTTGGTGATTTTTATGAAGATGAATCTTACGACCGCCCAGAAGAACAGGCAATTCAGAAGGCTATGCACGAAGATATCGACAAAGTTGTTGATACTCTCCGCCCTAACGAAGCAAAGGTTATCAGAATGCGCTATGGCTTGAACGGTCTTAAACCAATGTCATTAAAAGAAGTTGGCCAGGAATGTGATTTGACAAAGGAAAGAATCCGTCAGATTGAAAAACACGCTATTGTTCGCTTGCAGCACCCAACAAGAGCTCGCAAGTTGGAAGCTTACGTTGCTTAAATCCCTGAGCTTAAATCCTTATAATTGTAACACTTTTCAAAAAGTGCTAATATGAATCCACATTTTCATTATAAATAGGAGGCTTCTTTGCGAAGAAGTCTCCGATTTTTTTATTTTTTATAGCAAGGACATATTTATGGTACCAACACTAATCAAAGATTTACTTACATCTTCTCCTGACGGACACGCCGTAAAAGTTTGTGGCTGGATTCGTACAGTTCGTGACTCAAAAGGTCTTGTTTTTATTCAAGTCAACGACGGAAGCTGTTTTGCCAATATTCAGCTTACCTTCGACCGCAATAATCCTTCTAATAATGCAAATGTAAATAATATTGAAGAAACTCTCAAAAAATTGAACACCGGGGCTTCTGTTCGTGCTACTGGACTTTTAGTTCAGTCCCCGGCAAGTGGCCAGGCAGTAGAAGTTACCCTCGAAGATATTGAATGTCTTGGAACCTGTAATCCGGACGAATATCCTTTGCAGAAAAATAAGATGTCAATGGAATATCTGCGTGAAAATGCCCACCTCCGTGCAAGAACAAACACTTTTGGTGCAGTTTACCGAGTTCGTAACCAGATGGCTTTTGCCGTTCATTCTTTCTTCCAGGAAAGAGGATTTGTTTACATCAACGCTCCGGAAATTACTTGTTCAGATTGTGAAGGTGCTGGCGAAATGTTCCAGGTAACAACCCTTTCCATGGAAAAAATCGCAGAAATGGGGGTAAAAGCCGGCCAGGGTGGAATGAAAATTGAAGATGCCCACAAAATCGTAGATTATTCTAAAGATTTCTTTGGAAAAAAGGCTTCTCTCACAGTTTCTGGTCAGCTTGAAGCAGAAACAATGGCAACTGCCCTTTCACGTGTTTATACTTTTGGACCAACTTTCCGTGCCGAAAATTCAAATACCCCTCGTCACCTGTCAGAATTCTGGATGATTGAGCCAGAAATGGCTTTTTATGATTTGAATGATGACATGGATATTCAGGAAGATTTTGTAAAATATCTTTTGAACTGGGCTTTGACAAAATGTCGTGCCGATTTGGAATTTTTTGACAAGAGAATTCAGCCAGGTCTTATCGAAAGCCTTACAAAAGTTGCAAATGCCAAGTTCGTCCGCATTTCTTACACAGACGCAATCGCAAAACTCCAGGAAGCTTCTGATAAAGGTGCTAAATTTGAATTCAAACCATACTGGGGTTGCGATATTGCCACCGAACACGAACGCTATCTTACAGAAAAGATTTATGGCTGCCCTGTTATGGTTTATAATTATCCTAAAGAAATCAAATCTTTCTATATGAAAGCTAATGATGATGGAAAGACTGTAAAAGCAGTTGACGTTTTAGTTCCAGGAATTGGAGAATTGATTGGCGGTTCAGAGCGCGAAGAAGATTATGAAAAACTCTTAAAAGTTTGCGAAGAGCGCGGAATGGATATGTCAAATTACCAGTGGTATTTGGATTTGCGCCGTTTCGGTACAGTTCCACACTCAGGGTTCGGGCTTGGTTTTGAGCGCTTGATTCGTTACGTAACAGGTATGGAAAATATTCGTGATGTAATTCCTTACCCTCGAGCTCCAAAACTGGCAGACTTCTAATTTGGATTTTTGGGCAACAGAATATAAAAAAAAGTTTCGGTGCCGTGCCGAACGCTTCCTCCAGTATATTCTGTTGCCCTTTTTTTATAAAAAAATCCCCATAAAAAACAAAAAACTATGGAAAAAGAAAACCAGAAAACAAAACTTTCCCCAAAACAAATTTTCACAAAATTTGCCCAGTTTATTTTTCTTTCAATCAAAAACTCCAACGACAACATTCTCTGGGAAAGTGCGGCATCCTGCTCCTACAGCTTTATTTTTTCTTTTATCCCCGTTGTTCTGATTATTTTTACCGTTTTAATCAACATTCTAAAAGTTTCGCCGGATATTCTGCAAATGATAATTGATTTTTGCCAGCAATTTTCCAACGTTTTTGATGTAACGCCATTTATCAACAACTTAGTCGAAAAAAAATCGCTTTCGTTTATCAACATTTTCCTTGCAATCTGGGTTATCTGGATGGCCCGCAAAATGTTTCTGTCGATTGTCCAGGCCCTCAACAGGATTTTTCTGTCAGCCACAAAAAGAGTTTCTGTCGTAAATCAGCTGATTACGTTTATCTCCGAATTTGTACTTGTGATAGTTTTTATTCTAGTGATGATTTTCGCCTTTCTTTTTAATAAATTTTTGCAGCTACCGGTTTTGGCAACAATCCGCAACTCTTTTCCGAAAATTTTCAGAACAAGTTCCAATGTTTTAGTTTCTTCAGTTCTGTATTTTCTCTTTTTTATTTTTACCCTTTACAGTTACAGATTTATGACAGGTTCAAAGCCCAAAATCAAGATTTCGGCATTTTACGCCGCCATTTCTACCGCCGTCACCTTTGTCATCTCATTTTTTATCAATAAATTTATGAATTTTACAAATTACAACGTCATTTACGGCACAATTTCAACCATGCTGATTATGCTTTTTAAAGTTTATATGTTTTTTGTTGTCTTTCTGTTTTGTGCCCAAATGCTTTATGTGAGCCAGTTTTTTGAAGAACAAATTGTCGCCCAGATTTATACAAAAAATTCGGCCGCTGATGATATTTTTACCCGCCTTATCAATCAAAAACTTTTCAGAAATCCTTCACTTTACAGGCTGGAAACAGAAACCAGGATTTTGCAGGCAAATTATCAGATTTATTCAGAAAATGATAAAGCCGATTACGTTTATTTTGTCCGCTCAGGCTCCGTAGTCGAAACAAAAGACGGCATCCCCACAACCTACCAAAAAGGTGATTTTTTTGGCGAAATCCCGGCATTTTTGCACACCAACCGAGAATCTTCCGCCATCACAAAAACCGAAACCGAACTTATGTTGATAAAAACCGCCAAATTCAAAGAAATAATCCGCAAAAACCAAGCAGCGTCAGCGAAAGCCCTGGAAAGAGTAAATAATTTTACGAGGGAATAGTTCTTCAAATAAGAAGTTTTCTTCCTAAAAACTAGAAACCACAAAAACACTCAAAATTGGACTATAACTATTATCAATTCCAAACTGCATCGTAAAAGGAACTTCAGTAAAAAGATTATAACCAAGTCCCAGCCCCAAAGACCATAAAAAATCAGCCTTATTTTCTAAAAAACCGACACCTATATTTTCAAAAGTAGAAATAAATAAATTTGATGCTGTAAAAGATGAATTGAAAAGACGAAGAAAATAAAATCGGTTTTCATTTTCAGATAGCGTAAAATAAAGTTCGCAATTTGTAATTTAAAATTGAAAAAAGTCATT
>CAZGDL010000061.1:0-11035 GCA_964525075.1 uncultured Treponema sp.
TTATATTATATGAGTATGAGCAACAGTGATGAAATTTTGGGACAAGAAACAGGAACTTCTAATTTGCCTGTTCCCAATCCTTCAAATCTTTCAAATCAAAATGATTTTTACAAAGTAGCCTTTCAATTCCAAAAAATAATGATGCTTTACGAAAGTGCTGTAAAGCAGATTGAAACAAAACTGGATATTTTAAACAAAGAAAATACCGTAAACCGAAAACGAAATCCTATAGATACTGTAAAAAGCAGGGTTAAATCGCCAGATTCAATTGCAAAAAAGCTAGAAAAAAGAAATCTACCGGTAACTTTTGAATCTATGATACAAAACTTAAATGATATTGCCGGGGTCCGGGTAATTTGTCCTTACATCTCGGATATTTATTCTGTAAGGGAAATGCTTTTAAAACAGCCGGATATTACCCTCATAAAAGAAAGAGACTATATCCAAAATCCTAAAAAAAGCGGTTACCGAAGTCTGCACCTTGTAGTTGAAATTCCCGTTTACCTTTCAAAAACCGAACATAATGTCCGGGTAGAAATTCAGCTTAGAACTATTGCAATGGATTTTTGGGCTAGCCTTGAACATCAATTACATTACAAAAATGAAGCAGACGTTCCCGACTCTATCCGCAGGGAACTTTTCCGGGTGGCAGAAACAATTGCGATGACAGACCGCGAAATGGAAGAAATTGCCCTAGAATTACAGGCCTTAGACTAGACTTTTTCCTTAGATTTGAACTAGGATTTGGAGACAAGGCTCAGCGATAGCCAAAACTTGGGAGGTCATTATGAATGAAGATTTGCAAATGAAAGATGAAGAGAAAATCACTAGCAGTGAAAGCAAAGACTGGCTTGACACTGCGATTTTTTACGAGATTTATCCCCAGTCATTTTCTGATTCAAATGGCGATGGAATCGGAGATTTTGACGGAATAATCAACAAACTTGACTACATCAGAAACCTGGGCTGTAACGCTATTTGGATTAATCCTTGTTTTGAATCCCCTTTCAAAGACGCTGGTTACGATATTTCTGATTATTATAAAACTGCCCCAAGATACGGTAGCAACAGCGATTTAGTAAGACTTTTTGAACAGGCCCACAGCCGGGGAATGCACGTAATTTTGGACCTGGTACCGGGTCATACATCAATTCAGCATCCCTGGTTTAAAAAATCAATGGAAGCAGAAGAAAACGAATTTACAAACCGCTATGTCTGGACCGATTCTGTTTGGGAAGAACCTGTCGGAATGAGCAGCATAAAAGGAATTTCAGACAGGGACGGAGTTTGTGCCGTAAACTTTTTTTCTCACCAGCCGGCATTAAATTACGGTTTTGCAAAAATTGACAGACCTTGGCAGCAATCCCCAAACGCACCAGGGCCACAGGCAACCCTAAAAGAAATGCTGAAAGTAATGTCATTTTGGCTTGAAGCCGGGGCAGACGGTTTTAGAGTTGATATGGCAGGCTCTCTCGTAAAAAATGACCCAGACAGCAAGGGTACAATCGCACTTTGGAATAAAGTCCGAAAATTTTTGGACGAAAATTTTCCGGATGCAAGGTTGATTTCAGAATGGGGAGATCCTGAAAAATCTCTTGCAGGAGGCTTCCACATGGATTTTCTCCTGCACTTTGGACCTTCTCATTACAACGACCTTTTTAGATGCGACAAACCTTTTTTCAGTTCCAAAGGAAATGGAAACTGCTACGATTTTGTAAAAAAATATATCCAAAATTATGAAAAAGCCAATGGTTCTGGCTTAATCTGTATTCCTTCCGGCAATCATGATATGGACAGGCTTGCCCGCTATATCCATGATGATGAATTAAAAATCGCCTTTGCATTTTTGCTTTCAATGCCAGGCTGCCCTTTTATTTATTATGGGGATGAAATTGGAATGAATTATGTTGAAGGCCTTGTTTCTGTAGAAGGAGGATATGGCAGAACAGGTTCCAGATCCCCAATGCAGTGGGATAATTCCAAAAATGCAGGTTTTAGCAGTGCCGAAAAAGAAAATCTTTATATTCAGCAGGATCCAAGTCCTGACCGGCCTACAGTTCAAGCCCAGGCAGAAAATCCGGATTCTCTTTACAATGAAGTGAAAAAAATCATCGGTATACGAAGAAACACAAAAGCCCTGCAAAATAAATCAAAAATCACCTTTTTGTTTGCTGTAAAAAATAAATATCCTCTTGCCTATATCAGGGGAAGCGGAAAAGACAGTGTGGTAGTTTTGATAAACCCAAGCCAGGAAAGTGCAAGTTTCCCTTGTAAAATAAAACTGGGCCAGGCTTTGTATCAGTTTGGTGGAAAAGTCATACAGGGCGGAAATATGATTTCAGTTCCAGGCAAAACCGCAGCATTTTTCACGGTGGAAGAAAAAAAATAAGATACTCAGGACCGTCATTCCGTACTTGTTCCGGAATCTCAGACCCGTCATTCCGGACTCGTTCCGGAATCTCATGAGATGCTGAACCCCGAACTTGATTCAAGGGCAGCATGACGCATTCGATATAAGGTTGATATAAGGGCATCTCTAAAAAATCATTTTCAATGCTTTTTCAGAGATGCCTGCGAGTTTTAATTCGTTGATATAGCACGAATTAAAACGTCGCGTTTTCAGAGTTGCCTCTAAAAATTGCAATTTTTAGAGGCTCCCATAAGAACTTTTAGGATTGGATATGCAGAATTCTTTTATTTCAGAAAAAATGGATAAAGAAAACCCGAAATGGGAACAGGCAATAAAAAGGGAAATCCCCATTTACGGCCGAAATAACGAAATCCGGAGTGATTTTGAAAGGGATTACACCCGAATCCTCCACTCCCAGGCTTTCCGCCGGCTAAAACACAAAACCCAGGTCTTTTTTGCCCCCCACAACGACCATATTTGCACCAGAATGGAACACGTTATGCACGTCTCTTCGGTTGCCACTACAATTTCAAAATATCTGGGGCTAAATGACCAGCTTGCAAACGCAATTGGAATGGGCCACGACATTGGCCACGCCCCTTTTGGCCACCACGGCGAAGATTGTCTGAATAGACTTTTGGAACAAAAAGAAGGCCACAACGCCCCAAAAAAATTCTGGCATGAGCGAAACAGTTTATTTTTTGTAGATTACATAGAAACCCTGCAAGATCCGAACGGCGTAGAACAGCCTTTGAACCTGACTTATGCAGTTCGCGACGGTCTGATTTGCCATTGCGGCGAAATTGACCAGCAGGGAATAAAACCGCGGAACGAAGCCATAGATTTGTACTCGATGAAGCGGCCAGGTTTTACCCAGCCCTACACCTGGGAAGGCTGCGTCGTAAAAATTGCAGATAAAATTGCCTACCTTGGCCGCGAT
Source organism: uncultured Treponema sp. (assembly GCA_964525075.1). Taxonomy (GTDB): domain Bacteria; phylum Spirochaetota; class Spirochaetia; order Treponematales; family Treponemataceae; genus Treponema_D. The sequence goes on from CAZGDL010000061.1 coordinate 3,351, forward strand.
ATTGAAGACGCCAGGGCTTATCATATTCTGGACATGGCTTCTTACCGCCAGTTGAGGGAAATTGTCGGGTCAACTTTGGGATTTGAACACAAGGGGGCCCACGCCCTCCGAAGTGGAAAAGCGGTAAACACCAGCACCCTCATAAATGATTTGATTATGGATTTGTGCCAGCAGTCATCACCAGAAAAAGGACTTTGTTTTTCTGATGAATATTTTAAATTTATCATTGAACTCAAAAAATTCAATTTTGCCTGCATTTACAATCACTGGCGACTTAAAGAATTTTCAATTTACGCAGAAAACGTAATTTCGACAATTTTTAGAACTTTGAAAAGGTCAAAAATTTACGCCGAAACAGGCAGAATTGCCCAGGCCTTGAAATATTATCCTAAACTTTGTTCAACTTTTGAAGACTGGCTTGTAAAATATACGACCTACCAGCCTTACATCGTAGAAAAGCACAGTTTTGTTGACAGAAAGGCCATTCTAAAATACAACACAAAGCCGGTTTTTGACCTACACGACGAAGAATCATTTACAAAATGTATTATTGAATACATTTCTGGCATGACAGACCAATTCGCCATTCAGGTTTACGAAGAAATCATTACTTTTTAGCCTGATTTTTAAGCTGATTTCTGAACAATTCCAGACATTCGTTTTCTGGCAGAGGGCGACTGTACAAAAATCCCTGGATATAATCGGCACCAGCCTTTTCTACCAGCTGATTTTGATTATTTGTTTCGACGCCTTCAACCAGAATCTTCAAATCTGCACCCTTGAAAGTACTTATAAGATGGGTAAACAGATTTTCCGCCTTTTTATTATCTTCCATCATCAAAACTAAAGAACGGTCAAATTTGATTGTTGAGAAAGGAAGGCCAATTACGTTTGAAAGATTTGAATAGCCGGTTCCAAAGTCGTCCAGGTAGAATTTTATGCCGGCGTTTGCAAGCTGGGTCATATTTCCGCGGACGAGTTCAAAATTTTCGATAAAAATACTTTCTGTAATTTCCATGATGATGTTGGAAGGTTTTAATCCAAACCGATCGATTGTTTCAAGAACGCTGTTTACAAGATTAGGATTGGTCATCTGGCAGGCAGAAAAATTTATAGAAACCGCATCCACCAGGTCTTTATTTTGGGATATAAACCTGCAGACTTTTTCAAAAGCAACAAAACCAAGTTTTTCAATCAGACCTTTAGCCTCTGCAATGCTGACAAATTCTACAGGAGAAATATTTCCTAGTTCTGTATTATTGAGCCTAGACAGGGCTTCCATGTAGGTAAATTTCTTTTCTTTGAGAGAATAAATTGGCTGGAAACAAACCTGAAATTGCTCAGACTCAAGATTTAATTCCCGCTTCAAAATTTTATGAATTGCACGCTTACGATTTAAATCTGAAATAACGGCTTCATCACAAATCTGGAAAGTCCTGGTGCCTTCATTTTTCGATTTTGAAAACATATTGTTTATGATTTCCATTAAATTTTCGTATGAAGTGGCATTATCAGAAAAAGAAACTGCTGCAGTGTAAACATCAAGCTGAACAGGCAATGGAGAATTTATATCATTATTTAATGAAGCAAGATAATCAGCCATAAATGCGGCGGCTTTTTTTACATCTTTTTCACTTTTACAAAGCCCTGCAAAACGGCTACTTGAAATATGGAAAGTAAGACGCTCAAAGCATTTTGTCATTTTTTTGGCAATTTCCAGCAGAAGATTATTCAGTTGGGTAACTTCCATATTGGCTCTGGCAACATTCAAATTATCAATAGAAAAAACATAAAGATATCCGGATGACTTTTTTGAGGTGATTTGTTTTTTCAGGCGATTTTCTGTCATCAGCCCTGTCACAAAATCAAAATCAATTAAATCCGACTGAATTGTGATATAAGCAAAAAAGAGAGCCGCAAAACCAGCAATTCCGGTCATAATGATTTTTGGCTCAAAAAACTGAACCGCAATTAGGACAAGACTGATAAAAGGATAAATACAGAATACGACAAAAACCCTTCTGGCCATCGTTTTTCTGTTTGAAAGAACCATCACGACCGTACACAAAGAATAAAAAACCGTCAGAATATAGGTCATGTATTTTAAAGGCCCGCGAATGTAACCTTCAACCGGGTCATAACGGAAAATCCAACCAGTCTTAATATTTAAAAGAACAAGAACAATATAAACTGTGTAAATAGCCCCGTTTATGTGATTTATAAAAGGATTGATGTGTCTGTAAGAATAGGCAATATCACTAGCATAGCAACAAAGGACAAAAGGAATTGTGCAAAGAAACAAGAAATATATTGTTGATACACTAGTACACAAGCCAACAGGAATTTGCTGGTAATAAGTAATGCAATAAACTGCTAAAATATCAAAAAAGGAAGCTATAAAAGATGAAATTCCACCATAAATAAACAAACGGTGGCGTCTTTCGCATAATGAAAAAGAAACAAAAATATTACAACACAGGATAAGAGAAAGAATGCAAGTTATAACCTCTCCTAAGATGTAATAAGCAAGATTACCGTAGTTCATAGGATATTATGATAACACGCTTTTTCAAAAAATAAACAATGAATTTATCAGGATAGGGGAAAATACTTACCCTACACTCTGTGCATTGCCGAGAAAACCCTTTCACTCATAATGTTGATTTCGACACCCATTTCCTGGGCAGTTTTTGCCATCTGATTACGCAGTTCGTCAATTGAAATATCAGAATTATCCAGTTCTGCCATCATCATCATAACAAAATTGCCAGACAAAATGGTCTGGGTAATATCTGCAATGTTAATTTTGTGGTCTGCAAGAAATCTCGAAACTTCTGCAATAATTCCAACTTTATCCGAACCTACTACTGTAATAATTGCGTTCATAGTAACTTTTCTCCTATATATCTCAGAATATCATCTTAAATAAAATTATTTCCCAAAGTTGCAGCAATAACCGCCTTGATTGTGTGCATGCGGTTTTCTGCCTGGTCAAAAACTACAGACTGTTTTGATTCAAAAACCTCGTCCGTAACTTCCATAGAATCCAGTCCAAATTTATCATGGATTTCCTTACCGATTTTTGTGTTCAAATCGTGGAAAGAAGGCAGGTCGTGCATAAAAATTGCAGTAGATTTTGCTTTTTTCAAAACGTCCATATTCACCTGGTAGGCTTTCAAATCAGCAATTCTTTCTGCCCAAACTTCATCAGGTTCGCCCATACTAACCCAAACATCCGTGTAAAGAATATCAGCATCCTTTGTCGCTTTATCAATATCAGATTCAAGGGTAATTACAGCCCCACTCTCCTTTGACCAAACTTGGCACTGGTCAAGCAAAGCCTTGCTAGGAAAATACTTTTCTGGAGCACAAAGAGTCAGATTTACCCCCAACTTTGAACAAACAATGCAGAGAGAATTTCCAATATTGTAGCGGGCGTCCCCGTAGTAAACCATTTTGAGCCCCTGCAATTTTCCAAAATGTTCACGAATTGTAAGCATATCGGCCAGCATTTGGGTCGGGTGATATTCATTGGTCAAACCATTCCAAACAACAACGCCAGAATATTTTGCCAGGTCTTCAACAATAGACTGCTCATAGCCACGATATTCAATTCCTTCAAACATACGGCCAAGAACGCGGGCAGTGTCGGCAATACTTTCTTTTTTACCAATCTGAGAACCTTCGGCAAGATATGTCGTCTGAATTCCCAAATCGTGGGCTGCAACTTCAAAAGCACAGCGGGTACGGGTACTTGTTTTTTCAAAAATTAAAGCAATATTTTTTCCGTGATGAATATCAACAGGAATCCCCTTCTTTTTTTTCTCCTTCAAATCTGCAGCCAAATTCAAGAGATATGTAATTTCGGCCGGAGAAAAATCCTTCAATGTCAAAAAATTGCGACCTTTAAGATTCATAAAAGTACCTCGGTAAAGTTGTTTAATGAAAGGAAGATTATAGTAAATTTTCAGGGTTTGGGGAATATGATGATTTTTTTGTTTTGTATTTCTCAGGGCAGATTTAGACACCTAGTCGCCTTCCGCGGCTCGCTAACGCTCGGCCTCCTCGGCAGAGCCGGCCAGAGCCAGAAGTCTGCAAAATCCCCCGTGGAGTGCCAATTTTCTAGCCCCCAGGAATTTTCCCTCTTCTCTCGTCTCTGCCTGCGGTGGCTAAACCGCTACACGCTCCGCCCGGCTACAAGCCACCAGCAAAACCTAAGCGTCAATCTCTGCTGCCAAGTTATGAACAATAAAGTCTCTGCGTTCCGGGGTATTTTTTCCCATATAAAATTTCAAAACTTCCGGTACATTTTTCAGGGACTGAATTGAAACTGGGGTCAGGTGAATGCCTTTATCCTCAGACTCCCCTTCCTTTCTTGGGAAAATAAACTGGCCGAATTCTGCCGGGTTGATTTCTCCCAATCCTTTAAATCGGGTAACTTCAGCAGATTTTCCCATTTTAGCAATTTCCTTGTCGCGACTTTCCTCGGTGTAGCAATAAACAGTTTTTGACTTGTTGCGAACACGGAACAAAGGCGTTTCCAGAATATAAACATGGCCGGTCAAAACCAATTCTTCAAAATACAAAAGAAGATAGGTCAAAACCAGATTGCGAATATGATAACCGTCGTTATCGGCATCGGTTGCAATTACAATTTTATCGTAACGGAGGCCTTCCACGTCTTTTTGAACTCCCAGAGAAAATGTCAAATTTTTTAGTTCTTCGTTTTCAAAAAGGGCGGATTTTTTGCGACCGTACATATTTTCAGGCTTACCCCGCAAACTAAAAATAGCCTGGTAAGAAACATCGCGACTTCCTACCATTGAACCGGTTGCCGAGTCCCCTTCCGTAATAAAAATCATAGAATTCGCACCCTTTTCACCGTCCTGCAGGTGGTAACGACAATCTTTGAGTTTTTTGATTTTGAGCATAACCGATTTTTCGGCTTCGCGAATCTGTTTTTCGGTTACAGAGTTAATTTCGTTGCGGGCCTTCTGATTTTTGATGATTTTTTCTTCGAGAGTACCTGCAATATCCGGGTTGTGACGCAGCCAATCATCAACAGCAAGCTGGGTTTCTTTTATGATTGGAGCACGGATTTCGACATTTCCAAGTTTATTTTTTGTCTGGGACGTAAACATTGGATTATCAAGGCCGATTTTGAGAGCAACATACAATCCGCTTGTAATATCCTTGATGTCATATTCTTTTTTATAAAATTCGTTTACCCCTTTTGCAAAACCGTCCAAAAAGGCTGTAACGTGGGTTCCTCCATCTTCTGTAGACTGGCCGTTTACAAAAGAATAAATGTATTTGTCCAAAGAAGCCCCGTGGGTCAAAACAAACTGGAGATTATTTGGCCCCTTGTAATTAAAAAGAGGATAAAGTGATTTATCTACGCCCCCCATCTCGTTCATCAAAAGATCTTGAATACCGTTTTCGGAAAAATATTCTTTGCCGTTGCATTTAAGCAAAAGGCCTGGATTTAAATAAGCATAATTCCAGAGACGTTTTTCGACATATTCCATATTGAAAGAATATTTTCCAAAGAGCTGGGCATCGGGTTCAAACTCAAGGTAAGTGCCGTTTGGAACGCCAGGTTTTGCGTTGCCGGTTTTTGAAGAAAGTTTTTCGCCTTTTGCATATTCTACAACGGCCATTTTGCCATCACGAATGGAAGCAGCCCTGAAATATGATGAAAGTGCATTCGTAGCTTTAATTCCGACACCGTTCATACCAATTGCCTGTTTAAAAACAGAATTATTGTATTTTGCCCCGGTGTTTACGTTTGCAACACAATCTTCCAAAGAACCAAGTGGAATTCCTCGGCCATAATCACGGATTTTTACCCGGCCGTCTTTAATTTCAATATCAATTTTCTTTCCAAAGCCTTGGGAAAATTCGTCAACAGAGTTATCAATTCCTTCCTTAAGGAGGATGTAAATACCGTCGTTTTCGTTTGAACCGTCGCCCAGTGAGCCAATGTACATTCCAGGGCGGAGACGAATGTGTTCAAGACCTTCCAGGTGCTGAATGGAGTTTTCGTCGTAAACAGCGGAAGGGGCTGGCGTTTTTGCTGAAGTTTTTGCAGAAGTTGGGGTGGATTTTGTGGCAACGGCAGCAACTTTTTTGGCTGGACTTGCAGAACTAGTCTTCGTAGTTGAGGTCGCCTTCGTGGTTGTAGCATTTTTTGTTGCTGGACTCGCCTTGGTTGCCGTGGCTGTTTTCGTAGTAGCCGTCTTAGTCACAGGCTTTGCTGCCGTAGCAACTTTTCCGCTCGCCCCTGCGGTGCTTTTTGCCCCTGCCGGACTTTTTGCTACAGTTGAAGTTTTTGCACCAGCCGAAGTTTTTGTAGCAGTCGGAGTTTTAGCTGCAGTTGCAGTTTTAGTTCCAGTCGCCACTTTCCCCGCAGTTTTACTTACAGTTTTTTTTGCTGCCGATTCTGCAGCCTTTGCTTTTTCCAATAATGAAGAAGATTTTTTTTCTGCCATTTACTTTCCCACCCAGTTTTTTTTTACTTTTTTTCGCCTTTAGAAGTGTCATCATCATAAAAAGCACAATTACAACGGCCATTTCTTTTTACCCTGTACAAGGCTTTATCAGCTTTTTCCATGAGTTCTGGAATATATCCCTTGTTTGAAAAAGAAACTCCCACACTCAAAGAAACTGGAGGCAAATCATCAGTTCCATTTTTAAGGGTATCATTCAAGTTGCTTACTTTTCTTTTTATGATTTCTTCAGGATTCTCACCGAATTTTGTCATGATTACGGCAAATTCATCACCACCAATTCTAGCAACATAATCAGTTGAACGGAATTGATCCTGTAGCAATTTTGAAATCCATTTTAAAACTTCATCGCCAACAGGGTGACCGTAATTATCATTAATTTTTTTAAATAAATCTATATCAATAATCATATAGGCAATAGGTTCGGGAGCCCCCATCAATGCTGTTTTAATCTGGTCAAAAGCATTACGGTTTATAAGACCGGTAAGAGGATCATGTTCAGCCTTGTGCTTTAAAACGGACGCAGTTACGGCATTTTTATCACAAAGAGCATTGTAGGCAGCCGCAATATACTGAACTTCAAAAGCCCCTTTCATCGGCATTTTTAAGTCTTTCTGGATAGCAGAACGATTGTTATACAGTGGAAGAAGAACAAGAGTTACAAGCAAAACATAAAGAACAATGCAAACGACAAAAAGGACGGTAATATAAGCAGTTTGCAAACTAAAAGACCGATTAATGGAATAATTATCTTCAAGTTTTTTGCTGATAAAATTGTTGATTAAAGCGGCATGTGCATTGTTTGTATACAAAGAAATTCTATCTTTAGAAGCAAGATAATCCGAATTAGCAATCAGAGAACGAGCCAGGGTAATTTTTTCATCAGGATTCAGAAGATTATCTTCTTCAGATAAACAAGTCTGGACTATCAAATCCGGCTGATTTTCTTCCGCATAGCCGATAGCAGAACAAATCAACTTCATAGCATAAACTTCGATTTTGGAAAGATACTGAGATTCTGTCAAAGCCATTTTTAGATTGACGTCAGGAGCGTCATTTTTGTGGGTCATTTCAAGAATTTCAACAGAAACTTCCCGGCGTTTCAGCTCATTATATTCATGAAAATAATTTTCCATGAACTCAGGTTCAAGGTTGATAGAAAAAAGCCTTACCTGG
>CAZGDL010000062.1:0-2947 GCA_964525075.1 uncultured Treponema sp.
AAAACGCGCAGTCCGATACCTCTTACGTTCAGCCTGCCGAATTGACGCGCTTTTTAGGGAGTATATTCTGTATGTTTTGGATTAAGTTATAATGCGGAAATTCTACTAATATGATATAATTCAAATCTATGATTTCACAGAAGGTAAAAAGCATTGTCGAAAGTCCATCAAACGGAGTTATCCGCAAGATGTTTGAAGAAGGTGCTCTGTTAAAGCAAAAATACGGAGCAGATAAAGTTTATGATTTTAGTATCGGAAATCCCGACCTTGACCCGCCACAAAAAGTTGTCGACGCAGTAAAAGAAGTTGCCGCCGATACCACTCATTTGCGTCACGGTTATATGCCAAATCCTGGCTATCAGGAAACTAGGGTTGCCATGGCAAAAAAAACAGGCCTGGAGCAGGGAATGGAAATTGATTTTTCCAACGTCGTTATGGCTGTTGGGGCGGCAGGTGCTATCAACGCAACTCTTAAAGCCCTTTTGAACCCAGGTGACCAAGTGATAGTTCCTTGCCCTTATTTTACGGAATATGGCCACTATGTTCACAATCACAATGGCGAAATTGTTGGAGTTAAGACAAAAGATGATTTTGGACTTGACCCTGACGCTATAAAATCAGCCTTGAACGAAAAAACAGCCGCCATTCTCTTAAATTCTCCAAATAATCCTACTGGTCGCATTTATTCTGATTGTGAAATTGACCAGCTTGTGGCAGTTTTGAATGAACATGGGAAAAAAACTGGCCGTTATCCTTATATTATCCTAGATGAACCTTACCGGGCTATCACTTACGGTGGAAAAAAAGTTGCCCCGGTTTTCCCAAAATATGACTACTCGGTTGTTGTGACGAGTTTTGCCAAAAATCTTAGCCTGCCAGGGGAGCGAATGGGCTATATTTGTGCAAATCCTAAAAATCCTGAAGTAAAAGATTTTATTGCAGCGGCAATTTTTGCTACCAGGATTTTGGGCTATGTAAACGCCCCGGCCTTTTTCCAGAAAGTTATTGCAAAATCCTGGGATGCCCCTTGCGATTTTTCAACTTACGAAAAACGCCGTAATGAGATTATGGAAGTTATGGATTACGCCGGCCTAAAATATGCTTCACCTGACGGGGCTTTTTATCTGTGGGTAAAAGTTCCTGACGGTTGGAATGATGATGATATGGCTTTTACAAATCATCTGAAAAAATACAATATTCTTTGTGCACCTGGCAGTGGTTTTGCCGGAAAAGGCTGGTTTAGAATTGCATATTGTTGTAGTGAACAAACTATTTTAAATAGTAAAGAAGCTTTCAAAAAGGCTGTGGAGGAAAAATAAATGAAGATTTTGATGGTTACTTCGGAAACAGTTCCATTTGCAAAAACCGGCGGACTTGCTGATGCAGTTTCTGCCCTTGCAATCAACCTTAGAAAACAGGGCCACGATGTTAGAATCGTTATGCCTCGTTATTACAAAATTGACCGTTCAAAATTGCAGGCAATTGAAACTCCAGTTGCAGTTGCTGCTGGTCAGATTGAAACTTGGGTAAAATTCTACCAGGCTCCGCTTCCAAAAACTGATATTCCTGTTTATTTTATTGACCACGAGCAGGCTTTTGGACGCGACGGCATTTATGGCACAAAAGCCGAGCCAGATTTTCACGATAATCCTTACCGTTCGGCCTTGCTCTGCCACGGAGCTTTCCAACTCTGCCGAATGCTTGGCTGGTATCCAGATATTATGCACGCCCACGACTGGTTCTGTGCTTTAGTTCCAGTTCTCTTAAAATGCGTTTGCCGCAACGGCTATTTTGCCCACACAGCATCTGTCTTTACAATTCACAATTTAGGCTACCAGGGCGTTTATGGCAAAGATTCTTTCCCAGCTCTGGGACTTGACTGGGGACTTTATTACGGTGCCGGTCTTGAACACCACGGGGCAATCAATCTTTTGCAGGCAGGAATTTCTTGTGCAGATATGATTACAACCGTTTCTCCAACTTATGCTGGCGAAATGCAGAGTGTGGAAGGTGGATTTGGATTAGACGGACTTCTTCGCGTTCGCTCTGATTGTGTTCGCGGGGTTTTAAATGGCTGCGACTTGGATACTTGGAATCCTTCCAAAGATAAACTTATTCCTGCCAATTTTGATTCTAAAAACTTGGCCGGTAAAGCAAAGTGCAAAGCCGAACTTCAAAAGAGGATGGGTCTGCCTGTAAATCCAAATGTTCCTGTAATCGGAATTGTTACCCGCCTGGCCGATCAAAAAGGTATTGCCGAAGTTTTTGCCCCTAGTTACGGAAGCATTTATTCTATGTGTGCCAATATGGATTTGCAGTTTGCAGTTTTGGGAAGTGGGGAAAAGTGGTGTGAAGATGAAATCAATAATCTCCAGTCCAAACTTCCAAATCTCCGGGCTTATATCGGTTATGATGAAAGCCTTAGCCACCTGATTGAAGCTGGTTCTGACTTTTTCCTTATGCCTTCCCGATATGAACCATGCGGTTTGAACCAGATGTATTCTATGCTTTACGGAACCCTGCCAATTGTCCGCAGAACTGGCGGTCTTGCAGATACCGTTGAACAATACAACGAAGCTACCGGGGAAGGAACAGGCTTCCTTTTTGACGCACTCACACCATCTGCCATTTATAACACCGTAGGTTGGGCTTTGTATGCTTATTACAACAAAAAAGACCATATCCTAAAAATGCAGAAAAAAGGTATGCAAAAAGATTTTTCTTGGGACCGCTCGGTAGACGGTTATCTTTTAGTTTATTCTGATGCTTTGATGAGAGGCTGTGGAATAAACACCGCCGACTGGAAGTAAGTTTAAGACAAAAGAAGTTAAAAAAGCCCCCACCCAGGCACTATCACCTAGGTGGGGGCTTTTTTCAGCCCGTCATGCTGAACTCATTTCAGCATCTCATCAACCTCGTCATGCTGAACTTGTTTCAGCATCTCATC
>CAZGDL010000062.1:3047-5134 GCA_964525075.1 uncultured Treponema sp.
TTTCAGCATCTCATCAACCTCGTCATGCTGAACTTGTTTCAGCATCTCATCTTCTAAAACTCATACCACTGTTCATCATTTGTAAAGTACCAGTCAGCCAAAATCTTAGAATCCGTGCTTGAGCACCAGGAAATGCTTCCGTTATTGTTCAAAATTACAACCCGCTTTCCATTCTGGCAAATACTTTGCGGAATAGAAGCAGACCTGTTATAGGCAAAACGTTTTTTACTAGACAAGTTGTAACAGTAAACCTTATTTTTACCAATATTTGTAAAAAGATTATTTCCATTCAAATAAGTAAAAGCTTCAGCATCTTCATTGGCAAATTTCAAAATATTTGTCATCTGCCTTGTTTCTGTGTTGTAAGAAAAAACATAAGTATTTCTGCCACTATCATCAGAAATCAAATTAATTCCGTAAATGATAGTGCCATTTGTACTCAAAGCATAGGCAACATTTCCTTTAATATTTATAGGAACCGTTTCAAAAGTTTCAGGATTTACGCAAAGCAGGGGAACCTGAGGATTAGTAGCCGCAGATTTTGCAAGGTAAACTTTGCCGTCATCCGTAAGAATTGCGTCCTGAATTCCAGTTCCCGAATAAATTTCCTTAAAATTCTTTGTCTGCATATTGTAAAGATTTACAACAGCATTACTTTCAATTTCCAGAATATAATCATCATCACCAATAGAACAAATTTTTAAAGTCTGAATGTTGCTTTTTGGGGTAAACAATTCTTCCGAAGTTTTTTTATCAAGATCCATTTTAATCACAGGGGTTCGTGAAGATTTTGTCCACAAAATTACATTATTATCCTTGTATGTGATGATTTCGCTCTGGCCGGAAGTTTCCGCAAGTTTATCAACAATTCCTGTATCGTATGATGATTTGTAAATTGCATTAGATGTCAAAAAGTAGAAATCCGAATCAGAAGGAGCCATACCATAGATCTTTGAATAGGTATTTTCGGTCAATTCTGATAAAGTTTCTGTCGTGGTCGTCGGATCAACATCAGTTTTATAAATAGCCCCTGTCTTACTTCCCAAATAAAGGTCTCCGTAATTTTTTACCCCAGTACAAATTGCGGCAGAAGCTCTAGGACCGCGGAAAGTTTTTACAATTCTAGGATTCGAGATTGTATTATCTTCATTACTTTCCAGCATTTTTAATTCATAAGTATTTCTGCCATCATATTCCAGATAATACAAATTATAATCAGCTTCTCTAGACAAGATGATAGGATTACTTGCAGGAACGGAAGAAACGCTAGTTCCCTTAAAAGCATTTATAATGTAAATCTGATTGTCTTTTACCCCGGCAATAAATTTATCATTATTGAACATTACAGTCTGCGAAAGTCCTTGAATAATCGAAAACTTTTGCTTTAATTTTCCGTTTTGCAGATTGTAGTAGGATAAAGTCCCGGCCGGCGAATACAAGGCACAAGTTTTTTCGCTTTGGCTCGTATGAATATAATTTACAATGCTGGTATTTGCCTTAATTTTATCAACCGTTTTCCAATCACTGGTTCTATAAAAAACAGCCCCATCAACCGTTGCAGTTCCAACAATCAAATAAGTCCCTTTTGCAGAAAATTGCAGGGAAGTGATAGAATCCGAAAACTTTTTCTGAAATTTTCGAGTCAAATTTTTCCAGTTCCAGACGCTTACTTTGTTTACCGAACCGCCGTCACTTTCATAAATTGCAATATCATTTCCATTTGGAGCGACCGCAATCAGTTTTATTCCAACATCTGTAAACTGATAATGCTCACCGGTGTTGTCATCCGCCCATTTTATAACAAAGCCGTCTTCGCCAGTAGAAAAATATGAGCCGTCATTTTCCTGGCCCAATGCCGCAATTAAATTTGTTACTTGTGATTGGTGTGATTGTGTCGAAAAATGCGACTGACCAAAAAGGCTGTTTGCCAAAATCAAAAGTGGCAAAATAAAAGTAATTTTTTTCATATTTTTTTTCATAATCATTCTCATATTCCTCACCGTCATTCCGGACTTGTTCCGGAATCGCAAGCCACCGTCATTCCGGACTTGTTCCGGAATCGCAAGCCACCGTCATTCCGGACTTGT
>CAZGDL010000062.1:5234-5323 GCA_964525075.1 uncultured Treponema sp.
TCCGGAATCGCATGAGATGCTGAACCAAGTTCAGCATGACGTATAGAATCGTGAAACAAGTTCATGACGTATAGAATCCTTATCTTTTA
>CAZGDL010000062.1:5423-11029 GCA_964525075.1 uncultured Treponema sp.
CATGACGTATAGAATCGTGAAACAAGTTCATGACGTATAGAATCCTTATCTTTTATTCAAAAAGAAAGTGATATCCCCTTTTAACCCAATTATAAAAATTACGGCTATAAAAGCCAATCCGATAAACTGAATATAATATTGAAATTTAGGATGCACCTTCCGCCTGATAATAATTTCCACCAGGGCAATCAAAATCAAACCGCCGTCCAGAATCGGAATAGGCAGCAAATTCATAATAAAAAGTGAAATGCTGATAATGGCCATCAGTGACAAAAGACTTACCAGCCCCTGCCTGAATCCTGCCGAAAAACCGGCTTTTACCGTAGACCCCAGCATATCTGTCACTCGAACAGGGCCAGAAACAGCATTATCCAAATCGACACCCTTAAAAAGTAGCCCAATGCTCTTAATTGTGAGCCCCACAGAATCCACCGCTTCCAAAAAACCGTGACCAATTGCCGGAAAAAACGAATATTTTTTTGCCTCTTTTTCCAAAATATTTGAAGTATCGGCGGCAATTCCAATTTTTCCAGTTCCCTGGCTAGCGTCCATTTGGGTGTGAACCTTAAATTCCAGACTCTTACCATTTCTGTCTACAGTCACCAAAAGGTCTTCATCGGGTCTTGTAGAAATTTCTTCAAGCAAATCCGAAAAATCAGAAATTTCTTTGTTATTTATTTTGGTGATTATATCCCCAGACTGAATTCCTGCGTCTTTTGCAACCGAAGAAGTGACAGAATCATTTATCAAAATTTTATTTGAATATGTGTAATATTTATAGCCCACGCCGGCAATTATTGCATAAGCTATAAAAGCGAACAAAAAATTAAAAAAAGGCCCTGCAAAACCAATTATTGCCCGTTTTAATGGGTGAATTCCGTACAAAGAATCTTTTTCAGCCTTAATTTCGGAAAGGTTTGCTTCAATCGCATTTTGAAAATCTTTTTCGCCCTTCATTCCGCAATATCCGCCCAAAGGAAAAAGGGACAGGCGGTAATCTGTACCACGAAAAGTTTTGTGAAGTAAAATAGGCCCAAAACCTATCGAAAAAGATTCAACTTTTACACCAAATAATTTTGCAGCCAGAAAATGGCCAAATTCATGAAAGAGGATTAAAAAGAATAGGCAGAGTATTCCATAAAGCCATTTCATACAAGTTCCGCCGCCAATTGCCTTGCTTTTTTATCAGCTTCAAAAACAGTTTCAAAAGAATCCAACTTTTTATTCCAGTTATGATCCAAAACTGCCCGGACAATTCTCGAAATATTTAAAAATCCGATTTTTTCTTCCAAAAAAGCATGAACTGCAACTTCGTTCGCGGCATTAAAAGCAATAGGATAACAATTCTGGGCCTTTGCACATTCAAAAGCGTACTGCAAAAGTGGAAAATCCTGGTAACGTGGACGGAAAAATGTCATTGTCTGGTCAAACAAATCAAAAGGTTCAAGGTAAGATTTTTTATTTTCCGGCCAGGTCAAAGCATTAAAAATAGGATGTTTCATATCCGGATCAGAAATCTGGGCATACAACATTCCATCATTTGTTCTTACTAGGGAATGAATTAAACTTTGAGGATGAACTACAACTTCAATTTGTTCTGCCGTCAGGTCAAAAAGGAAAGCCGCTTCAATAACTTCCAGGCCCTTGTTTGCCAGGGTGGAAGAGTCGACCGTAATTTTTGGCCCCATTTTCCAAGTCGGGTGATTTAGAGCCTGTGCTACAGTAACATTTCGCAAATCTTCCTTTGAAAATTTTCTGAAAGGCCCACCACTTGCCGTAATAATTACTTTTGAAATATTTTCTTTTCCAATTTTTTCTACCAGATTAAAAATCGCAGAATGTTCAGAATCGACCGGCAGGACTTTTGCATTATTTTTTTTAGCCAGAGCTTTGATTAAAGGACCTGCCATTACAATTGTTTCTTTATTTGCCAGGGCCAGGTCAATTCCATTTTCCAAAACTAATTTAGAAGGCAAAAGCCCCGCACCGCCCGCAATTCCGTTTACAACAATATCGGGCTTAGAATCATCAATCAATTTTTGAAAAGCTTCTTTTGAATTATCTAGGCTAGTGAGCAGGGTAGGGCATTTGTAAATTTCCCCCAGTTCCTGCAATTTTTCCTGATTAGAATGTGCCTGAATCCCACAAATCTGAAATTCTTCCGGCATATTGTCCGCAATTCTCAAAGTGTTCGTTCCAATCGAACCTGTTGCACCTAAAACTAAAATCTTTTTCATAATCTTAACGCGTTTTTAGAGGCTCCCATAAAACTTCTAAAACAAGAAATGGTAACAAATATAAAAAATCGGGGCAGAAATTAAAATAGAATCGATTGAATCCAAAACGCCACCCCGGCCAGGAATTAAATTGCCACTGTCTTTTACATCGCAGGAACGTTTAAAAACCGACTCAATCAAATCTCCCACAATCGAAGCAATGGCAGTAAAAAATCCTATCAAAATAATATTCAAATAAGATGTTGTGATGATTTGAGGGAAAAGGACTTTGAATAAAACACCGCTGGCAATCGAAGAAATAATTCCCCCAACAAAACCTACAATACTTTTATTTGGACTTGCCGCAACATATCCCCGGCTACCTTTTCCAAACAAAATACCAAAAAACCAGGCCAAAGAATCGCAGATAAAAACCAAAATCAAAAACAAGCTGATGATGTATCGGGAATTTTCCAAAACCGTCAGTCTCGACAAAAATGTCATCAACAATCCGCAGTAAAAAATGATCAAACAAGAATATGCGACCTTCGATGCAGATTTTTCAAAAGTTTTTGCCCTAAAACATTCCAAGGCCATCAGCAAAATACATTCGCAGATAAAAAACCATGGAGTTAATTCCAAAGACATATCCGCGAGAATGAATAAATAAGAGATGTAAGGAAGAATTGCAGATAAAATTAAGACTACAGGTTTACTGAACAAGGCTACTTTTGGCTGGAGCATAGTGTAAAATTCGTTTGCAGCCAAAATCGAAAAAACTCCAATTACAATTTGCAAAGGAAGATGATTTAAATAATCAACATAAACAATAGCTAATACAATTGGGATTCCGATAAAAAATGTCAGTAATCTTTTTCCCGTCTTATTCATTTCTATTTTCCTGTTTTATTTTTTGCTTTTTCAGCACCAAATCTTCTATTTCTATTTTGAAAAGCCTCAATATTCGAATAAAATTCTTCATTTGAATAGTCAGGCCATAAAGTGTCAGTGTAAATTTGTTCTGCGTAAGGAATATGCCAAAGTAAAAAATTACTCAAACGTTTTTCGCCGCCAGTTCTAATCAATAAATCAACATCCGGCGAATCTGGCATATCTAAATGTTGCGAAATAAATTTTTCATCAATTTTTTCAGCATCAACATTTTCATTGATAATTTTTTTGATACCGCGAATTAATTCGTCCCGTCCGCCATAATTTATGGCAAGATTCAGTGTCATTCCACTAAAATCTTTGGTATCTTCAATAGCTTCTTCTATATCTTTTTTGATAAGAGGAGGCAGGCGATTTATATCGCCAATATGATGAAGTTTAATTCCATTTTCCCTGTAAAAATCCAGTTCCTGAACCAGGTGAATGTGGATTAAATTCATCAAAAATCCAACTTCCTGTTCCGCTCTTTTCCAGTTTTCCGTCGAAAAAATGTACAAAGTTAAATACTTAATGCCAAGGTCAGAAGCCGCTTTTACAATCCGCTTTACTGTGTGCAAACCTTGGTCATGTCCCGAAGTGCGTGGAAGTTTTCTTTCTTGAGCCCATCTTCCATTACCGTCCATGGTGATGGCAACGTGCAATGGAAGATTTTCTTTATCGATAGCCATTAGTTCTGTAAGATATCCTTTTCTTTTGAATCGTAAATCTTATTAATTTCATCGATATATTTATCTGTAAGTTTCTGCAACTTGTCTGTTTCAATTTTAAGGTCGTCTTCTGTGATTTCGCCAGCTTTCTGCTGTTTTTTCAATTCATCATTTCCATCACGACGAATATTTCTGATAGAAGTACGAGAGTTTTCTGCAACAGTTTTTGCCTGTTTTACCAATTCCTTGCGGCGGTCAGCAGTAAGAGCAGGAATCTGAATGCGGATTACCTTGCCGTCGTTCGAAGGATTTAATCCTAAATCTGCAACCTGAATGGCTTTTTCAATTTCACTGATAAGAGATTTATCAAAAGGAGTGATGATAACAGAACGAGCTTCAGGAATTGCAATTGTTGCCACCTGGTTCAAAGGCGATTTTGTTCCGTAATAATCAACGCGGACTTTGTCAAAAATAGCTGCGTTAGCACGTCCCGTTCTAATTGTATTAAATGAATCTTTTAATGAAGCAATAGTTTTTTCCATACGAGCTTCGTTTGTTTCTGCCATAGTTTTCTCCTAATTCTTATAAATAAAAAAAAATTAGGATAGGGTAGTATGAGTACCCTATCCTGTGATTAGTTCAAATTACTTGCCAAGAACAAAAAGTTTTGATGTAGCAAATGAAAGACTTGCTCCAACTTCTTTTCCAATTTCAGCCAATTTTGCTGTAACTGTTTTCTTGTCATCTTTTACGAACATCTGATCTTCAAAACAGATTTCTGCAAGGTGTTTATTAATCTTACCCTGTAAGATTCCTTCCTTAACATTTTCTGGTTTTGAAGCCATTTTTTCATCCTGATCCATCTGAGCCTTGAAAATTTCTTTCTGTTCATCAATGTAGCTCTGTGGAACATCTTTTTTAGATGTATAAGCAGGAGTGAAAGCTGCAATATGAAGACAGCAATCATAAGCAAAAGTCTTAACTGCATCAGCTGTTGAACCTTTTACTACAACTACAGCTCCAGTCTTTTTGTCAGAGTGGATATAGAAAGAACCTACAGAATCTGCAGGAATGTCAATTACTTCAACTTTAGCAACAGACATATTTTCACGAATCTTTACTGCCAAGTCTTCAAGCAATTTTTTGTGTTCATCTTCAACCTGTGTGTAACCTTTTGCAATTGTTACATCAAGCATTTTTTCACCAAGAGCAACAAAATCGGCGTTGTTAGCAACAAAGTCTGTTTCACAAGTCATTTCAACAACAACAATTTTATTTCCTTCCTGGCGGATAAACAAACGACCTTCAGTTGTAGCACGTTCAGAACGTTTTGCTACAGCTGCAAGACCTTTTTCTTTCAGTAATTTTACTGCTTCTGCAATGTCGCCATTAGTTTCTGTAAGGGCTTTCTTGCATTCCATCATACCAGCACCAGTTTGTTCACGAAGTGCTTTTACATCAGCTGCTGTGATTGCCATATTTTAGTCCTTATAAATTTTATCTTCATCAACGAGGCTGTCTTCTCTGTCAGCTTCTACATCTTCTTCTTTCTGTTCTGTTGGCTGATAGTTAGAATAGTCAACAATTTCTTCATCTTCATCTTTATTTGAAGCGTCAGTTACAACTTCTTCATCATCATTAAGATTTTCAAGAATCTTAAGACCTGCTTCGTTGTCTGATTCAATTACTGCATTAGCGATGATTGAAGTGAACAAAGAAATAGCACGAATAGCATCATCATTACCAGGAATAGGGAAGTCAATTCCTTCTGGGTTACAGTTTGTATCAACTA
>CAZGDL010000063.1:0-10993 GCA_964525075.1 uncultured Treponema sp.
TTCAACTGCCGAAGCCGAAGCCCGCAGGCGTGCTATCTGCACGCCGAGGACTTTGGAGCGAATGCGGAAGTACGGAACAGCCGACGGTTGGCGAATTGAGCCAACCGGACCGCCCATAAAAAAAAAGACTTTCAGGCTTATTGAACCCTCAGCAATTATATAGTAGAATTAAACGTTATTTTTATGGATTTTTTGGAGGACTTATGAAAAAATTACTTTCTGCAACAGCCGGTCTTTTGACACTTGCACTTATTCTTGGTGGTTGTACTAAATCTAATCAAAAAGATTACATTCTGGCAACTGGTGGTACTGGTGGTACTTACTATCCTTTTGGTGGTGCGATTGCAAATATTTTGAATACAAAAATTGAAGGCATGAATGTTACTGCCCAGGCAACTGGTGCTTCTGCCGAAAATCTCCGCCTTATCAACAAGGGTGAAGCTGAATTGGCTACTGTTCAGAACGATGTTATGGATTATGCTTACCACGGAACTGATATGTTCGCTGGTGAAAAGCTGGAAAATGTTCAGACTATCGGAACTTTGTATCCGGAAGTTATTCAGATTGCTGTTTCTGCAGATTCTGGAATTAAATCTGTTGCCGATTTTAAAGGAAAACGTATTTCGGTTGGTGACGCTGGTTCTGGTGTAGAATTCAACGCTAAGCAGATTATGGAAGGCTACGGTCTTACTTTTGATGATATTAAAAAGAGCAATCTTTCTTTCAAGGAATCTGCTGAAGGTATTCAGAACGGAACTTTGGATGGTTGTTTTATTACTGCTGGTGTTCCAAACTCTGCTTTGCAGGAATTGGCTTTTACTGCAGGCTTGGTTCTTGTTCCGGTTGATGGTGAAGCTGCTGATAAAATCTGTGACAAATATTCTTTCTATACTCAGACTACAATTCCAGGCGGTACATACAAGGGAACTGATACAGACACTCCAGCTTTGGCAATCAAAGCTACTCTTGCTGTAAGTGCAAAACTTGATGAAACAACTGTTTACGACATCACAAAAGCTTTGTTTGAAAATCTGGACGCTCTTGGACAATCTCATGCAAAGGGTAAGGAAGTTTCTGTAGAAGCTGCTGTAACTGGCGTTTCAGTTCCTTTCCACCCAGGTGCTGCAAAATATTTCAAGGAAAAAGGTCTTATTGACTAATTTTTGGTGATTAAAATTGTCGAAAACAAGGATTTTCGTACTTTTATCAATCATCGTTGCAGGCATTGTCGGAACGATTTTGTTCAGTCCGGCAATGCCAGTTCTTGCGGTCTACAATCGGAAAAATCCTAGCCAAAGGTTTTATTCGCTTGCGGGCTACAAGAATGGTTTTGTTATTTCATACACACACTCGGTGAACAAAGGCCGAGTTCGAGATTTTTATCAGCCTACAAAAGACAATCAGTTAAAACTGGATAAAACGATTTTTGTTTCCTACGGGGCAGGAATTCCAGAGCCAGGGGAAACGCCGGGGGCGGTTTTTACAGTTTTGGAAGACGGCTACCAGATTAGCAATTTGAATCGGGTTATCCCGAATTTGACTATGGCAGTAGGGATTATCGCAAATCACGCTATTACCTTTTGGGAAAATGCGGGTGGTGACGCGAATCTAGTCGCAAATCTTCAGTCTGTCGATTATTACCTAACTGATTACTTTGCCCCACAAACAAGCTTAATTTTGGAAATACAGAGAGTTTCTCTCTTAAATTATACATTTCATAAATTCAAATAAAATCACAACCGCAAATGCAAATGCAAACGCAAATGCGGGGTTTTAAAAGGAGATTTTTGATGGACAAGAAAAAAACTAAAGACAATCAAACCATCAATCAGATTCTTCCGACAACAAACGAGGAAGAATTAAAGCAGATGATGAAAAATCTGGATCGCGAGCAGGCTTACCGTGAGCACAAATGCTGGCGTCAGTACATCACTGTTGTCGTTTCTGTATGTTTCGTAATTTTTCAGTTCTACGCAACTTTGACAGGCCGTGTAACTGCCCAGGTTTTGAGAGCCACCCACCTTGCCTTTGTCCAACTTCTGGCATTTTTGCTTTTTCCACCTTCAAAAAAGAGTCCGAAAAACACTTTGCCTTGGTATGATGTTGTTTTGGGCCTAGTTGGAGCTGCCTGTTGGCTCTACATTGTCATCAACTTTCAGATGTACGCTCACGGTTCTGAAAACACCCTGGTCAGCCGTACCGGTAACTACAACGCTATTGACGTAATTGTCGGCATTGTCGGTATTTTAATTTTGTTTGAAAGTTGTCGCCGAATTGTAGGGCTTCCAATTTTGATTATTGCAGCCGCCTTTATTCTTTACGCATTTTCCGGAAAATATCTTCCAGGATTTTTGCACCACCGAGGATATTCTTTGCAGCGCGTCGTTTGTCACCTTTTTTACAATACTGAAGGTATTATGGGTGTGCCAATCGGGGCTTGTTCTACTTTTATCTTCCTTTTCATCCTTTTTGGTGCTTTGCTGGATAAAACTGGAATTGGTCAGTTCTTTATTGATTTGTGTAATGCGATTGCCGGGGGTGCGAGTGGTGGACCTGCAAAAGTTGCTGTTCTGTCATCAGCATTACTGGGAACAGTTTCTGGTTCGTCGGTTTCTAACACAGTTGGTTCGGGGTCATTCACCATCCCTATGATGAAAAAACTTGGCTATAAACCAGAATTCGCCGGTGCGGTAGAAGCTGCAGCCTCAACAGGCGGCCAGATTATGCCACCAATTATGGGTGCAGCCGCCTTCCTCATGGCAGAAAGCCTTGGTATGCCTTACGTTACAATCGTAAAGGCCGCTATCATTCCGGCAATTCTCTACTTCACAGGGATTTTTATTACAGTTCACCTTGAAGCTAAAAAACTTGGCCTTAAAGGACTTCCACGCGAACAGTTGCCAAGAGTTCTTCCACTTTTGACAAAATCTTACATGCTCTTTCCTCTTATCGTAATCATCGTTTTCCTTTGTATCGGAAAAACCGCCGTTTACGCCGCTCTGATGGGTATTCTTTCTTGTCTGATTGTTGGAATTGGAGTTTCTATCAATGATTTGGCTCACGGACGCAAACCAACTTTCGGGTCTAAAGATATTATCGAAGTTATGTGTTCGGCTGCCCGCAACATTATCAGTGTTGCAATTGCATGTGGAATGGCTGGAATTATCATCGGAATTGTAACTCTTACAGGATTGGGATTAAAACTTGGTGCAGAACTGGTTGCCCTTGCCCATGGAAAACTTTTCCTTACCCTCCTCTTCACTATGATTGCTTCAATTATTTTGGGAATGGGTGCTCCTACAACTGCAAACTATCTGATTACTTCTACAATCACCGCTTCTGCAATTATTCAGTTGGGAGTTGAACCACTTGCTGCCCATATGTTCGCTTTCTATTTTGGTATTATTGCCGATGTTACTCCGCCAGTTGCCCTAGCCGCCATTGCCGGAGCAGCCATTGCAAAGGCCAAGCCTATGAAAACGGCCGTCAACGCCACAAAACTTGCAATTGGTGCATTTATCATTCCTTATATGTTCGTTTACAACAGTAAAATGCTGATGATTAATGCAAGTTTCACATCAATTATTGCAATTGTTATCACCGCACTGATTGGTATGTTCGGAATTGGTGTTGCCCTGGAAGGTTACGGATTTAATTTTACCGGGCTTTTGCGTGGCACTAACAAGCCAAAAGGATTGGCTATAACTCTAGACGTGATTGAAAGACTTTTGTTCGCAGCAGCCGGTCTTTTGTGCGTTATTCCAGAAAAAACAACAGACATCATCGGTATTTGTATGATGGCAGTGCTGATTGCATATCAGTTGATTTTGAAAAATATTCAGGAGAAAAAACTCGCAACTGTAAAAGTTGAAGCATAAGTTTTTTTGAGAAATTCCCTGAAATTAAAGGCAGCCGACCGTTCGATTTTTATTGACGATTGGCTGCCTTTTTTATTAATTTAAATACATAAATTGAACTTAAAATCGAGGTAAAAAGATATGAAAGTAAAACCATTAGCAGACAGAGTTCTTGTTAAAAATGACAAGGCAGAAACAAAAACACAGAGTGGAATTATTATTCCAGAAGCAGCTCAGGAAAAAACTCAGACAGCTACTGTTGTTGAAGTTGGACCAGGAACTGATGATGAAAAAATCACTGTAAAAAAAGGTGATAGAATCATGTACGACAAATATGCCGGTACACAGATTAAAATTGATGGCGAAGATCACCTCATTCTTAAAATGAATGATATTATTGCGGTAATCGAATAGTAAACCGTCATTCCAAAACGTTTTGGAATTTTAAAACCAACGTCATTCCGGACTTGTTCCGGAATCTCATGACGCAGTTAGTTCGTTTTAAGTTTATCTTTCAAAACAGATGCCCTTTCGTTTTCAGGATACAAAGATGATGCGTATTCTGCAGAGCGGAGGGCATTTTTTGTGTCTCCAAGAGCTGAATAAATGCAGGCAATTCTGTAAAAAATGTCTGACCGCCTGGAATTATTTGCTTCTCGGCCGGCTGCCCTGCCATATAAATCGAGGGCCTGGGCTTTTTTACCCAGTGAAAAATAAATATTTGCAAGGTTCATACAAGAAGCCGTTGAAACCAGGGGCGACACAAGGCCATCTTCCAAAAGCCCTGCACTTTCATAAACACAGTATTCATAAATCCTGATTGCCTGGTCGGTTAATTTTTGGTCGCTAGCAAACCAGCCTGCCATTTCCACTACAGCAAGGTCATAATGTTTCATCTGTTCAATAAACTGATTCCAAAAATCCTGCTTCTGGTCATAATTTCCGTGGTCTTTTACATAAGTGTAAAAAAGTTTCCAGGCATCATCATACTGCTTTGTTTGCAACAGAAAATTAACCGCGTACTGAACCAGGAGCATATGGTATTTTTCGCCGTCCACGTAATTATTTTCCAGCAAAGTCCACAAATCCCGATTTTTGTCTTTTTCGGTCAAATTTTTATCGGTTTTGTATTTTAAATCCAACTTTGCAATACTCAAATAAGGATTTTGATTTCGCTTCAAA
Source organism: uncultured Treponema sp. (assembly GCA_964525075.1). Lineage (GTDB taxonomy): Bacteria > Spirochaetota > Spirochaetia > Treponematales > Treponemataceae > Treponema_D. The sequence continues at coordinate 5,040 of CAZGDL010000063.1, forward strand.
GCCTCATCAATTCTGTAAATGGCGTCGCTCATAGGAATTTTTCGTCGGTTATCATACTTTTCCATTTCCAACGTCTGAATTCCAGCCCGTCGCAAGGCTGCAATTTCTGTATCTTCTTGACGCTCAAGGTTCGACCGGTAGGCAAAATCAGAATACAAAATCAAAGCTGGCACATAATCCGGCCAATGATTTACAGCGTAAAACAACAAATCAGCAGAATAATCTTCCATTCCCTGATTTTTTGCATAAACAGCGGAGTTTACAATTATAATCGGAAGCAAATCATCATCAGACTTTTTATTTGTAACAGAATCTATATTTAGGATGATTTCCTGCCTTGCTTCTTCCGCATTTTGCATATCAGAATTAGCCATATAGGCATCGGATTCGAGGGCAACCAACTGAACCTGGGAAGTTTTAAAAATCCCCTTATTCTGATAATCCCCCAGATAACCTTTAGCCGACTCCAAGGCGTCGACTGCAAACTGGTATTTTCCAGCGTCATACATTACCAGAGCCCAAAAATAAGCATCATCAACATCAGCATAAACCTGAGGGTTCAGTAAAGACGCCTGTCTGTAGTCGCCCTGGGTTAAATCCAAAATTGCACAATTTCTAACCCAAACAGGATTTTTACTGCTATTGTAAGCATCCATGTAAATCTGATAAAAATTTTCATTCTGATAAAAAGCAAAAGCACCTTTTTCATCAGCCTGATTCATAGATTCCCGCAAAATCAGTTCAGAATACAAAGAAGCGTATTTTGTTTCCCTAAGTTTTTCTGCATATTTTTTGGCCTCCTCCAGCCGATTTTGTCGTAGCAAAAAATTTGAATAGACTGCCAGGAGTTCAAGATTTTGATTATTCTTTTTCAGGGCTTTTTTTATGATTTTTTCGGCGAAATTCTGTTCGCCAATTTGCATATAGCGTTTGTAAATTCCAATATAGGTCCAGGAATCATAAGCACGCTTTTCTGTTTTTTTGAGTTCTTTTAAAGCACTTGTCATCTGATTTTGGGAGATAAGTGCATCAATAACTTCCAGTTGGTTTGTTAACGAGTTTTGTTCTGCCTTCATGCTACACGAAGAAAGGCAGAAGAAAACTAAAGAAATGAAAATAAAAATGGGAAAGTATTTTTTAAGCAAATTTACTTCTTTCATTTTTTCCTATTTTATCAAGCACTGCATTTATGAATTTATAGGAATCGTCTGTACCGTAATCTTTTGCGATATGGACAGCTTCATCAATGCTGATTTTAGGATCAATATCTTTCTGGAACATAATTTCGTAGGCACTTGTTCTAAGAATTGCAAGAGCTACTTTATTAAGTCTTTCCAGACTCCATGATGATGAAAGATAAGATTCTATCACCTTGTCAATTTCATCAACATGGTCAATAGTTCCAGAAATTATCAGGCTGGCAAATGTTTCGTCTTCTTTCAGACCTTCATCTGGCTGAGCCTGCTCCTGACCTTCTTTTATTTCAGAATCTTTTTGTAGCCAGGAAAAGTTTAAAATATCTTCGAGTGGGGCTTTGCTTACATCCCAGGAATAAAGAGCCTGGAATGCAAGAATTCTACTTCTTCGACGTGACAAAATTATTCTCCCCAAGAAAGGAGCTTGTCCAAAGCTGCTCCAGATTTTTTCATTTCAACATTGTCAGAAGTGTTAAGAGCTTTTGACATATTCTGAGCTGCCTGCTGAACATAAGCCATCTGTTTTTGCTGGGCCAATGAAGAACGAATATAATCGTAAACTGTCACTGTAGTTTCTGGCTGAACAATATCACCAATGGCAAGCATTTTTGCACCATATTTTTTGATTATGCTAACAAATCTGTAATCATTATCTGTTTCTTGAATATCAGAATTAAAACCTTCGTCCTGGCTAAACAAATATAAAAGATTCTGGAATGTCATTCCCATACCGGTTGCAGACTGTTCATTTTTTGGAACTAAGATTTCGCCAGCCTGGTAGCCAGAACCTTCAACTTCAGACTGAACGGCAATCTGATCTGCTGTAAGTTTTTTGTCATTATATTTATTCAACAAATCAGCCAACTTTAATTTAGCAGCATCGGGATCTGAACCTTTTTCTACGATTACAAGAAGAACCTTAATCATATCATTCCAAACAAAAGAAGATTTATTGCTTTCGTAAGCCATACGGATTTCTTCATCAGTTGGAGCAATTTTCTGCAATTCAGCCTGATTTTCTTTTACTACATACTGCTGCATCATCAGCTGATTTTTAAGATAATTTTTGTACTCGGAAACATTCATTCCAACCTGTTTTACAAGAAGTTCATCCAAAGTTATGCCCTGGGTCTTTTTTACAACTTCTGCAAGTTCTTTTTCTGTAACATTAACGCCCAAAGACTGACTCATACCCTGCATAAAATACTGATCTACATAACTATCAGGAATTGAAATTCCAGACTTCTGTGCAGCCTGCAAAATCAGTTTTTCGTCAATCAAAGTGTTAAGAAGGGTCTTCTTTTCATCAACAGTGAGAGCTCTATTTATCTGCTTTTGATAAATATCACAACGTGCCTTCAATTGTTTTACAGTAATTGATTCATTTTTGTTGTATTTTACAACTGCCAGAACCTGCAAATCGTTTTGTGCAAAAACTGACACGCTAGCTAACAATAAAATCATCAATGTAAGAGCAATTTTTTTCATATCTTTTTGTCCTTTATATTTTTTCCGATATTGGTATAACAATTTTTTTATGATTTTGTTACAAACAATATTCTAATTTATTTTTTTATTTATCCAGAGGAAGCCCACCAGAAATTACAGCCTTAATTCGACGAACTCCAGCTGATGAAGACTGTTCTTTTACAATCTTAAAATCACCAATCTGGGCTGTATGTTGAACGTGAGGTCCACCACAAACTTCTTTAGAGAACCAGTCATTTTTAGGATCACGACCGATTGTATAAACCTTAACCTGCTCGCCATATTTATTTGCAAACAAAGCACGCGCCCCTTCAGCTTTAGCCTGATCCAAAGTCATAACTTCCATTGTAACAGGTAAATCTTCTTTGATTTTCTGATTTACAATATCTTCTGCCTTTTGGATTTCTTCTTTGGTCATTGCACGCTCAAAAGTAAAGTCAAAACGCATTCTTTCTGAATTTATATTTGAACCTTTCTGGGCAACCTGGTCACCAAGAACTTCGACCAGAGCCTGCTGCAAAAGATGGGTTGCAGTGTGATATTTTGTTGCAACATCAGACTGTTCTGCAATACCGCCCTTTGCCTTGCCGGCTTCGGCAGTTTTTGAAGCTTCCTGGTGTTTGCGTTCAGCTTCCATAAAGCCGTCTACATCAACAGTAAAGCCGTTTTCTTTTCCAAGTTCCTGGGTAAGTTCAAGAGGATAGCCGTAAGTCTCGTACAAATTGTAAGCAACTTTTCCAGAAATGATTTTTTTAGGATTTTTGTTGAGATTTGGAAGCATTTTCTGGAATTCTGATTCACCTTTTTTCAAGGTTGTGCGGAATTTTGCTTCTTCTTTTGTGAGTTCAGAATAGATTTTTTCTTTGTTCTGTTCCAACTCTGGGTAGGCATTTTTGAAGTTTTCGACAACAACGGCTGCAACTTCTGCCATAAAATCTTTTTCGATTCCAAGCTTCATTCCGTGGCGAACTGCTCGACGGATAAGACGGCGGAGAACATAACCTGCTCCAACGCGGTCTGGAGTTACGCCTTTCTGGTCACCAAGAATAAATGTTGCAGAACGAGAGTGATCAGCAATAATACGAACAGACTGATCTTTTGCTTCGTCACTGCCATATTTGTAGCCCGAAAGATTTTCGATAGTTTTGATGATTGGCTGGAAAACTTCTGTAAGATAAACCGAAGTTTTTCCCTGGAGAATACAATTTGTGCGTTCAAGGCCCATTCCAGTATCAACATTTTTCTTTGGAAGAGGTTCAAGAGTTTTTTCGTCTACGCGATTGAACTGCATAAATACGTTATTCCAAATTTCCATCCAGTTGGCAGAATCTGTACCTTTGTTTGAACCTTTTGGAGGAAGACCTTCCCCAACCCAATAGAAAATTTCTGTATCTGGACCACAAGGACCTGTAGGGCCAGCTGCCCACCAGTTATCGCTAGCAGGAAGATAAGCAATTTTATCTTCTGGCATACCATTTGCCTTCCAGGCGTCGGCAGCTTCTTCATCACGAGGAGCGTTTTCATCACCAGCAAAAACTGTGACAGAAATCATACGAGGATCAAGGCCAAGCCATTTTGGAGATGTAAGGAATTCATAAGAAAATGCAATAGATTCTTTTTTGAAATAGTCACCCAAAGACCAGTTTCCCAGCATTTCAAAACAAGTAAGATGAGAAGGATCTCCAACTTCATCAATATCACCAGTACGAACACATTTTTGGTAATCTGTAAGACGAGTACCTGCAGGGTGAGGTTCGCCAAGCAAATAAGGAACAAGTGGGTGCATTCCCGCTGTCGTAAACAAAACTGAAGGGTCATTTTCAGGGATTAAAGACTGACCTGAAATTTCAACATGATTTTTAGATTTAAAGAACTCAATATATTTTGAGCGAAGTTCATTAGCGTTCATAATCTTTTATTATATAGAAAAAACACACTTATGTCATCAATTATGATTTTATGATTTTCCCCTTCCATTTTTACCAGGTATATTTGAATGACAAACTTACATAGTGATTGAAAACATCTTTTAGGTTTGATTTCCATTCGGCAAGAGCGGCGTAAACGTCATCTTCGGTGTGATTGCCTCCATCACCAATAAAAATCTGATTATCTACGCCATAATTGTGAATATACTCGAACAAATAGGCAAGACCTACAGAAAAATTACCGAATTTTGTAGATGGCAAAGTGTAGTCAATGTCCAGGCCGGCCTGAACTGTGTACATTTTTGTTTCCTGAGTCATAAACATAAAGCGGTCCCAGGCTGATGGAAGATAAGAATACTCGCCTTCCTGGCCATTTTCCAGGTAGTGACAGTGATTATGAATACCACCGTCAGTAGTAAAATAGCCGGCAGGAGAATTAAGATAAGAAATTGCTTCGTCAATTTCCAGAGATTCATTTACATTTGCATGGCGGATAAAAGCCCCACTGAGATTTACATTCAACCCTTTAATTGGCGTAAAAGTGGCAGAAATTGCAACTTTATCGGTATTTGGTGAGAGAGCCGAGCCCAAAGCATAGCCGGCGGTAGTATATTCCTGATAATTTATTACAGATAAAGTTCCAGTTTTATAGCCACCAGTTGCAGAATCTATGAGATTTTGCTTGTGGGTGTACATATAAGGAGTGATGAGGGTGTAGTTTAATTTAATAGGGCCCAGGAAAGAAAGATTTTCAGGAACATATTTTAGGCCTGTTTGGAAAGTTCCCCGGATTTTTGTGTCAAATTTGAATTTTACCAGGTCGTTTACGCTTAAATCATCAATAAAAAAGTCATTTGACCAGGTAAGATTTGATACAGGCTTTATGTTGATTGTAAGTCCCATAAAAATATTATCATCAAAACCAGAAAGCCCCTGAGTTATCATAAAAGGAACAGGAATTAAATAAGCAGGTTCAAAACGCCCTCCAAAGATTGAAACTTCATAAAAGGCTGCTGACAGCCACTGGCAAATCTGGCCATTTACCGAATGAATTGCCAGATATTTTTGAGAAAAAAGGTCATCACTTGTTGCATTGGATGCAGAAAGCCCCAAAAGTGCCTGAGTATAAGACCACCTTCCAGGGTTATAAACAAAAGAAAAATTGGCAGTATGCTTGGCGTTCGGAGAAAGAACCGTGCTGTCGCCATAAAAAGGCCCAAAAGAATTGTGATTTACGCCAGATTGCAGGTAAATTTTGTCTGTACCAACAGAAAAATTTCCGTCCAATTCAATATAACCGTCGACAGGCCCCAAACTTGCAGGGTCACGCATATAATATGGA
>CAZGDL010000064.1:0-3591 GCA_964525075.1 uncultured Treponema sp.
AATTGCAAAAATTGTGGGTGAGTTTATTCACTGTACAAATATTAAAGATGAAGATGAATTTGAGGAGGCAGGAAATTCCAGTTCAGAAGCGAACGTTGACTTTACGATTATCCTTGGCAAAGATTTTAACGGTCGTTATGTAATTTCTAGGTAATTTCCCAAAATGATGATGAAAACAACAGAAGAAAAAGCAATTGAAATTGCAAAATTGATGATTGATGGAAAGGGTAAAGATGTTACTCTTTTGGATATTAGCGGATTAAATAGTTGGACTGATTATTTTGTAATTGTGACAGTAAGCAGTTCTACCCACTGGCAGGGCCTTTATAAACAGGTAAAGGATTATATAAAGGATAATGATTTGCAAATCCACCTGACAAATCGCAAAAGCCCAGATGGCGATGATTGGAATTTAATTGATTTAGGTTCGATTGTTGTGCATTTGATGTCAGAGCAAGCTCGCCAGTTTTATGATTTGGAAAAACTTTGGCACGCCGGCCGAGTGATTGAAATAGAAGAAAAATAAATCCTAATGAAAAAGGCTGTCCTAAATAAAAGGGCAGCCTTATTTTTTATTCCTCGTCATCAAAACTTGCTTTAAATGCACCGTAGCCGTCCTCGGCTTCGTGGTCATCGTAAGGTTCGTCTACATCATCTTCTTCTTTGAAAACGTCATCATAATAAAGATCGGCGTCATCATCGAAAGCATCCAGTTCTTCATCATCCTCTTCGTAATTATCAAAATCATCATCTTCTTCTTCGAAAGACTCGTCGAAATCATCAAAATCGTCACCATAAGAAAATGACATTGTTAATTCATCGAAATCAGAATTGGCAGACATAAAAACCTCAAAACAAACTTTTTTAGATAAATCTCTGAATCCGCAACACAGAAAATGTAAATCAGACAGTGTTAATTGTCAAGGGGAGCTCTAAAATTTTCAACTCCCCAGACCGTCAAAACGACACTCCGGACTTGTACCACGTGCTGGGGGAAAGCATGATGTTCTGGAGTTCAGCATGGTACACTTAAATCCTAATCTTCCCATTGCTCAAATCCAGGAGTTTTTTTGCTAAAACTTGCCATTCATCTTCTTTAACCTGGCCATTTATTAAAATCTCAGTGGCAAAATCTTCAGATAAATTGTAAATGTGGAAGTTTTCCAGTGCGATTTTTACGATTTTGTAGGTAGAATAATCCACAGAAAAAGAAAATGGGGCTTTTGCGACTAGTTCTTCAAAGGCATTTTCCGAGTTGGCTTTTTCGATTACCGCTTTTGCACCGCCGGAGTAGGCTTTTACAAGTCCGCCTGTGCCTAGTAGCGTTCCGCCAAACCACCTGGTAATTGTCAAAATAGCGTTTGTGCATTTTCGACCTTTGAGAACGTCCAAAACATGGCGGCCGGCGGTCCCGGAAGGTTCTCCATCATCACTCATTCCCATAATTTCGCCAGCGGAACCAATCACAAAGGCGTGAACGACGTGTCTGGCATCAGCATATTTCGTTTTTTGACTTTTGATAATTTCTCGGGCTTCCGCCTGGCTTTGACAAGGAATTAGTTGGGATAAAAACCTCGAACCCTTTATAGTTTCTTCGGTTTGCACTTCTTTAATCAGAATATCCATCAGACCAAGCGCCCCAGATTAAAACAAACTTCCCTGTTTAGGCTTGTCGCTCTGAACTTCAATAGACTGAACTTCTTTTGCAACCAGGCGAACGCCTTTTGCTTTAAGGGATTTTTCTTCGTAATCACCAGCTTTGAATGTTTCTGTCAAAACTTTCATTTTTGGCTTTTTTACATAATTCAAAGTGAATGAAAAAGTCTTGCGGGTGTCGATATGGAGAACTTCCATGCCTTCTGGTGCCAAAAAGTAATCACGATTCATAATAAAGGCAGGGATTTTGCAACGTTTGATGTAAACATACTGTGTTTCTGGTTCGCGGTAAATTACTGTGAAAAGGACTTTTGCCAGGCTTTCTTTGTCTGCAAATCCGCAATAACGCATTTCTGGGCCAACAAAAAGTTTATCTGGCGTTTCCGAAACAGAATAAATTCCGCTTTTTCGGACATAAAGGATTTTGTCGAATGGGGTAACTTTGAAAAGTTCCACTCCGCCTGCAACTCCAGTTCCAATGTATCCGGATTTTTCGTCGTAGCGGAAAGGCTTGTCGCGTTTGGTGACGGCTTTTACGTCAACCGTGTGAATATTTGTGAGCTGGGTTTTGCGTTTTTGATTTTTTGTATCGAGTTTTGCCTGCAGGCCTTCCAGCCAGGAAATTGCGTAGTCAACGAGGTGTTTTAAAAGTCTGTTGATTTCCTTAATCCTATTGTTGATTGCTGTAACTTCCTGCCTGTTTTTGTTCATATCATAAAGAGAAATTCTTCTGATTGGGATACGGAGCAGGTGTTCAACATCTTCATCTGTAATAGGGCGGATAAGTTCATCTTTAAAAGGCTTAAAGCCGTCTTTTACAGCCTTGTTTACGCCTTCTTCAGTTTTTTGAGTTTCGATTTTCTTATAAATTCTTTCTTCAACGAAAATTCTTTCCAAAGTTCTCAGATGAAGTTTTTCCATCAAATCTTCTTTTTCAAGTTCAAGTTCTCTTTTTAAAATGCCAACCAACTGTTTTGAGTGGTGCTGAATTACCTGGGTACAGGTCATTTGAACCGGCATATTATCTTTGATTACGAGAAGATTGCAGTAAATTGTCTGCTCACATTCCGTAAAAGCGTAAAGTGAATCGACAACATCTTTTGTATAAACTCCTCTTTGCAGTCTGATTTCGATATTAACCTTATCAGAAGTATAATCCTGGATAGAAGAAGCCTTGATTTTTCCGTTTTTTACCGCTTTTTCGATAGAATCACAAAGACTTTCTGTCGTAGAACCGTAAGGAAGTTCTGTGATGACGATTTTTTTATCATCGCTGGTATCCATTTTGGCTCGGGTAACAATTTTTCCAAGTCCATCCTGATAATCAGAAACATCAATTAAACCGCCAGTTGGAAAATCCGGATAAAGCTGAAATTTTTCGCCACGCAGGCATTTTTTTTCGGCTTCAATAACTTCGTGAATATTGTGCTGGAGAATGTAGGTCGACATACCAACGGCAATTCCTTCTGCCCCAAGAATAAGAACTAGGGGAAGTTTTGCCTGGAAAGCGACAGGTTCGGTATCGCGGCCATCATAAGTATCAACATACTGGGTAATTCTAGGATTTGTGTTTAAAATATCCTTGGTGACAGGGCGGAGGCGGCATTCAATGTAACGAGGAGCTGAAGCCCCATCGCCAGTGTACATATTTCCAAAGTTTCCCTGCTTGTCGATGAAAAGTTCCTTGTTTGCAAGGTTTACCAGGGCTGTGTAAATGGAAGCATCTCCATGAGGATGATAGGCCATTACTTTACCAACTGCATTTGCAACTTTTGTAAAACGTCCATCATCATTTTTGATTAAAGTATGAATGATTCGTCTTTGAACTGGTTTTAATCCATCTGTGATTTCAGGAATTGCACGGTCTCGAATAACGTAAGACGCGTATTGAATAAAGTTCTGGTCAAATAAATTTTTTACATAAGCCATTTTTTT
>CAZGDL010000064.1:3691-9168 GCA_964525075.1 uncultured Treponema sp.
CCCTTAATTTTTCCCCGTGGCCTTTTCCAAAATCTCAATCAGCTCTCTGTATGCTTTTCTGACTGATTTTCTGTGGGCGGATTGGATAAAATCTAGTTCGTTTCTGAAAAGTTTGTCTTTTGCGGATACTGGCATATATTTTAAGTGAGTTTGAGAATAATAATGTTCGATGCAGCCCCTGTGAAGAACGTAAACTCGGGCCGCTTCTGCCCCGGCCAAAATCAAGGCAGCCAGATTTTTGATGATTGGAATTGTTTTTGCAATCTGGGGATTTAGGAATTTTGCTAGAGCTTCTTCTTCGTTGTTGACTCCCTGCAAAAGGACGGTTTTGTAGGTGTCGATGGCAGCTGCGTTCTGGTATTTTTTTTGCAAAAGTTTGAGTTTTTCCATAAAGGGTTTGAGGCTGTTTGGCAAAGGATGATTTTTTGCCTGGCGGTTGAAATCAAGACCTAATTGAGTTAAATATTTTTCCAGGCGAAAAATCAGGCGTTCCAGGGTGACTTCGTTTTCTAGTTCTTTTGGGGTAAAAATCCTCTTATAAAAAGATTCCTGTTTTTCTTTTTGTTTATGAAGCCACTGGATAACCCTTTTATCATGACAAAAAACTTCCCTTAATTTGCCACTAAAAAGCGAATCCAAATCTGTGATGATTCTGCCATTAGTTCCCAAAAGCGAACACACCTTGCAAAAAACACCCAGTTCATCTTTTCCGCCCACATCAATAATGCCTGTGCCTGCCGCCCCATAATCATCATCAATATAATTCAAAAGATAAGTGAACATCTGCTGGTCGGTGTAGCCTTCTACAAAAATCTGGTTGTCTGAAAAAAAGAACTGCTTGTGATAAGTGTTAAAGCGGGGCAAAAAACGGCGGAAAAGCCCTTCATCATCATTAGAAAGTTCTTCTATATTAGAAGGCACTTTGTTAACGTGGCAACAAATTACCCCTGTTAAATCTTCCGGAGTTCGCAGATCAATGAAAAAAGGGGAGTGGGTAATCAGAAAAAACATACGGTGAGAAGAATTTTTCACCTCTTTTCGGATTTCGTTCATAAAAAATGTCTGGAATTGGGGGTGGAGGTGGAGTTCGGGTTCATCAATAAAAAGGCACTCATCACCATCAGCATCATAAAGGCTGATAAGCAGGGAGATTATTTCCTGGAGACCGTGACATTCAGCGTCTCCCAAAAGGTATTCAACATTCCAGGCTTTATTTTCGACGATGGGAAGCAAAGTTTGATCTATATCTTCGATAAATTTAATGGATTTTCCGAACATGGACGAAAGAACTTTTTCAATTCGGAGTCGGATTTTTTCATTATTCTTTAGGGTGGAAATTTGGTCGCTGTATTTTCTGTCGGCTTTAATAAATTTTATCTTATAACCGGCCCCAGAAAACTGTTTTGCAAGATTTTCGGCAAGCAGAGTTTTTCCAGAACCGTTTGGGCCTACAATCCAGTTGATTTGTGGCCAAAAAGTCTTTTTAAAAGCACTTTTACCCCAGAGAAAAGGAATTTTTACGTTTGTTTCAAAAGTTATCACTCTATCAGTATAACTGAACGGCTAAAATTTGCAATTTTTAGAGGTTTTCTTATGGCCGTTATTTCCTTATAATCATCATAATGAAAATTTCAGTCATCACTCCACCTCTAGTTCAGTTAAATTCTCCATATCCTTCTGGGGCTTACCTTACGGCCTTTTTTAAAACTTTGGGGCACGATTGCCACTGGTATGATTTGAGCATTGAGCTTGTTTATTCAATTTTTTCAAAAGAAGGACTGACAAAACTGTTTGCCCTTTCTCAAAAAAATGCCGAAAAAATGGCTGGCCAGGCTTTGCAAAATGGAGATGAAAACACGGCTTTTAATATCCGTCGCTATATCAGCACAAAAAATAATTGGATAAATTGGATTGATGATATTCTTTTGATTCTTTGCGGAAAAGGTCGCGAAAAAGAGCACCAGTTTTTGTTTTCGCCCTTTGCACCTCGGGGAGCTCGCATGGAAAATTTTCTTGCCGGCTTAAATCACGAGCCCACCGTTGACGACGTTCGTTTTCTCGCTTCCTACGCCCTTGCAGATTTAGCTGATTACATCACAACAGTTTTTGATCCTGAATTTTCCCTTATTCGTTATGCGGAAAGTCTTACAGTCGATGACAGGGATTTTTCCCAAATCGAAAAAAATCTGGATTCTCCGATAATGCAACATTTTTATCAGCCGGTTTTGGAAAAATTTTTTGATAAAAATCCTCCTCCTGATTTACTTTGCATTTCGATCCCCTTTGCTGGAACTTTTTTGCCAGCCCTTTATACTGCCCGCTATTTTAAACAGCATTTTGGAAAAAGAACTTACGTCGCAATTGGTGGTGGTTTTGTGAATACAGAACTGCGGGATGCCTGCGATTTTGCTCTTGCAAAATATATTGACGCTATTTCTTATGATAGGGGATATGGTTCTTATAGAGAATTGTTTGAGATGATGGAGTTTGGGACTGCTTTTGGTGATGAAAGTCCTGTTTTTGGTGGAAATCAGACCTTTGCTGATAAAATCCCCCTTTATAAACTCCGCCAGTTTTCTGATGAAAAAATTATTGAGCCGGTTTTTCAAAATACTGAGGTGGAAAAATATGAATCCGAAATTACCGCCCAAATTATCCCTGATTATTCTGATATTGATTTTTCCCGCTATCCTAGGGTTTGTGATGATGAAAATCCTATGCACCGGCTTTGGAATGATGGAGCGTGGATAAAAGCCTATCTGGCCCACGGCTGCTACTGGCACAAATGTGCTTTTTGCGATACCCAGTTGGATTATGTTTGCGGTTATCGGCCTGTGGATGTCAAAAATTTGTATGGCGGTTTATTAAAAACGGCCAGGGAAAAGGGAATTTATGGAATCCATTTTGTGGACGAAGCCCTTCCACCCAAATTTTTAAAAGAATTTGCTATTTTGAATGCAAAAAATGGAAATCCTCTTTACTACTGGGGAAATGTTCGTTTTGAAAAAGCCTTTACCAAGGATTTTGCCGCCCTGCTTTCTTATTGTGGATTTGGTGGGGCGTCTGCTGGGCTTGAGGTTGCAACTGGTGATGGTTTAAAAAACATAAACAAAGGTGTTGATGTTGAGTCTATTGTAGATGCTTGTGCAGCTTTTAAGGAAGCCGGGATTTTGGTTCATGCTTATATGATTTATGGATTTTGGAATGACAGTCCTCAATCAATCATTAATTCTATGGAAACTTTGCGGCAATTTTTTGAAGCAGGACTTTTGGATTCTTCCTTCTGGCATAAATTTGTTTTGACCCGCAATTCTCAGGTCTTTTATGAATGGCAGCAGGGAAGGCATTCCGACCTCAATCCAATAATCCCAAAAAGTGGAAAATCTATTTTTGCAGACAATAATTTGCATTTCAAAGGGGAAGAAAAATTTGATAAATTCGGACTTCCTTTGGCCAATGCTTTATCAGCATGGATGCACGGACAAAAACTGGAAATGAAAGTTCAAAAATGGTTTGATTTTCCTGTCCCTAATCCTACAATCCCAAAAGATTTTATAGAAAAAATTATTTTGCGTTACGAAAATAAAAATTCCCAGGATTTGGATTTTTCTAGGCTTTCTGGTGATAAAGAAATTTACTGGCTTGCTTCTGGACCTCAAAAAAGTAAAAAATCCTGCTACACTTGGATTTATTTGCAGGAAGAATTTGAAGAGCCTCTTTCTGACGAACTTGTAACAATTTTGCAAGACCTGAGCCCCGAATCAAAAAACGAAAAAAGGTTGGAAGCTGGGGCAAAAATAAAAAAATCTGCAAAACTCCAAGGAGAATTGCAGATTTTACACAACAAAGGTTTGGTTTTAGTCTAAGGGATTTTTGAAAATCGCTGTCGTGGCTATTTATTCCACCTCAACCCTTTCGATATGGGCACCCAATTTTTGCAGGCGGCCGACTAAATCTTCATATCCTCTTTCAATCTGATAGACATTACTGATTCGGCTTTTTCCGTGGGCACACATAGCCGCAATCACCATTGCCATACCGGCACGAATATCTGGCGAAACAAGATGATCGCCGTGCAACATACAAGGCCCGCAAACGACCGCCCTGTGAGGGTCGCACAAAGTAATTTTTGCCCCCATGGAAATCAGCTTATCAACAAAAAACATTCGGCTTTCAAACATTTTTTCAAAAATCAGGACTGTGCCTTCAACCTGGGTGGCAACTACAGTCATAATCGAAGTTAAATCGGCAGGGAAGCCCGGCCAAGGCATATCATCAATTTTCGGAATGGCATTTCCTAAATCATTATTAACTTTTAATTCCTGGGTATTTGGAACTGTCAGCTGGTCGCCATCAATCCGCCAGGAAATTCCCAACTTTGCAAAACTGTACTTTAGCGGCCTCATCTCTTCAGAGCGAATACCTTTAATCGTAATTTTGCCGTGGGTGGCTGCTGCCATTCCGATGTAAGAACCAATTTCGATATAATCAGGCCCAATCGTGAATTCTGTGCCGTGAAGTTTTTTTACACCTTCAATTTTCAGAATATTGCTGCCCACGCCCGAAATTTTTGCCCCCATAGAATTGAGCATATTGCACAAATCCTGGATATGAGGTTCGCTGGCCGCATTTTTGATACAGGTTGTACCTTCTGCAAGAGAAGCTGCCATAACTGCGTTTTCGGTAGCGGTTACGGAAGCTTCGTCTAGGAAAATGTCTGCCCCGACAAGTTTGTTTGCAGAAAAAGCAAAGTGGCCATTTACCGCGATATTTGCCCCCAGTTGTTCAAGGGCCAAAAAGTGGGTGTCTACACGGCGGCGGCCTATTACATCGCCCCCAGGAGGCATCATCTCGCATTTTCCAGTTCTAGCTAGAAGTGGACCTGCAAAAACGATTGAGCCTCGCACTTTTTTGGTCATTTCGCGAGGGAGTTCAGAAGATTTCAGATCTTTGCATTGAATTTTCCAGTTATTTTTACTGATTTTTTCAACGCTAGCTCCCAGAGATTTCAAAATTTCAATCATAACATTTGTATCCTGGATTTCAGGAATGTTATGGAGGATTACTGGTTCATTTGTTAAAAGTGTCGCTGTCAAACAAGGCAAAGCGGCGTTTTTGTTGCCGCTGGCTGTAACTGTCCCCTGAATTGGATAACCACCCTCAATTACGTATTCGTGCATAAATCTGTCCTAGTTAAAAGATTAATTAAAACATCGGCAGCTTTTGACATTTGGTTTAGAGAACACCATTCATTTCTTGAATGAAAATCGTGGGCACCGGTGAAAATGTTTGGAGTCGGAATGCCAAGTTCTGTAAGGCGAGAACCATCAGTTCCGCCCCGGATAGCCTTATGACGAATCTGGACGCCGGCCGCCTGGTAGGCTTTTTCGAGCCGAGCTACGACATCTGGATTTTTGTCCAGGTTTTCTTTCATGTTGAGATATTGTTGTTTAAAGGTGATTTCGACGGAAGGGGCC
>CAZGDL010000064.1:9268-10892 GCA_964525075.1 uncultured Treponema sp.
TTCCGCCACCTTCCTGATAATCTCTTTCTCCCTCTCAATTTCTTCTATTGTAAAAGCCCGCAAAAGTAAATCCACCTGGGCCGACTCAATAGTTCCCGAAATTTCCATAGGCGCAATAAAACCCTGGTAGCCGTCCGTAGTTTCCGGAGCCATATCTCGCGGAAGCCTTGAAACAAAATCCCCAGCCAAAGACACAGCATTCACCATACCACCAGCCTTAGCATCTCCAGTGTGACAAGCCTTGCCGGTAAATTTAACAGTGGCAGACCAAGCATTAAAACATTCCGCCTCGAGTTCCCCCTCATCTCCGCCATCCACCGTATAAGCACATTTAGACTTAATGATATTTAGAGGCACTTTATCCATACCGTGGCCGGTTTCCTCATCAGGCGAAAACATAACCTCAATTGGACCGTGGGGGAGGCTTTCATAATGATTCATCAGATATTCCACCGCCGTCATAATTGCAGCCACTCCAGCCTTATCATCTGCCCCCAGCAAAGTTTTTCCATCAGTTTTTATGATTGTATCCGCCTGGCCGGTCGGAGATTCCGAGGCAGAAGGCATAGAAATTACCGGATGAACGTCTTTTCCCGATACTTCATCCACAGTATCCATATGAGCCATAAGCAAAATCGAAGGATATTTTTTTCGTTCCTCCGCATCCAGAATATTCGAATCAATTTTCCCGACAACATAACAGTTATCAGTCAGATAAACATTTCGCGTTCCTAAGTTCCGCAATTCCTTGACCAGAACCTTGGCAAAATCCCACTGCCTTTCCGTCGAAGGAAAAATCCCCTGGTCAGCAGACTTACCGTCACTTTCCGACCAGATTTTTACATAGCGACAAAACCGCTCCAGCAATTTATCCATTTCTTCTTTGTTATTGTAAATATAATTCATGCTTATAAAGATAATGAGAGGGAAATTTCTTTGCAAGGAGGGGAGAATATCAGGATTTTTTGGGGGAAGATTAGCCTTTTAGTTCCCCTTTCCGCAGCGGTCGTCATCCCGAACTTGATTCGGGATCTGCTCGGCCTCCTCGGCGGAGCCTGCCTGGACCTGGGGATTGCAAAATCCCCCTGCCGAGGTGCCAAATTTCCCAACCCCGCCAGAATTTTTTCTAGTTCTCCAGGCTCCGCCTGCGGTGGCTAAACTGCTACACGCTCCACCCGCCAAGGCATTCCCCGGCGACCCTTTTTCTGGTAGCCGAACATTATTCCTTTTTTGCTCTTAAAATCATAAAAATTCCCACCAGATTAGACCCGATTGTTGCAATGTCAAAAGCCATAGTCGAAAAATTCTTAAAATACAAATCGTAAATAGCCCACATAGCCTGGGCCAAAATTATCAGCAGTTTCAAAAGAATTTCGTTTTTTGTGTCTACACACCAGGTAAAAATGCAGGCGGCGAGGGGAGGCAACCAGCCTATAAATCCCGCATTATTAAAAATCGCGGTCAAGGCAACTTGCAGGCCTATAAAAAGCACCTTCAAAAGCCAGTTAAATTCAATTTTGAGCGAAAGAAGATTGCGGACAATGCTGACTCCATCAGCGATTGCCCCACTTGTTCCACCCAACACCAGATTTCCGCCCCCCAAAATCAGATACTGAATGCACTG
>CAZGDL010000065.1:0-10380 GCA_964525075.1 uncultured Treponema sp.
AGTAGTAATCAAACATAAAATTATCATAATGGGAAGAGATAAAAATTGCAATTTTTAATGAACCTCTGAAAACGCATCTTTTTAGAAGCAGAGATGCTGAAACAAGTTCAGCATGACGCCCCTGGAATGGAAATTAACGCCCTGGAAGGCAAAAAAAAGCCACCCCAACCAGAAAAATCCCTGGCGGGGTGGCCATTTCGCTTAATCAGAAAAAATACTGACTAGAGTGAAGCGTGGCAAGTACGAGCGATAACGTCGTCCTGCTGTTCCTTTGTAAGGTTGATGAAGCGTACAGCGTAACCAGATACACGAACTGTGAAGTTAGCATATTCAGGTTTTTCTGGGTGAGCCTGACAATCCTTGAGTTTTTCAACACCGAATACGTTTACGTTCAAGTGGTGAGCTCCCTTAGAGAAGTATCCGTCAAGAACACTTACCAGGTTGTCAATTCTTTCGTTTTCATCATGTCCCAAAGCAGAAGGGTTGATTGTCTGTGTATTTGAAATACCGTCCAAAGAATATTTGTAAGGTACTTTTGCTACAGAGTTCAAAGATTTAATCAAACCTTTTGTTTCTGCACCGTAAGATGGAGAAGCTCCTGGTGAGAATGGTGCATGTGCTGGTCTTCCATTTGGAAGAGCACCTGTTGCCTTACCGTAAACAACGTTAGAAGTAATTGTAAGGATAGATGTTGTTGGTTCAGCATTGCGGTATGTTGGGTGCTTCTTAATCTTTGTGATAAATGTTTTCAAAAGCCATACAGCGATTTCGTCAGCACGGTCATCATCCTGACCATAGCGTGGGAAGTCTCCTTCTGGTTTGAAATCGCAAGCAAGACCGTGATCATCACGAATAACCTTAACTTTTGCATATTTGATAGCAGAAAGTGAGTCAACTACGTGAGAGAAGCCGGCAATACCAGTTGCGAATGTACGGCGAACATCTGTATCGATGAGGGCCAATTCTGCAGCTTCGTAGTAGTATTTATCGTGCATGTAGTGAATCAAGTTCAATGTGTTTACATACAAGTCAGCAAGCCAGTCAAGCATTACATCGTACTTTCTCATTACTTCGTCGTAATCAAGATAGTCTGATGTGATTGGCTGCATTTCTGGAGCAACCTGAACATAAGGAGTAAGTCCTGCACCTTCGTCTTTACCACCGTTGATAGCATAAAGGAGAGCTTTTGCCAAGTTAGCACGAGCACCGAAGAACTGCATTTCTTTACCAGTCTGAGTTGCAGATACACAACAACAGATAGAATAATCATCACCCCAGATTGGACGCATAACATCGTCGTTTTCGTACTGGATAGAAGATGTATCAATAGAAATCTTTGCAGCGTATTTGCGGAAGTTTTCTGGAAGTCTCTTAGAATACAAAACTGTAATGTTTGGTTCTGGAGAAGGTCCCATGTTTTCCAAAGTGTGGAGGAAGCGGTAGTCGTTCTTTGTTACCTGTGAACGTCCGTCCTGGCCAAGACCTGCAACTTCCAAAGTAGCCCAAATTGGGTCACCAGAGAAGAGCTGGTTATAAGATTCGATACGAGCAAAACGTACCATACGGAACTTCATAACGATATGGTCAACAAGTTCCTGAGCTTTTTCTTCTGTAAGAATGCCTTTTTTCAAATCACGTTCAATGTAACAATCCAAGAATGTAGAAATACGTCCTACAGACATTGCAGCACCGTTCTGTGTTTTGATAGCAGCAAGGTAACCGAAGTAGAGCCACTGGAATGCTTCTTTAGCTGTTGTAGCTGGTTTAGAAATATCAAAACCATAAAGAGCAGCCATTGCCTTCATTCCTTTCAAAGCTTTAATCTGTTCAGCAATTTCTTCGCGAAGGCGGATAATGTCTTCTGTCATGGTTCCATTGCCACAGTTAGCTTTGTCAGCTTCCTTCTGTTCGATAAGGTAATCGATACCATAAAGAGCGATACGGCGGTAGTCACCAACAATACGACCACGTCCGTAAGTGTCAGGAAGACCTGTCAAAATGTGAGCCTTGCGGGCACGACGAATCTCTGGAGTGTAAACATCAAATACAGCGTCAGAGTGTGTCTTGTGATATTCTGTAAATACTTTATGTAATTCAGGATTTGGTTTGTAGCCATACATTTCGCATGACTGTTCAGCCATCTTAATTCCACCAAAAGGCATAAATGCTCTCTTCAATGGTTTGTCTGTCTGAAGTCCAACAACCTGTTCAAGTTCTTTTCCGTCTGGTCCAATGTATCCAGCTGGATGAGAAGTAAGACCTGTAACAATGTCAGTATCCATGTCAAGAACACCAGTTCTTTCTTTTCCGTCCAAACCTACAGACTTTTTGTTGTGTTCTTCTTTCTGCAATCTCTGAAGTTCATCGAACAATTTCTGTGTTGCAGAAGTAGGACCTGCCAAGAATGATGAATCGCCATCATACGGAGTGTAGTTTGCCTGAATGAAGTCACGTACGTTAACTTCACTTGTCCATAAACCATCAGAATTAAAACCTTCCCATTCTGGTCTTAAAGCCATAATGTACCTCTTTTTCCTCAGGACTCCTTCATGATTCCCTTGGATATTGATTTGTTCCGACTTTCAAAACAGCCTCCTTTATGATTCTGTTTTAAAATAGAAAAACTTTCCGCTCGGAACTTATTTGTTTTCAACTTACCGTAAATAATAGTGAATTGCCTTTCTTTCATCAAGAAAAACAAGAGACACTTAAAGAAAATACTCTTTTTCGGCCTCCACTATTTCCACATCCTTAAAGCCAGCCTCTGCCAGATGTTGCTTAAAACCTTCTTGCTGGTCTTTTTCACCATGGATAAGGAAGATTTTTTTGAGCCGGCTGGTGTCAATTTCGCCCAGCCATTCAATCATCTCGCTGTAATCAGCATGGGCACTAAAGCCATTACAACGTTCAATTTTCGCCTTAACAGGGTATTCATCCCCCAAAATCTTAACTTTGGACTGACCATCAAAAATTCGACGGCCCAAAGTATTTTCTGCCATATAACCGACAATCATAACCGTGTTTTTAGGATCAGAAATGCCATTTGCAAGATGATAAAGAACCCGGCCCGCTTCACACATTCCATCAGCCGCTATGATAATCATAGGGCCTTCTTTTTCGTTCAACTCCTTGGATTCTTCCACGCTGGTTGTATATTTTAGAGAATTAAAACCAAAAGGATTTTTGTGATGTTTTAAAAAGGCTTCGTTGACGCTATCATCATAACATTCAGGATGAACGCGGAAAACAGAAGTGACGTTGCTTGCCATTGGAGAGTCGACGTAAATCGGGAGAACTGGGATTTTTTTCTGATCGGTGAGGAGGTGCAAATAAAAAACGAGTTCCTGGGTTCTTTCAATCGCAAAAGATGGAATGATGATTTTGCCCTTTTTGGCACAAGCTTCGCGGACAATGCGTTCAAGTTCGTGCATGGCAAAATCGTGATTATCGTGGAGTTTGTTGCCGTAAGTAGATTCAAGGTAAATGTAATCTGGGGCAGGAAAATCTGTAGCAGGATTACGGATAATTGGCTTACACTTGCGGCCTATATCACCAGTAAAAAGAATTCGCTTTTCTTTTTCGGGATGATTTTTATTTGGATTGATTGTGATATTTGCAAAAGCTGAACCCAAAATATGACCTGCATCAAAAAATTCCAGCTGAACATTTGGGCCAATATACATAGAACGATTGTAAGAAAGCGACACAATCTGATTTGCCGCCGTAATGCAGTCGCCTTCGTTGTAAAGTGGCTTCCAGTAAAATTTTTCGCCTTTTTTACGGGCCTGTTTGGCAAGGAATTCTGCATCGTGGGCTTGAATTCTGGCTGAATCCATCATAACCAGGTTGGCAATATCGCGACTGGCTGGGGTCGCAAAAATATTGCCGGTGTAGCCTTTTTTTACGAGAAGGGGCAAAAGTCCGCAGTGGTCCAAATGGCCGTGGGTCAAAATCACCCCTTCAAGATTTTCTATATCAACATCAAAATTACGATTTTTTTCGTCGGATTCACGGCGCTTCCCTTGGAAAGAACCGCAATCGACCATGTAAAGTCTGTCATCAACTTCAAAAAAGTGCCTTGAGCCTGTGACTTCCTGTGCAGCCCCTGATGAATAACATTTTATAGCCATAATTGCCCCCTATTTTCGTGAAGTTTAAAGTTATCTCTAAAACTACCCCTTATTTTATATCCCTTTGGCTGATATGACAAATTATTTACAATCAGTTACAACATCTTTATAATAGTAAAGATATGTATTCTAGAGAATTTTCCCAGGCCCCAAAGCAAATTATTCAGGCTGGGAAGGCAAGTTTTGGTTCTTATGAAGGTGTTTCTCCCAAAATCGACATCAGAGGAATGAGAGCACCTTATGCTGGGCTCCCTCTCCCTTCTTTTATTTCAAATTTGAGAATCAAAAGCCGATTAAATTTTGCATTTTCACTCGAAAAATTTATTGGAATGGCTTCTTTTATTGATTTCAAGGTGATTGGGATGGGTGAACTTACTCTCTGGAATAAGGAAACCGGAAAAAAGTACGTTTATCACACTTTTATGCCACCTAGAAAACGATTTGTTCCTACTACAACAAATCGGGGAATTTGTGCCTGTTATCTTAAAAAAAGATTTTTAAAAATTTCCTGGGGGCGAAATCACCAGCACCACGCTTTATCATTTAAATTAAAAGGGGACAGTGTAAGGCCAAATATAGAAGGCTATGTTTATTCGCCCATGGAAGATGGTATGCATGCTGATAATCTGTCAGTCTGCCCTTCTCCTACATCTTCAAGATGTTCTGCTACCTGGATTTCGTCGATGCTGGCTCAGGGACAAATCAGTATAAATAAGGAAGGGGCTGATGAATCTAAGGGACTTGCGATGATGGTCCTTTCTAGAGCTTATTACAAGTTCCATTCAACCCAGAATTTTACTTATGGAATTGGCAATGTAAAGGGCAAAAACGTGATTTTTCATATTTCGAGTTCAAATCTGGATGCGGCTGATTCTGATTCTTACAATAGTAATACTTTGATTGTTGATGGGGTGACAACCGCTCTCCCCCCTGTTTACATGACCCACCCTTTTGGAATTTCAAAACAGTGGATTATTCAGGATACGGAAAGTATGGTCGATTTGACTTTTACCCCTATTTCGTTAAATAAAAGGGCATTAAATCTGATTGCCCTGAGGGCAAATTACACTTCAATTTATGGGAAGTTTGATGGAGTGCTTTTAACTAAAGATGGTGAAAAAATCACCTTGAAGGGCTTCCCTGGAATTTTACAAAAAGGAATGTTGCGACTGTAGTTTTTTACTCGTCGTGTAAAAAAAATAGGAGATAGCAATGGCTGACGAAATCAACAGAACTGCCGATTGGGCACCTGGAACTCTCGACAAAACAAGAAAAAATATTGGCGACATCAGTGCGTCAGACGCGGCTGCAATGGCAAAAAAACTTGGCGGTCAGGTCATGTATGAACGCACGTCCAAATCTTCTTCTGGGGAGGGAAATTCTGGAAATCCGAAAGCCGGTCGCATCATAAGGCAGGCACCTAGTGGCTCTGGTTCTGGCGCAGGGGCAAAAAATGGCGGGAAAAGTGGCGGAATGGCAGGAATAAATCCTACAAATAAAAAACACGTTCGAGAAGACTTGCCTCAAATGCCAAAAAAAGTTGCCAACGCCATTGATAAGCTGATGATGGCCCCTGAATACAAAATCAAGCCTAATTACGGAATGTTCAATTTTATTAGAGCCTGGCAGAAAAACGGCACAGAAAAAATTATCCCGGAATTTTATGAATATACCCTCAAGGGCATGATGGAACATATGGAAGCTTTTATCACTGTCATAAAAACTTTAATCCAGATTGCTCCGGCTACTTATAAATCAAAAATTGCCAGCGGGACTGAAACAAAATTTAAGTTTTTGCGAATGGTGGCAGGCTGGGCTATGCAGCCAATCAAGGTTGAATATATAAATTTGCAGTTAGCTCCACAGCCTATGATTGTTGCAGATTTAATTCCCCTTGTCCGCCAGATTTACAAGCCTTTAATCACCGTTTACTATTTTGGAAATAACAAAATCCCAAAGGTGATTAAGGAAATTTATTCTGATGAAGCAGCTTATCCTGAGGCTCCAAAAGAAAAACTTTCAAAGTTTGCAAAACAGGCAATCACCGAGTGGCTTTACATTGACACAGAAATTATCAAAAAACTCTATCCTCTTTTGCTTAGAATGTGTTCTGATTCCTACGAACCTTATCCCCAGTTCTTCAACACCAAAGTTGGCGAAATTTTAAAATTCGTAGGCCTTCACAAATTTGACCTTCTCTTGCCGGAAAAGCCAAAAGAGCCTACCGCGGAAGAAAAAAAGGCAAAAGCCCCTCCTCCACCACAAAAAGGCGTAAAAGATTCGACTGTAATCACCGGGCTTAAACTTTTGAATCAGCTTTTTCCGGAAGCCGGCTTTAACAGGCTTGATGACCACCCGGATTTTTATCCTTATTTCCAGCCTTTGTATAAGTATGATGATGGATTTAACATTCTCTCGCCAGAAAATCCTGTCCAGACTATAAATGTTTTGCAGAGAATTATTGAGGATTGTTTCCAGGGCTGCCGAAATATTAAATTTGCAGAACCAGGGGAACAGAAAAAGGGTAGCGACAATATTGTCCAGGTGATGGATGATTGGTCTGCTTACCGAGAAGAAACATTTGAGCAACTTTACTGTGAGCCTTTGATTGAACTGGTAAATTCTGTTTATTCGACTTCTGATTTTGATAAAACTCACATCGGTAAAAAAACGATTACGTCGCTTTTGTGGCAGACAACTTATCACTATTTGCCACATTTTAAATTTGACCAGCTTTTGCTTGAACATCCGGCAGATGAAAGTAAAATCAGGGCTTTGTTCCACAGAACTGACTTTGCAAGAAAATATTTGACCCTGGTTATAAACGAATGTGACCAAAAGGCAAAAACCCGAGGCGAATGTAAGCTGATTGAAAATCCTTGGGAACATTACAAATTTTCTATTCCGAATGAAGTTTCAAAACGCCTGGATGTTTTGCTGGGTGCCCAAAACAGAACTGCCAACACAACTGCCAACAATGCAAATTTGTTGAAATACACCCTCTGTTTTATTGCAGTTTTGGACTGGTATTTGAACAATCCGGATAGCCCGGCCTACACTTCTGACCCAATGCACATCTGGAGGATTTCGCCAGACGATGGAAAACCAGTTTTCTCGGTTCCACTCCGCAGCGATCAGAACAAACTTTTTGCTGATGAGATTAAGGCAAGTTACCAGAAGGCGGCTAAGTAGGGGGATTGGCACACCGGGGTGGGCGAGTTGCCCACCGGACGCCAATCAAAATCCTACAATCTTGAAATCAAGAACGGCACGGCAGCTTCAAAATCTACGCCATACCAGTTGTAGTCTTTGTGGGACAAAGTTTCTTTTATAGACTCAACTACAAAATCCGCAGCCAGTTTATAAGAATCTTCTAGAGATTTTCCACGCATAAGAGCTCCTGTCAAAACGCTGGCAAAAATATCACCAGTACCGTGGAAACTCTGTGGCATTTTTTTGTGGAAATACCAGGTGATTTTATCGGTTGTAGAATCATAAGCTGCAATTCCAATTTTTTCTTCCTCAAATTCAATACCTTTGAGGACAATTTTTTTAGCACCGGTTGCAGCCAAATCTTTGAGCATTTTTTCAACATAAGCCTTATCATAACCAGACGCAACATAAGGAACGCCCAGGAGGTAGCTGGCTTCTGTCATATTTGGAACAATTACATCAGCTTTACCGCAAAGCTTTGCCATAGCAAGGGCAAATTCTGGAGTAAATCCCTTGTAAAGACTTCCGTTATCAGCCATACAAGGATCTACGATAGTAAGAACATCCTTGCCACCAAAATCAGCAAATAACTTGTGCATTAAATCCAACTGCTCAAAAGAACCAAGATAGCCGGTATAAATTGCGTCAAAATGGATTTTTTCCTTTTTCCACTGATCGCAAATTGGCGTAATATCCTGGGTCAAATCACGGAAGGTAAAACCAGAAAAAGCTGTATGAGTTGAAAGTACGGCTGTAGGAAGAACGCAGGCTTCAACCCCCATTGCAGAAATTACAGGCAAAGCCACAGTGAGTGAACATTTGCCCACGCAAGAAATGTCTTGGACAGTAATAATTCTTTTCATTCAAAAGCTCCTTTAAAAAGCCTCTTAAAGCCCCAATTTTTTTATTGATTTACTGTCATACATTTTTTCATCAGCTTTTTCAAGTACTTTTCTGTAGCTTTCAAAACCGTCAAAATCCCCAAGAGCATATCCCAGACTTGCCGAAACCGGCACTTCAAGTTCTGCATTTTTCTTTGCCATGTAATCATCAAAAGCAGAAAGTTTAGCCTCAATATCCGCTTCGGAATATTTTCCCAGGCCAATCAGATAGAACTCATCCCCACCGGCCCTCACGCAAAATTCATCAACATTTGCCATGCTGTAAGTTGCTTTAGCCAGGGTGATAATCCCTCTATCCCCTTCCCTATGACCATACTCGTCGTTTCGGGCTTTAAGACCGTCCATATCAAGGACAATCACAAACCACTTATCCCCTTTTTTTGCAAAACGAGATTTTTCACGGAGCAGGCGGAGCATTCCTCGGCGGTTGTACAAATCTGTCATAGCGTCATGCTCTGCCATATAGCCAATCTGATATTTTGTTCTGGACATTTCCAGGGCGTTGTTTATATTTCTGATAAAAGTCCTAAAAACCATACCCGGCACAAAAGGATTTTCCAAATCATTTTGCAAAACCGCATAACCAAGCGAAATTGTACTAAAGTGAACCGGAACAAAATAGAAAATCTGAGGCTTTTCAAAATTTTCTTTCAGGGCAGGTAGCATTTCTGACTTTTTAAAAACCTTCTCCTTCCCGTGACCAAAAAATATGTGGCTCGAAGCCCCATGCGTTTTAGATTCTCGGTCAGCAAAAATCGTTAAATTAATTTTATCAGAATAACCAGTCTCAATATCCTGCGAAGAATCCACCCAATTCTCATTCAAACAAAGATAAAAATGTTCGTAAGGGCGGAGAAGATATTTTGACTCATAAATCCGGGCAAGGCACTCTTCCGGGGTAAAAGTAGCCGTCAACTTTTCGGACATATAACTTTCCAGCAACATCCCCATATCAACCAGGTTATCAGGATTACGGTTTTGGAAATTGTGAACAAGATTCATCTGGCTGGAAACAGGATTTCGCCGGGTATAATTTATATCCTCCGGGCAACCACAAGTTCCACCAAGGCAAAGATTTGCATTTCCAGCCCCCTCACAAGAAATTTCTTTAGCATCAGGTTCAAGAAGATAATGCAACTTATTTACAGCAAGTTGGCCGGTGTGACGCTGGTCAGAAGTATAAGTTGTGATTGGCGGATTATTTATAGCCGCTTCATGAAAGCCCTCGTAGCCAGTCACAATCAACTGGTCCGGAACTTTTATTCCATGCTTGATAAGAAAATTCGTAAGCCCAATTGCCATGTGGTCAGAAAGACAGATGACCGCGTCGGGCAGGGGCAATTCCCCGGTAACATAACGACCGCCCAGAAGTTCACCGCTGGTATACCAAAAATCCCCAGGATAAATCTGATTATGGTTCAAGGTCAGACCATGCTTTTCCATGGCCTGGGAAATCCCCTGGAGGCGATCCTCGGTCAAAGTCACTTTTTCCAAGCCGCCCAAAACCGAAATATTTTTACAGCCATGTTTTTCAATCAAATGCTCGGTAATATGAAAAAATGCAGTTTTATCATCAGTATAAACCGTCGGATAATCACCAAAAGGCATATCAATCGAAACAACCGGCTTTTTACATTCAGACTTTATCTTGTGAAGCAGGTACTCGGTCAGCGTATAATTTTGATCTTCAGTCATAGGAATTGGAGTGATAATCACCCCATCAAACAAATCAAAATTAATAAGTTCAAAAATATTCAACTCGCCTTTTACATAATCTTTATTGTAGCTGGAGATTTGAAACAAGGGAGTCACAACGACAACATCATAACCATATTTTTCACACTGGGAAAAAATACCAGGCATAACCCGCTGCTGATATTCCCCCTCCGGAAAAATAGAAAGCAAAGCAATTTTTTTTCTATTCATAGAAACTATTATACCACGTATAAGAAGTTTTTGGAGGATTTTTTTAAGGGCGTTCCCCTCCGTTCCGTTCGGGCTTAGCCCTCACTCCACTTCGGGTCGGCTGTTCCGCTGTTCGGTAACCCTCAAAGTCCTCGCGGCCCTTATAGGGCCGCTGCGGTCTTCTGCTTCGTTTGCTGAAGCAAACTTCGCAGCAGCTCCATAGCCTAACG
>CAZGDL010000066.1:0-9082 GCA_964525075.1 uncultured Treponema sp.
AACATTGGAAATTGTGTCCGCAGAAATATTTCCATCGGCGACATCTGAAGAAATATGAATATTGTAGCGGTCACCTGTGTCAGAATCCTTGTAACGGCCGGCATCCATGCCCCGGAACAAAATTGCTGATGTAAGTCCGGCTTCGTAACTTGTAATTCCAAGTGAACTCAAATATTCCTGGCTCATATCAATAACCATGGTAGAAGTGTCAAAATCTGTATCAAGTTTGGCAGTAACAACGTCCGGGTCGGTCGCAAGATAATCTCGCAGGCGGCAGGCTGTTTCGTAAAGGGTGTCCATATCCTCAGAAATCAGAGTAAGACCATAACCACCGCCGTCAGAAACGTAACTTACCAGTTTATCAAAACCACCGTTGGCAACTGTGATTTTGCTGTCAGGAATGACGGCGGCCCAAATCTCCTGCATTTGCAGCATAATTTCGTGGACTCCCCGCTTCCTTTCAGAAACAGGCACCAAAACAACGTGGGCATAACCGGCTTCCGGCGTTGTTTGAGAAGTAATAGCCTTGGTATTGCTTTTTCCCACGTAAAAAACAACGTTATCTATTTCCGGCACGTATTTATAAAGAAGTTTTTGGGCAACTTCCATTTTTTTCTGGGTTTCTTCAAGGGGAGTTCCCACTGGCAAATCCATGGAAATGTAAAATTCACCGGTATCGGTAGACGGGATAAAGGCAACGCCCAGACGAGTGGCAATAAAGCCCGAGAAAATCAGAAGAAAAACTGCCGCAAAAATTACAAGAGCGCAATTTTTGAGCGAAAGATTTAAAAGATTTCTGTAACCGCCCTCGATTTTTCCCATGACAATGTCGAATTTTCGGGGTTTTGTGCGGATTTTAGGTCCAGTTTCTTTTAGCAAAAGTTTGAGGAGATAAGGAACGACCACGACGGCAACCAGAAATGAGGCAAAAATGGCCATCATAATTGTGATTGCAACGGCATTCAGGATTTTTCCAATCAGTCCTGTTAAAAATGCGATTGGCAAAAAGCAGACGATTGTTGTTGCGGCACTGGCCAAAATGGAAGCGGCAACTTCGTCCCAACCCTTGTAAATGGCCTGGGTGACCGTGTAATTTAGCTGGCCGGTTTTAGGATCCCGCTGCTGGTAATAACGGTAAATCTGATCCAACATAACCGAAGAACCATCGACGACCATACCAAGCGAAATGACTAGGCCGGAAAGGCTCATCAAGTTCAGGGAAATCCCCATAATCCTAAGACCAATCAGGCTGAACAAAATACAAAGTGGAATGGAAATGGAAACAGTGAGGGTCGCCCGCCAATCAGCCAAAAACAGGAGAATAACGATAACCGCAAAAAGAATTCCCATAATTCCCGAAGAAATTACCGTTTTAAGAGAAGCCTTTACCTGGCGGCTATCATCAGAAATGATATGGAACTGAACTCCGCCGCCTGTTTCTTCCGTGATTTGTGCCAGGGCTTTTTTGACCGATTTACAAATTTTCACGGTATCGCCGTCCGTTCGCTTAGTAATGCTTACGATTGTAAGGGGATTTGTACCGTCCGTAACGTAATATTCTTCTTCCGGATAGGAAAGGCTGACATCAGCAACATCCCCCAGATGAATAATTTCTTTTTTATCTGTAGCCCCAACCGGCAAATTCCTAATATCTTCAATAGAGGAATAATCGCCAGAGTAGCGAATCTGAATTTCTCGATTCTGATAACTTGCATTTCCCAGTGGAAGACTTGTATTTCCATAATTCAAAATCTGATAAACTGTGGCAACTGAAATCCCTTTTGAAGTGAGTTCATCCACCTTGAGTTTTACCTCAACCTGCAGTTCTTTTCCGCCATCAATTTGAACTTCCGAAACGCCATCAATTTGGGTGAGCATTGGAGTGAGTTCATCTTTTATGTACTGAGTTACCCGGCCCGAATCTTGCCCGGCTTCTACAGAAAAAGCAATTACAGGCAGCATAGAAACGCCACCAACTAATGCGGTCGGTTCGCCAGAAATTCCGTCTGGCAGGTCATCTTTCAGCTGGGAAATTCTGTTTCTGATTTCTACCAGCTGATCGTTAGCATCGTAACCATCCGCATAAGTAACGGTAACCCAGCTCAAAGAATTGTAGGATTGACTTGAAACGCTTTTAAAATGAGGCAAGGTAACAAAATCCTCTTCAAGAATTTTTGTAACGTCCTGCTCCACGTCTTCGGCACTAGCCCCCGGCCACACCGTCATAACAATGGCTTGCGGCATAGAAATGTCGGTCATAAATTCCATTCGCATTCCGGCCACAGAATAAAATCCAAAAGCAGTAAGGACAATGAGGATAATAGTGATGATTACTGGGTGCTTTACCGAAAATTCAGAAACTTTCATTTACTGGTCATCTCCTCCAAAAACTTCGTTTTTTGCGTCTTCGTAAAGTTTGACTTTTTGACCGTCAAAAATAAAATTCTGACCATCTGTTACAAAGAAAGAATCTGCATATTTTTCATCAACAATAAAATATTCGCCATCATCTGGGGTATTTTCTGGCATTACAAAATGCACAGTTTGATTTTCGCTGTCGTAAATATAGAAGCTTCCGTCCATTTTTTTAGTCTGAATCGGGAGAACTGGCACATTCTGATAAGTTTTGTAGGCAACCTGGACTTTCACAAACATTCCAGGCCTAAAACGCTGGCCCGGCTGGTCCAGATGGCAAACTACTTCAAAAGTTTTACTTTCCGGCGAAACATAAGGAGCAATATTTTCGATAGTTGCGGAGGTTTTGGCGTCGGTCACCAGGGCGTTCGTACTGGTGGCAGGGGCGTCGGCGTCAGACACCGGGGCGGTCGCGTCGCCTTCAGGGGCGTTCGTTTTGTCACCAGCGGTGGCGTCCGATCCCAGGCCCAGGCTTTTTTCCGCCGGCCGGATTACCGTCACAACCAGGTTTTCGCGTTCCATCGTAAAAAGGTCAAAATATTTTTCCGGTACCTTGAGCCTCACAACCTGGTTTGTCAAATCTGCCAGAACCGCAAGGGGCGTTCCCTGTGCCGCAGTTGCACCCACAGCCTGGTCGGCAATCAAAATCGTTCCGTCCACCGGGGCTTTTACTTCCGTGTAATCCATCTGGAGTTTTGCAAGGTCATACTGAGCCGATGAAGCATCATACTGAGCCTTAGCATTATCATAATTCTGTTGGGTAGTTGCCCCAGATTTGTACAAACTGTCTACTCGCTCATAAGTTGATTTTGCCGCAAGATAAGCCGCCTGAGCCTGCAACATCTGCTGACGGAAAGGAGCGTCATCAATTTTTGCCAGAAGGGTATCTTTTTTGACAAAATCGCCAGCCTTGGCAGGATATTCCTGAATATTCCCAGAAACAAAAGGAACTACGGGAATCATAGCCTTGGCTTCAACATAACCGCTAATAGTAACCGACTGTGAAAGATTTTTGCGTTCAGGTTTTTGAACGACAACCACGGGAAGATTTTCTGCCTTAGCCACAGTCTTTTTTTTGCCAGAAACAAGGATAATCAAAACAATAAAAACAAGAGCAACAAGTGCAAAAATCGCAAATCTCTTAATTTTCTTTTTAGAAAAATTATTTTTCATCATCTTACCTACGTGAGAAAATCTAATAATAAATAAATCAGTTTTCAATAGACAAATTTTTGGAATTGTCTAATAATTCAGCCCAAAAGGATAAAGAGGACAATGATGACAATGACCAGCAATCCAAAAGAGGCCCAGATTTCTAATCTTAAGCCAGAAAACCTTGGTGACTCATCTGACACAAAGCAAAAAATGGCAGATGCCCTCCGCATTTTAATCAAAACTAAGCCTTTTCCAAAAATCACAGTGGGCGATATTGTAGCTACCTGCAACATAAACCGTAACTCTTTTTACTACCATTTTGGAAAAGTGATAATTTGGATAAGCCGAAATTTCTGGAATACGTCCGGGCAACACTTTTCAATTCCCTGGCAGCTACAATTTCGGCAGTTGGGGAATGAAAAGCCATTTCACCTACATCTCAATTTCCAACAAAATCGGCGTGTGATCTTGCCTTGCCCCTGAATCCATCATTTCAGATTTTTTCACCAAGTCTTTTATGCGGTCAGAAACCAAAAAATAGTCAATCCGCCAGCCCGAATTATTGATTTTGCTGGTCTTAATCCTCTGAGCCCACCAGGAATAAATATTTTTTACATCCCCATGAAGATAGCGGAAAGTGTCAACAAAACCTTTTGTTAGCAGAGCCGAAAACCCTGCCCGCTCCTGGTCTGTAAATCCCGCAGAAAAATGGTTGCCGTCAGGATTTGCCAGGTCAATTTCGTTATGAGCAACGTTAAAGTCGCCACAGGCAATTACCGGTTTAGTTTTGTCCAGGCCGCTCAAGTAATCTGCGTAGACGGTGTCCCATTTTTGGCGGTCGGTAAGCCGCTTGAGCCCGTCGCCAGCGTTCGGAGTGTAAACGTTCACAAAGAAAAATTTGTCAAATTCCAGGGTCAAAAGCCGACCTTCGTCGTCCATTGTGTCCGGAGCCCCGATTTTTGGCACAGAAGTTTGAGGATTTAGGGCTTTTTTGTAAAGAATCATCGTGCCGGCGTAGCCTTTTTTGGCAGGTGGCACAGAAGAAACCCATGAAAAATCATAATCTGGAAAATATTGACCCAAAATCTCCGTGTGAGTAGGATTTGGCCCCTCCGCCGGCAATTTTGTCTCCTGAATTGCAATCACATCCGCATCATAATCCGCAATTTTTTTCAAAACCGCCTTCGAAAGCATAGCCCTGCCCGATGTCGAAGTAAGAGCCGCATTCAACGAATCAATATTCCAGGAAATGAATTTCATAAAATCCCCCTTCTCCTACCACTTCTCCAAATCCCACTCCGGGCCTTCAAAACCGCACAGTTCCCTAAAGTATGGCAATTTATAACAGGCTTCCACAAAGCCCCGCCAATCTTCAATATTTTTATGATGAAAACGTTGAATTACGATAGTTTTCAACTGCAGATAATTTGTCGTAACCGTAGCCCAAAGTTCCAGCCCGCGCGGAAGATTATGAACCATCACTTCGAAAGCCTCATAAATTTTCTGCTTGTCGCCAGTTTTTTTTGCTTCCACGTATTTTGCATAATTTTCGCGGGCTTCTTTTTTGGTGTTCTCGGAAACATATTTTGTGAAAGGGTCGTAATCAGAAGTCATAAATTTGTCCATGGAATGCATGGTCGACTGACTCATCACAATATCAGCAAAATGATAACGCTGAAATTCCGGCATAAAAACACCATTGCCCTTAATATCAAAAATCACAAGAATGCCCTTTATAAAGGCGTCGTGCGACTGGTGAGGAAACATATTTCCCCCCAAAGATTTTGCAACCTTCCACTGCTTATTGTCATCAGATTTTTCAAAAGGGATTGTCGTGTCAATTTCGCCAACATTAAAAGAATTTCCCTTAGCATTCAAAGCCCGGTCCAGGCCGAAAACTTCCATATTTTTTACTTCTACCATTTTTTTTGACTCCTAGAAAATGCTTTTTTATTATACCAAATCCCCCTTCTTTATCCCACCAAAAAAAACTGATAAAATCTAATCTCCCAAGACCGCAAAATCCGCAGCCTTGCAAAAAAAATCAAAAACTTCAAAAAAGGATTTTCAAAAATGACCTGGATGCTTCTTGTTTTACTTTACGCCCTTTTAAAAGGCTCCCGCGAAATTGCCAAAAAACTTGCCATGAGCAAAAACTCGGTGATGGAAGTCCTGGTCGTTTACACACTTTTGTCCTTTATTTTCGTGATTCCTCAAGCCCCCCAGGCCGGTGGCCTCCAACCCAAATATTACGCCTTCATTGCAATAAAATCATTTTGTATTTTTATCGCCTGGATTTGCTCTTTTCGCTCGCTAAAAAAATTGCCGGTTAGCCTTTATGGGATTTTGGATTTGTCGCGGGTTTTGTTTGCGACGCTTTTGGGCGTTTTTGTTTTGGGGGAAGTTCTCAAAATCAATCAGATTTTCGGTCTGATAATTGTTTGTGCCGGCCTCCTTCTTTTGAAGTTCAAGCCGCCTTTTATCAAAAAAATCAGTGAAAGAATCAGCAAAAAACACTCCAGACAGCATACCGGCCTCAACATCACCGCAAACGCCAAGGCCACCAGCGACACCCCTAGCCAGAACACAAGCCCCAGCGAGGTCTCCAGCGAAATCACACACAACTCCAGTCTCCCCCATCAGCCAGCCCAAAATCCTACCCCACCTTCTGAACCAGCCCCCAAATCCCACACCCCCAACTTTTACATTTTTCTGGCCTTCATTTCCTGCATTTTAAACGCCATCTCCGGGCTTTTTGACAAAATTCTGATGAAAGACATCACCTCGTCCCAGCTACAATTCTGGTACATGCTTTTTCTGATTATTTTTTACCTGCTTTTTGTGATTATCACCCGGGAAAAAATCTCTTTTACCGTTTTCAAAAATCCCTGGGTCTGGCTACTAGCCGTTATGTTTGTGATTGGTGATAAGGCACTTTTTATCGCCAATGGGATTTCCGAAAGTCGCATCACAATCATGACACTGATAAAACAAAGTGGCTGCCTTGTTACGATTTTGGGCGGACGGTTTATTTTCAAAGAAAAAAACACCGGCTACAGGTTTTTCTGTGCTACGGTCATTATCGGGGGAATTGTTTTAGGGGTGATTTAAGATTTTTAAATTTCCACTTGGTCCTCCAACGGCAGAATATGCTCCCGAAAAAGCGCGTCAATTCGGCAGACTGACCGTAAGTGGTATTGGACTGCGCGTTTTTTTCAAAAAACATTTTCCCCCGCCCTTCCCAAATGGTGTTATACTTTAAGAATACATGAAATATTTTATCTGTTCCGATATACACGGTTCTCAGACTGCCTGTCAAAAGGTGGTTGAGTTTTTTAATCAATTTAAATGCGACAAAATGTTGCTTCTTGGTGATATTTTGTATCACGGGCCGCGAAACGACCTGCCCCAGGGCCACAATCCCAAAGGCGTTATTTCTTTGCTGAATCCTATGGCAGACAAAATTCTTGCCTGCCGGGGAAATTGTGATGCCGAAGTTGACCAAATGGTTCTGAATTTTCCTTGCCAGGCGGATTATGTCCTCCTCGTCGATAACGATGTCACCATTTTTTGCACTCACGGTCACGTTTACGCCCCTCTCCTTGCCGATGGAAAAATCCCTGCCGGCTGCGAAACTGCCAGTAAACGCCCGCTTGTGCAAACTCAAGCCTCGGCGGCTGTTTCTGCCGATGGAGCGACTTTTCCCGCTGGTGGAGAAAATGCCCCCGCCGGTGTGCAATCTTCGCAATCATCCTCCCTTATTCTTTACGGTCACACCCACGTTTCACTTTTGCAAAAAACTGGGCCAAACCTTGTAATTTGTAATCCGGGTTCAATTTCCCTTCCAAAAGGTGGCACAGAAGCCGGTTTTGCAATTTACGAAAATCATAAAATCAGCCTTTTTAATATGGCCGGAAAAGAAATCCAGTCTTTGGAATTTTAAAAATTAGTAGATTAGGAAAAAATAGATGGAAGAAGAAAATAAATATGATGTCATTGTAGTTGGAGCTGGAAATGGCGGACTTGCCGCTGCCGATTTTGCCAGTCAAAGAGGATTAAAAACCCTGCTTTTTGAAAAACACAATTTGCCGGGCGGGGCGGTTTCATCTTTTCGCCGAGGGCGTTTTGAATTTGAGCCTTCCCTCCACGAAATGTGCGAAGTCGGTTCAGAAGAAAAACCGGGGCCTTCCAGACAACTTTTCAAAGATATGGATGCTGATGTCAAACTTTACTATGAAGATTCATGTTACAGGGTAATTTCTACAGATCCAGATGAGCCTTTTGACGTAAAACTTCCTGCCGGCCTTGATGCCTTTTGTCAGGCGGTAGAAAATGCAGTTCCAGGTAGTGGTGATAAAGTTAAACATTTTCTTAAATATCAGGAAAAAGCCATAAAAGAAACAGGCCGTTTGAGTAATAAAAAATTCAAACTGAAAGACCTGCCCGAAATCTTCAATCTTTTCAAAATGCTGTCTTTTTCTACGGATTTTATTTTCGACCTTTTCAAAATTCCTAAAAAAGCCCAGCATATCATAGAACCTTATTGGACTTACATTGGAGAGCCAACTTCCACAATGTGTTCTTTTATGATGGGGATGATGGATTATTGCTATATTGTTGATGGAGCCGGCCTGCCATCCATGTTTTCCCACGAATTTTCACTTGCCATTGATAAAGCAATCAGAAAATATGGCGGAAAAATTTTTTACAACACTCCAGTCACAAAAATCCTCATAAAAAACAAGCGGGCCTACGGCGTTATTGCAGGCGGTAAAGAATATCATGCTGATAATATCATCTGTAACTGCTTTCCAAATGACGTTTTTGGCCACATGGTCGACAAAAAAGAAGTCCCGATTATCGAAAATATGAGGATAAATTCCCGAAAACTTGGACTTTCGTTTTTTAATATTTATCTGGGACTGAACAAAAGTGTCCAGGACTTGGGGATTTCTGATTATTCGACCTTTATTTTAAAGCACGCAGACACAACTAAACAATGGAAAGATTGTCACAACCTGGGAGGAGGAGGATTTATAATCGCGAATGCACTTAACACTGTCATTCCAGATTGCAGCCCGGAAGGAACAAGTCACATAAATATCACCACTGCGGTTTATGGTGATGATTGGGCCAAAGTCAAACCCCAGGACTATAAAAAGACAAAATACCGCCTTGCCGAAGAAATTATTGACTACTACGAAAAATCTACCGGCATCAAAATCAAACCCTACATCGAAGAAATTGAAGTTGCTACGCCGGTTACTTACAGCCGTTACCTTAGCACTCCAAATGGGACCCCTTACGGTTACCAGACTTCCAATTGGGATGGAATTTTCCTGCGAACGATGAATTTGCTCAAAGAGCGTTCAATAAAGGGTCTGATTTTTGTTGGGGCCCACTCCCAGAATTCAGATGGTTACAATCAGACTTATAAATCAGGAAAAACCGCTGTGGAGGAAATAAAATGAGCGAAAAAAAAGAAGAATTGCAACAATCAGAACAATCATCA
>CAZGDL010000066.1:9182-10309 GCA_964525075.1 uncultured Treponema sp.
GTCGAAGAACACGGCCCAGATTGCAAAACCTTCACCTTGAGCCCAGACACCAGCCGGGGAACTACAGAATTGGCCTATTTTGCTTCTGGCCAGTATGTCACAGTCTTTATTACGATTAACGGATTAAAATTTGCCAGACCATATTCTTTGTCATCAAGTCCGAGGGAGGCAATTGGATTATCCGGTTTCTATCAAATCACCGTGAAATCTGCAAAAGATGGGCTGGTTTCAAACTACATTTTGGAAAACTGGGCAGTCGGCGCTCAACTGACAATTTCCGCCCCGGAAGGTCATTTTGACTACGTTTCCCTCCGAGACGCCCCAACCGTAATTGGAATTGCGGGCGGTTCCGGCATCACGCCATTTTTGAGTTACGCAAAATCCATTGTCAATGGTGATGAAGATTTCAACCTGATTTTGCTCTACGGCAACCGCAACAAAAATTCTATTTTGTTCAAAGATGAATTTGACTGCCTGCAAAAACAGTCATCAAAAATCAAAGTGATTCACGTTTTGAGCGACGAAAACGCCCTTTGTAGTGAAAATGCTGAGAACGAGGAAAATGGCAACAACCAAGCCCACCCCCTGGGTAGCGAAATTACTGAGAACAAAGAAAATTGTGAGAACAAAGAAATCTACGAAAAAGGCTTTATCACCGCTTCGCTCATCAAAAAATACGCCCCTGCCACCCCATATTCCATTTTTCTTTGCGGTCCACAAGCTATGTACAATTTTGCAGATAAAGAAATTGCCACCCTTGGACTCGAAAAAAAATACATCCGCCACGAAATGTTTGGCGAAATTCACAGTGGCAAAGCCCAGGAAGGCTACCCGGGCAGAGAGTCAGCCGAGGTCACAATCACAGTGACAATTTGCGACCAGGTAAAAACCGTCAAAGGCAATGCTGATGATACAATTTTGCAGATTTTGGAAAAAAATGGGATTACAGTGCCAAATCGTTGCCGCAGCGGAGAATGCGGCTGGTGTCACAGCCTGGTAAAAAGTGGTAAAGTCTGGGTTCCAGCCAAAATGGATTTCCGCCGAAAAGCCGACGAAAAATTCAATTTTATTCACCCATGCTGCACATTCGCACTCAGTGATTTAGAATTGGATGTTCCGCCAGCCAA
>CAZGDL010000067.1:0-1617 GCA_964525075.1 uncultured Treponema sp.
CTATCTGCACGCCGAGGACTTTGAAGCGAAAGCGGAACTGCGGAACAGCCGACGGTTGGCGGAATGAGCGAAGCGAATATATAAAATAGCAATTGCGTTAAAAAAAATTGCGAAGACATGGAGCAATTTTTTAGCAATATCCTTTTCATAGCCAACCGGACCGCCCGAAAAATTCTGCTTTTCTTTATAAAAATCTAGGCCAGGTCGCGGGTCAAATCTTTTACCCACTTGTATTTTTTGTAATGGTACAAAACCCAAGGGATTTTTCCTACTTCGTCAAGGCAGGTGCAGGCGTAAACCAGCAAAACCGGCCAGTGGAAAAGAAATGTTCCCAGGGCTGCCAGAGGAACGGCAAGGCCCCACATACAAACTGCAAGGCTGTACATATCAAAAAGGGTGTCGCCGCCCGCTGCAAAAATTCCGTTGATGATTACTGTGTTGATGACGCGGCCAATCATATAAACTGCCATTATCACCATCATTCCCAAAAGCAGGCTGTGGGCTTGGGGTGTAAGTTTTACGAATTTCATTACCAGCGGGGTCAAAAGGAACATAATTGCGGTCGAAATAAAGCCCAGGATAAATGCAATGATGACAAGGCGGTCGCCGTACAATTTTCCTTTTTCGAGTTTTCCGGCACCTAGTTCATTTCCGACCAGGATTCCGCCCCCACTTGCCACGCCGTTGCACATACAGCAAACCAAATCGCGGATTACTGCAGCAACGGAATTTGAAGCGGCTGCGTCTGCTCCTAAATGGCCCATAAATGCGGTGTAGGATGTAAAGCCGATTCCCCAGAAAAGGGATGCCCCCAAAAGTGGCCAGGCGGTGCGGACAAAATCTGCTGACAAGACGGCGTTGTGTTTAAAAAGCCTTCGCAAATCCGGATTAACAAAATCCTTTTTAAATGACAAAGTCACTGCCAAAAGCAATTCAATGATTCTGGAAATTAAGGTTGCGATTGCGGCCCCCTGCACTCCCATGGCTGGCACACCAATCAATCCATAAATAAAAATGGCGTTTAAGATGATGTTCAAAACGACGGCGGTAGAGCTGATGATGGCGGTCTGTTTGGCGTGGTCACTGACTTTCATAACCGTTAAATAGCACTGGGAAATTCCAGTCAAAAGGTAAGACCAACCTGCCAGTTCGAGGTAGGAAATCCCGATTGAAATCAGTTCTTGGTCATTTGTAAAAATCAGCATTAAATAACGTGGGAAAAACACGCAGGCCAGCCAAAATAATATAGAAGAAATGCCACACAAACGCAGGGAAATTGCGAAAATGTCTTTCAGGGTTTTGATGTCTTTTTTGCCCCAGTATTGAGCCCCCAAAATGGAAGCGGCTCCTACCACTGCCGAAATAATCATATTCTGGATAAATTGCACCTGGGTCGCAAGCGAAACGGCCGCCATGGAATTCTGATCTACGCGGCCCAACATGAGGGCGTCGCAGGCGGCAACAAGAGCCAACATCAGGCTTTGCAGCATAATTGGTAATGTAAGTTTTAAAAGTTTTTCAAAAAAGTCTTTGTCGGAAAAAAATTTCTTCATAATGACAAGAGTATACAGATTTTTGGGGTGGGATTTAATGTATAAAAGTCTATCGTTTTTGTAT
>CAZGDL010000067.1:1717-4962 GCA_964525075.1 uncultured Treponema sp.
GGAGCGTTTTTCACACCTTAGGCAAAACCTTATGCGACGTAAGTAATCGCAATCTTTTTAGGTTCAGCTTTTGCAGCGCGTGGCATTGTAACTGTCAAAACTCCGTTTTTAACCGTAGCAGACAATTTTTCGCTGTTTACATCTTCTGGCAATGTAAAACTTCGACTGAACTTCATATAAGAGCGTTCGTGAACAAGGTATTTTTCCTCATCCTTTTTCTGTTCTTTTTCTTCTTTTTTGGCGTCTTTCGCGTCTTTAGAATCTTTCTTGCATTCATCACAGGTTTCAGAAGAAATTGTCAAAACATTGTGATTAAGTTCAATACTTACATCTTTGTCGGTTTTTCCTGGCAAATCCATCTGTAAGGTGTAGGCATCTTTGCTTTCCTTGACATCTACTTTTGGAGTCTGACAGGCTCTTTTCAAATTGAATGAAGGCATCAAATAACCATCATCAAATCCATCAAATAAATCATTAAAAAGTGCTAATTCGTTCATATCATTCTCCTTTTTCCGTACATTAGCGGATTATTTTTATTTTTTTTGATTTCGGCTTTTCAGCTTCAATCTTCATAATATATATAGCAATTTTCGTGCCAAGTTAATATTTTTTTTATTTTTTTTGATGATTACCCCACGCCAATGAAAATTTCCAGTTGGTATTGTGGGAGCATTTTCCTATTAGCTTTTTCATCCACACAAAACCCCTCGTTTTGAGCAAATTTTACCCAGGCAGATTTTTTTCACCCACCAATTTTGAGCCTTTTTGACTCAAGAATTTGCAAATTTCCCCAAAAAATCACTACTTTTTGACGCAAAAACACGGGGTGCCCCTTTCAACTCCCATCACTTTGCAACGCTCCACCCACCCGAATGCCACCGCCCCCTCCACCCACAAACTCCACACTTTGATTTTTACCCGGTAAAATGCTACCTTTGTTTTTATGAAAACTACTTTCTCTGCAATTTTATCCCCAATTTTTATACTTCTATTGATTACTCTGATTACTTCCTGCCAGGAAAAAAAATCTGTCATTTCTTTTGAAGCAATGGACACTTTTATGACCATTCAGGCCTACGGAAAAAATGCAGAAGAAGCCGCCAACCAAGCAAAAAATGAAATTCTGAACCTGGAAAACCTGATTTCCACAACAAAAGAATCCAGCGACATTTACAAAATAAATCACGCGACAAACAAAAAAAACACAACAGTAGCGACAAACGCGACAGCCCCCACAGCAAATCCCACAACTACAAACACCTTCACACCCACGGCCCAAACTGCAAATCCCCCTTCCACCCCATCAGAAAACCTAAAGCTTTCGGTTTCTCCTCAAACTAGCCAACTTCTTTCTTTTACCCTGCAAATGGCAGACCGCACCCAAGGAGCCTTAAATCCGGCCCTCTACCCCATCACTTTGGCTTGGGGCTTTACAACAGAAAACTACCGCCTGCCTTCCGATTCCGAAATTGCCGGGCTTTTGCCTCTGACCGACTACCGCCAAATCCACATTGACAGCGACACGATTTCTATAAAAAGCGGAATGATGATTGACTTAGGAGCGGTGGGAAAAGGGTACGCCGGAGACAAAGCCATAGAAATTTTACAAAAAAACGGAATAAAATCTGCAATTTTAGATTTGGGCGGAAATATTCAAACTTTGGGAACAAAGGCTGACGGTTCAGAATGGTCTGTCGGGATAAAAAATCCCTGGGAGGGCAAGGTTGCTGCCGGCTTAAAAGTTACAGACAAGGCAGTAATTACAAGTGGCGGTTATGAACGTTTTTTTACCGCGGACGACGGCAAAAACTATATCCACATTTTTGACCCGAATACTGGGCGACCTGTGCAAAATGACCTTGCCAGTGTGACCATCATCAGCAAAAAAGGCTTATATGGCGACGCTTTGAGTACGGCTCTTTTTGTGATGGGGAAAGATAAGGCCATTGCCTATTGGGAAAATCATCATAATTTGAAAAATCAGGATTTTGAAATGCTTTTGATTACGAATGATAAAAAACTGATTTATACTCCAGGCCTGGCAGGCAAAATCCAGATTTTGGCGGATTTCGCCAGCGTAGATGTGGTTGAGTGATTTTGCTTTTTAAGTCACAAGGGACTAACCGCCCCAAGTACATTTGACGACCTGGTAGGCTTGAAAACACCACCAGGGACTTTTTTAGAAGGCTTTAGAGTCTCTTCTCTTTTTTCCCAAACTGCAAAACTATAATCATGATGATTGGGAAAATAATTCCGCTCAAAATTCCCCACTTCAAAACATCACCAAAATAAGACGAAACAAAACCTGCAATTGTAGGGCCGGCAGAACAACCAATATCACCCGCCAAAGCCAGGAAGGCAAACATGGCAGTACCGCCTTTAGGACAAGATTTTGTAGCAAGGCTGAAAGTTCCAGGCCACATAGCTGCAACGCTCAAACCACACAATCCGCAACCAAAAAGCGAAAGTAAAGGCCATGGCGAAAATACCGCCAGCAGATAACTGATAACGCAAAGAAAAGAACTACAGGTCAGATATTTCCTGATTTCGATTTTTGAACCGACTTTTGAATGAAAAACTCTGGAAGATCCCATCAAAATGGCAAAGAAACAAGGGCCGGCCAAATCACCAACCGTCTTGCTGACTTTCAATCCGCTTTCCGCAAAAGCAGAAGCCCACTGGCTCATAGCCTGTTCGCTGGCCCCAGAACAAATCATCAGAATTACCAGCTGCCAGAAAATACCGTTTTTGAACAGGTCTTTATCCGACATTTTTTCGTCTTCGCTCACCAGCTTATTAATCGGAACAAAAGAAAAATAGATGGCGTTGAGCAGAGGAAAAATCGCCCAGCCCAGACTAATCCATTTCCAGTTTTGAATTCCAAAAATCTTAAAAAGCAGGGTCGAAAGTCCGATTACCAAAACCGAACCCCAGCAATAAAACGAATGCAAAAGACTCATTGCAGCAGATTTTTCATCCCCTGGGCAGGCTTCCAAAATAGGGCTGACCAAAACTTCTGCCATTCCCCCACCAATGGCATAAAGAACTACGCTGATGGAAATCCCCAAAAATGGTGGCAAAATCTCTGGCAAAAATGCAAGGCTCACAAATCCCAGAAAGGCAAAAAGCAGTCCGCCTACAATGCTTTTTCTGTAACCGATTTTGTCTACAAATTTAGCCGAGCAAAAATCAACAAGGATTTGGGTGACAAAGTTAATTGTAACCAAAAGTCCAATCTGTCCCAG
>CAZGDL010000067.1:5062-10109 GCA_964525075.1 uncultured Treponema sp.
CGTTTAAATTGCTGGCTAAAAAATCTTTTGTAAAAAGTTTTGAGCCATTTTTTCAAAACTTCATCACTGTAATCTGCATCAAACTTGGCATGCTTTGCCAGATAGAAAATCTTGGCAGGCGAAAATCCGAATCGCAACAAATAAT
Organism: uncultured Treponema sp.; assembly: GCA_964525075.1. Classification (GTDB taxonomy): domain Bacteria; phylum Spirochaetota; class Spirochaetia; order Treponematales; family Treponemataceae; genus Treponema_D. The sequence goes on from CAZGDL010000067.1 coordinate 5,208, forward strand.
ACAAATAAAAGTCGTGAAGTTCGTAAGGACCGACTAAATCTTCCGTAACCTGGGAAATTACTCCGTCTTTTGGTGGCAAAAGTTCCGGCGAAACAGGGGTCGCCAGAATATCAAAAAGCACTGCAGAATTTTTTTCCTGGGCGAACCATTCAACCAAGTAGCGAACCAGAGTTTTTGGGATAGAAGAATTTACCCCGTACATGGACATATGGTCACCGTTGTAAGTACACCAGCCCAAAGCCAGTTCCGACAAATCGCCAGTTCCAATTACAATTCCATTAGTTTTGTTGGCGTAATCCATCAAAACCTGAGTGCGTTCGCGAGCCTGGCCATTTTCGTAAGTCACATCGTGATTTTCTTCATCCTGGCCAATATCCTTAAAATGCTGCTTTACCGAGTCGGCAATTCGCACTTCTTTTAAGGTTACACCACATTCGCGGGCAAGGGCACAGGCATTTTTGTAGGTTCTGTCTGTAGTTCCAAAGCAAGGCATAGTGATTGCTGTAATTTTTTTGCGGTCAAGGCCAACGCTGTCAAAAGCTTTACAAGTTATCAGCAGGGCCAAAGTAGAATCGAGCCCGCCAGAAAGTCCCACCACCGCCGACTGGCAATTGATGTGACGCAAACGTTTTGCTAAACCCTGATATTGCAGACTTGTAACTTCCATACAACGCTGAGCCCGTTTTTCTTTATCAGAAGGAACAAAAGGATGAGGGTCAATGTAGCGGGTAAAATTGTCGCAAACAACGTTACACCCAGCAGGATTTTTTCCGTCAGCAACAATTCGCCCGCCAGCCCCAGCCTGGTCAGCAGCCTCGCCCTGCAAATCAATTTGCACAATCGTGTAATCAGAAGCAAGCGGATTATTATTTGCAGAAAATCCGAAAGAAGTTGTCCGCCTTCTTTCCTGGCAAAGCCTTTCCACATCAATATCAGCAAAAATAGTTTCGTTAGAAAAAAGGGCCGACTCCGCCAGCAAAGTCCCATTTTCTACTATAAGATTATGACCTGCAAAAACCATGTCCTGGGTAGACTCGCCTTTCCCGGCATTTGCATAAAGATAACCACAAATTGAACGAGCGGAGTGGGATTTTACCAGACTTCGGCGGTAATCAGCCTTGCCGATAATTTCGTTTCCAGCCGAAAGATTTGCGATGATAGTAGCCCCCGCCAGAACGTGCCTTGTGGAAGGTGGAAGGGGAACCCACAAATCTTCACAAAGTTCACAAGCAATGGTGAGAGAAGGATTTTTTTCGTCCTGCAAGAGGATGTCTGTTCCAAAAGGGACATTTTCAAAACCAGCAAAAGAAATAAATTGCGTTTCCATATTTTGCTGAAAAGGAGTGAACTGACGGCGTTCGTAAAATTCGCCATAATTTGGTAAGTATGATTTTGTATACAGGGCTAGAAGTTTTCCACCATAAACGGCTGCCCCACAGTTGTAAATTCCTTCAGTTTTAGGAAGAGGAAGGCCCAGAAAAATCAAAGAATTAAGTTTTGCAGTTTTTTCTATGATTGTGATAAGAGCATTTTGGGCGGAAGATTGTAAAGTCTGCTGGAAAAACAAATCACCACAAGTATAACCTGTAATAGAAAGTTCTGGAAAAACGATGATAGAAGCCCCAGCATTTGAAACTTTTTCTGCCGCTTCGATGATTTTTTCTGCATTAAATTTGCAATCTGCAACTTTTAATTCCGGACTGACACAAGCAGCCTTTACAAATCCATAAGCCATTTTTTACACCTGTTTTATTATAAAAAGTTCCCTTAAATACCAAGAGCTTTAAGTGTTATAAAGTCTAAAAGCCTGTTTCCAACATGGCTCGCCACAAAAATATTAAGTTTTGACCCAGTCCCTACTTTATACCTTGTTTTAGGATTTTTTGCACAGGCAGCACGAAGAATCGCCCTGGAAATTACAGTTGGTTTGGCAATTTTGCCTTTTGTAAGATAATGTTTTTCATACCAGATGGCCACTTTATCTGCAAATTTTGCGTAATCATCATCACCTGTATATTTTCTGATATTTTGTGCGTGAATTGCACCCCAGTTTGTTTGAATCATACCAGGTTCAATAATGCTGACTTTTATTCCAAAAGGCTTTAATTCCATTCTCAAAGAATCACTTAGAGCTTCTACCGAATATTTTGAAGCATGATACCAGCATGAAAAAGGTGTCGAAAAACGTCCTGCCATAGAACTGATATTAATAATTCGCCCACTTCGCTGTTTTCGCATTGTAGGAAGAACCAGCTGGGTAATTCTTGCCAGGCCAAAAACATTCACCTGGAACTGTTTTTTTGCTTCCTCGAGAGGGACAGCTTCCAGGCTTCCGCCAAGTCCATATCCAGAATTATTTACGAGGACGTCGAGCCTGCCCTCATTTTTCAAAACTGTATCAACGCAGGCAACAATCGAATCATCATCATTCAAATCCAAAAAAAGTGCTTTTCCGCCCTTATCTTCCAGCGGTTTAATCAAATTTGTTCTGCGGGCTGCACCGTAAACAATAAATCCTTTTTCAACAAGTAAAAGTGCGGTTTCCAACCCAATTCCACTAGAAGCTCCCGTAACCAAAGCAACTTTGCTCATTTTAAATCCCCAGTATATTTTAGACTTTACCCTCAGAATTCAACTTTTTAAGATATTCAATACTTTTTTCTTTTGACATTGGCGGACTAAAATAATAGCCCTGAATGGCATCACAACCAAGACCGCGAAGGAATTCCAGTTGTTCTTTAGTTTCCACACCTTCTGCCACAACATTGATATGTTTAAAATGAGCCAGTTCAATAGTATGGCGGACAAGCTCATTTCCGTCTGGAGTGCCGATAAAGTCGACCAGACTTTTATCAATTTTGATAACATCGAAAGGAAGAATATTTAAACTTGCCAAAGAAGATGAGCCAGTTCCAAAATCGTCCATATCGATTCTAAACCCCGCTCGTTTTAGTTCCTTAGTAAATTCCTTAATCTGATTGCTACCATAAGCCAGAGATTCTGTGATTTCCAGCGGAACATATTCTATTGGAATTCCTACCCTTTCTACAATAGTTTTGTATTTTCTTACAAGCCCCTTGTGATGCAGGCTAGTTCTAGAAACGTTTACCGAAATTGGGAAAACTTTCAGCCCAGAATCCATCCATTCTTTGATGGTTTCGCAAACAGTTCTAAAAACGTACTCGTCCAGGCGGACAATCAGGCCATCTTCCTCAAAGACATAAATAAAATCGGCAGGCGAAACAATAGTGCCATCTTCGTTAATCCAGCGGGTCAAAGCTTCTGCCCCACAAAGTTTTTCGGTTTTTGCGTCAAATTTCGGCTGATACCAAACCTGAAAATCCTTATTTTTCAAGGCATTTTCAAAACTTGCTTCTATCATCTGTTCTTTCAGATGTTTTCTGCTGATTGGACCATCATACTTTGCAACCATCACATCATAATTATGCAAAATACTTCGGCAAGCCATAAGAGCCCGGTCACAAGTCAAATTGATAGCGGATTCTTTTTTTACATCTCCAAAAAATCCATATTTTAAAACGACAGAAGGGATTGGAGCGTCTTCCACAATGGCATTTGTTCGACTTTCAAGATAAATCCTACCCTTATTATCCTCATTATTAAAAAGAACGACAAACTGGTCACCACCGTAGCGGCCAATCACCCCATCAGGAAATTCTTCCCGAATGCAGTCAGCAAGGTAGCACAAAAGGTCATCACACTTTGCAACCCCATAAATGCTGTTCAAAACTTTAAAACCGCAAATATCAACCATCAAAAGGTCGTAAGAATTCTGATAATCAAGTTTTAAAAGTTTTTTTGCATGACGGTAAAATGAAGATCGGGTATAAACCCCGGTAAGAGCGTCGTGTTCCAAGACAAATGTTTTGTGAAAAGATTCAAGCTGCTTGTACCAGATGAGGGCCAGCAAAACAAAAAGCAAAAGACTTCCAATCACAAATTCTTCAAAAAATCCGTTAAAACCAGCCCAGCCATTTTCCGGTTCAATTGACAAATACCAAGTATCGTTTGGCATAGCAACTTTGATATTCACCAGTTTAGAAACTTCGGTATCACAATCAGAATAAATATAGCCCCGCTCGTCGGTTACAATACGGTCGGAATTTTCCTTCCACAGTGAAAAATGATAGCCGGTATTTTCGTGAGACAGCTGACTATCCAGCATTTTTTCAAATTTTTCCCAGTCAAGAACAGCAACCACAAAACCCTTAAATTTATTATCTTCGTAAACAGGATTGGTGATTATAAGACCTGTTCCACCTTCCACTAGCGACAAAGGCCCTTCAATCGTAATTTTTTCGTTGCCTCTGGCAAGACTAATCAGGGGGTCCTGTTCGTAATTTTCCAACATATTAAAGCCAAGCCGAAAACCATAATCATGCGGATAGCAAACCTTGTTGATGCCACCGGGAGCAACATAAAAACAGGAAATTAATTCGTCATTTTCGTAAAGGCGTTTAGCCATGCGGTCAAAAGTGTCCAGAAATTCATTATCAAATTCCAGCCACAAATTTTTTATAGTCTGGGTCGTGTTCAAACTCTGGTTGAGGGTAAGTTCAAGGTGAGTGGAAATACTTTCGCCATAGCCCAAAGCCGCATCAATTTCTTTATCAAGTTCAAGATTTTTCAGATTTTTGAACAGGGAAAATTCCAAAAACAAAAAAACTAACGAGGCAAAAGCCAGAACTAAAATCTGTTGCCAGGAAAATTTCATTGAGGATCTAAATTTTTTCTTCGTCTCCGCCATGCTAAGCCTTCGTAAGTTTTCAAAGTTGTCTCTAAAAATCGCAACTTTTTAGAAATTCCCCCAAGGGATATAGTGATATTTTAAAACACCAACATTTACAATTAACACTTACTATTATAAGACAAAAATCCGCA
>CAZGDL010000068.1:0-5223 GCA_964525075.1 uncultured Treponema sp.
TTTTCTCCTAAACATTTTTTTTAAGCCTCCGAAAATAGAAGTAGATGTAAACTATTTTTTTGGAGGAAAAAAATTATGAATTCTTTTACACGGTCTGTAGATTTATTGCAGCGTGAAATGGACGTAACTTCTTTGCGTTATCAGGTTTCGGCAAACAACCTGGCAAATAGCGAAGTTCCAAATTTCAAGCGTTCTACTGTTAATTTTGAAAGCGAGTTAAAAAAGGCTTTGGAATCAGAGGATGCTGCAAAAAATTCTCTTCATCTTACAACAACAGATTCAAGACATATTCAGATTAATACTCCAATAGATTACCGCTCTGTTGAACCTCGCCGGGTTTTGGATTACACAACAACTTCAAAGGCAAACGGCAACAATGTAGATGCCGAAACAGAAGCAAACAACATCTTACAGATTCAGATGCAGTACAGAATGTTGACTCAACTCACAAGTTTTGAGTTTGATCAGGTTAATATTGCGATGAAGAAATAGGGTAAAAAATTAGGGTAACCAGGAGGATAAATCGTTATGGGAATGTTTACTAGTATAAATATTGCGGCAACAGGTATGGCTGCAGAAAGACTTCGTAGTGATGTAATTTCGGATAATATTGCAAATGCAAATACAACTCGCACCCAGGAAGGTGGGGCTTTTAAAAAATCTACTGTAGTTTTGCGTCCTGTTTCTGATGCAAATCCTCAGTGGAATTCGCCATTTACACCTTCCAGCTTGGATAACGGCCCTGGAAAAGGTGTAAAAGTAATGGAAATTACAAAAGATACATCTCAAGGTCGCCTGGTTTATGATCCAGATCACCCTGATGCTATTCAGTCTGGCCCAAACAAAGGTTATGTTGAATATCCAAATGTTAATATTGTAAACGAAATGGTAGATTTGATTTCTGCTTCCCGGGCTTACGAAGCAAATGCCACTGTAATTGATGGTGCAAAAGATATGTTCACAGCTGCCCTTGATATAGGAAGATAAGACAGGTAAACTGTAAGGCAGGGTGGAAATGTCAATGAAAATACCAGAAATCACATCTTTACAGATGTCTCGGACTGAAAATCAGCATTTTGGAAATACGAAAATTCAGCCTTTGACTCATAATTTGCCAGGAACTTCGCCAATTTCTAAAGTTGAAGGAATAACGTCAAAATCTCAGGCTGCTTCTATAGAAAGTCTAAATGGTCAGAAAAAATCTTTTCAGGATTATTTGCTTGAAGCGGTAAATACTGTTAATAATCAGCAGTTGGATGTTTCAAAATTGCAGGAAGAAATAATTACAAATCCTGATGATGTTGATGTTCACGATGTAACAATCGCTATGTCAAAAGCCAGAATGAGTTTGAACCTGGCTCAGACCGTTATTGACAGACTTGTAAGCGGTTGGAACGAAATCACTACTACCCGATAAAAATATGAATCATAAGTCTTTTGTTTTTTTTGATTGCGAATGTGCCAACACTTTTGAAGGCGTTGGTAAAATCTGTTCTCTTGGTTATGTTATTTGTGATGATGATTTGAACGTCATTGAAAGCGAAGACCTGGTTATGAACCCGGAATGTGAATTTGACTGGTACCTTTTTAGCGGAAAAGGTGGCTGTAAACTGGCTTATTCAAAGGATTATTTTAGAAGTAAGCCGAATTGGGAAGCCTATTTCAAGGATATAAAAAAACTTTTTACTACTGGCAACCGTTATATTGGTGGCTTTGCTGTTTCTAATGATGTAGGTTTTGTGAATGATGCCTGCCAGCGTTATGATGAAGATTATATTCAGTTCCGGGCTTTTGATGTAGAAAAATATCTGGAAAAAACATTTGGAAAAAAGCAAAAACTTGTGGAATGGGCGGAAGAACTTGGTGTAAATCTGGAAAAATTCCAATCCCACAAATCGGTTGATGATGCGATGATGACAATGCTTTGTCTGAAAGCAATTTGCATTAAAACCGGAAAATCTGCGGAAGAAATTGTAAACGAGAATAAGGGGCTTTTTGTTTCCAGCGAACAGATTTTGGAGCAGGCAGCCCTGCGAGCCTACCGCAGAGAAATGACCGAGAAAATCAAAAGACTTTTTAATAAAAAATCTCCGATGCCACGTCACAAAACCCTTGCAGGGCAAAAGTTTCAGATTGATGGCAGACTTTTTAGAGATGTGGACACTTGTTTTGACCTTGTAAAAAAAATCTACGATAACGGCGGAATTGTTGGCGAGCATTTTTCAGACAGGGCGACTGTAATTTTTGCGGAAAAACCTTCAAAAGGAACTGTAAAAAAGTTTGAAAGCCAGGGCAGAAGCGTTATCAGTTTAGAAGAAATTCTTGAGATTTTGAAATAAAAAAAATAGGAAGCCAGGGACAAGTGACTTCTAGCCCCGTAAGGTGAGCGGCCACCAAGCGTGGAGCGGTTTAGCCACCGCAGGGCTTCCCGATAGGGAAGACCGAGGAGGCCGAGCGTTAGCGAGCCGCGGAAGGCTTGTGGGTGTGGAAATTTTGCCAAAATCCTCCTAATTGCACATTCCTCCCCAAAGTAATACAATAGTAGCATTAAACTAATTCAGTATAATTAAATATCGACTCTGGAAGGCTTGCTATGCAGCCGAAAGGATGCTCGCCCGAAATAGCGGGGAAATTGCGGTATTTAGTTCAGGTGGTTTTATGATTACTCTCAAATTTGGCGGCACTTCAATGGCCAATGCCCGCCGTATCTTGGCTTCTTCCGAAATTATTATCAATCGTGCAAAAGAAGATCGTATTAGTGTGATTGTTAGCGCTGTTGCTGGCGTTTCTAACAATCTTCAGTCTGCTATTGATGCAACTACTAGTGGCATTTCCGGTTCAAATTATGTGTCTGATTTACGCAACACTCACAATGAAATCTGTTTAGAGTTGCAGTCTAAGTTGCCGGGTTTTGATGCTGATAAAGTGATGGCAAAACTTGAGCCGAATTTTGAAGAACTGGACAAACTTTTGGCGGGCTGTGTAAGTTTTGGCGAATGTCCGGATACTGTTCACTGCCGAATTATGGGAATGGGGGAACTTTTGTCTGCTCCGATTATGGAAGCCGTTCTCCTTGCTAAAAAACAGTCGGTAATTTTTTTAGATTCTAGAAAATTTGTTTTTACTACGGGTAATCAAAAAGAGGGGGAAGCCGATTACGCTCTTTGTAACGAAGCTTGTGCTCCATTCCGTGACGGGGCTAGTCCGACTCAGACTAGAATCCTCCTTTTTCCTGGTTTTATTTGTACTTGGAAGGCTGGTTCTGATTCAAAACCTGTTATGGGACTTTTGGGCCGCAACGGTTCGGATTTTTCTGCTGCAATTATTGGGGCTAGTCTCCGAGTAAAGCGGGTTGAATTCTGGACTGATGTTGACGGGGTTTTCACTGCCGATCCTAGGGTTGTAAAAGACGCTATCCTTGTTGATGATATGTCTTACGAAGAATCTATGGAACTTTCTTTCTTTGGGTCAAAGGTTCTTCATCCAAAAACTATTGCTCCTTTGCAGGCTAAGGGAATTGAAGCCTGGAGTTTGAATTCTCACAATCCTTCTGCCCGCGGAACCCGCATTGGAAAGGGGCCTTTTGAAAGCCGGGGAAAATCTAGCATTTGCGGTATTTCTTCTTTGAAGCATATTTCTATGATTTCGGTGGGTGGTTCGCTGATGAGGGGCCGAACTGGTATGGCCAGTAAGGTTTTTTCTGCCGTATCTGCTGCCGGGGTTTCTATTCTTTTGATTACTCAGTCTTCATCGGAATATACCATTTCTTTCTGTGTGCGTGATGATGAAGCTTCAAAAGTAAAGGACGCTTTGCAGGCAAAATTCCAGTTGGAAATCCGCGAAAAATTGATTGACGAAATTGAAGTAAAAAATGATTATGCGATTATTTCTGTTGTTGGTGATGGAATGATTCAAAATCGTGGGGTCGCTTCAAAATTCTTCAACGCTCTTTCTTCTCACGACATCAACATTGCCGCTATTGCCCAAGGGTCATCAGAAAGATGTATTTCTGCCGTAATTAAGGGTGAATATGCTGATACTGCGGTGCGTGCGGTTCATCAGTTCTTCTTCCACACTGCCCAGACAATCGAAGTTTTTGCTTTCGGGGCTGGAACAATTGGTGGAACGATGATTGATCAGATTCGTGACCAGAGAGAAAAACTTTTGAAAGAAAATGTTGATATAAAAGTTCTCTGTATCACAACAATTGATGGTATGATTTTGCGGGAGGACGGCATTGAACTTTCAAATTGGCGTGACCAGATGAAAAAGCCGGATTATCCTTTTGGTCCAAACAATGTTGATGATATTATCAAATTTGTAAAAGACAAAAAGCCTCTTAATCCTGTTTTTGTTGATTGTACTGCTTCTTATGATTTGCCGGAGCGTTACCTTGATATTATTAATGCCGGAATGAGCATTGCCACACCAAATAAGCGTGCAAATTCAATGGACATCAATTTTTACCACGAATTGCGCCGCACTGCCAACAAAATGCACAGACGTTTCTTGTACGAAACAAACGTTGGTGCAGGCTTGCCAATCATCGATACTTTGCAAAATCTTTTCAAATCTGGCGATAAACTGGAATCTTTCAACGGAATTATGTCTGGTTCGCTTTCTTACATTTTTGGAAAACTTGATGAAGGTCTGCCATTTAGTAAGGCGGTTTTGGAAGCCAAAGAGTTGCGTTACACAGAGCCTGACCCTCGCGACGACCTGGAAGGCAAAGATGTTGCCCGCAAGGCTTTGATTATTGCCCGAGAATCTGGCTACGATATTGAACTTACGGATATTGAAATGGTTCCTTTGTTCCCTAAATCTTTTGATCCAAGTGGAACTGTTGACGAATTTCTGAAAAAACTGCCTCAGGTTGATGATTATTTTGCAAAGAAGATGGCTGCCCTCAAAAAAGAAAATAAAGTTTTGCGAATGGGTGCTTCCATTAAAGATGGTAAGGTTAGCGTTGGTGTGCTGGAAGTTGGTCCTGAAGATCCACTTTACGGAGTTCGTGGTGGCGAAAACGCATTTGTTTTCTACACAGAACGCTATCAGCCAATTCCTTTGACGGTTCGCGGATATGGTGCCGGAGCTGGCGTTACCGCTGCCGGGGTTTTTGGTGATATTCTTAGAACTGTAAGTTTTAACCCAGAAAGATAGAAGAAAAATCTGGTCTAGGGGCTGTGCGTCATGCTGAACTCGTTTCAGCATCTCTTTGGAATG
>CAZGDL010000068.1:5323-8424 GCA_964525075.1 uncultured Treponema sp.
GATTCCGGGTCAAGCCCGGAATGACGATTACGAAAAATTGCTAAAAAAGAGGTTTTGTTATGGATAAATTTGTATTGTCTGTGCTTGTAGAAAATAAGGCCGGGGTTTTGAGTCGGGTTTCGGGGCTTTTTAGCCGCCGGGGTTATAACATTGACTCTTTAACAGTGTGTGAGACTGATAATCCTGACACTTCCAGAATGACGATTGTTGTTCAGGGGGACGAATATATCCTGGAACAGATTCAAAAACAACTGGCAAAACTGCAGGAAGTAATTTCAATCAAAAAGTGTGAGAATGCGGCCAGTGTTCAGCGCGAAATGGCTTTGATTAAGGTCAAGGCTGAAGCTAGCAATCGCGGGACGATTATCGAAACTTGTGATATTTACAAGGCTCGAATTGTTGATGTTGGCCTGGAATCTGTCATCATCGAAATTACTGGTAGCGAAGCAAAAATTGAAAGTTTAATCAGGTTGCTTGAGCCTTACGGAATTCTGGAATATTCAAGAACTGGTTTGACTTCAATGGACCGCGGGTCTACGACAATGTAATTTGGGGCGGGGTTTTCGTTGCCGTGGCGGGCTTTCCTTGACCTTACGGGGCGTTCGCTGGGGCTGGAGGTCACCCCTTTAATTTGCACCAGATAAAATCTTGCAGACTTTTTTGATTTTCTGAGTAAAGGGCAGTTTTTGCGATTCTGAAAATTTTCAATTTTTCCACCGGGGATTTTTGATTTTTCAGATTTTGCGGAAGCTGCCCTTTGTATATTCTGAGGAGTGGGATTTTTGATTTTATTGTGGCGTCTTGGGTGATTATTTCTACCGGGAGGAAAATCTCGTTTGAAAAATTTTGTGCAGCCTCCTGGAAAGTTTCCTTTGAACTCTCGCACGAAGTCTCCAGGGGGAGGGCCTTTTTTTATCATCATAATAATCTGTGCTTTTTATGATGATTTCTTTGATGGTTTTTGAAAAATTTTTTAGTTCTGCTTTTGAAGCCTCTGAATCATCAAAATCTGGAAGTTCTATCCACAAGGGCTGACAGGCGTAAAGAATTGTATTTTTGTCATTATTTTTTTTGATTAATTTTTTTTGAAAATTGATAAGTTTTAATTCTTCGGTCGGGTGGGGGATAATCACAAACATTTTTTTAGTATAAGACATCTCCAAAAACTTGTCTTTAGAAAAGCGGAAAAATCATAGGGCATCCGGGGCTGTTTTAGTATTTTCCTACACGTCACCCAGGGGACTTCTCGGCCCGTCATGCTGAACTTGTTTCAGCATCTCTCCCTTAAGAAGCCTTTTTCCAAGTCCTATTAGTCTTTCCCTATAAATTTTTTAGAAAATTTGTTATAGTTCAGATATGAAGAAGGTGGATTTATCAAAATTTTCAGGATTTTTGGCTCTGAAAAATAGATTTGCAAAATTGACAGATAATCAGAAAAAACTTTTAACAGCCTTGTGCTCTTTAATTTTGGTCTGCATTGCGTCAATCATCATTTTGGCTTCAACTAAGCACAGGTCTTCGGTTTACCTTGAATGTTTTAATTTCAAAAAAATCACCAGGCTTTACGCTTTGGATTCAAACAGTCAGACTGGCCTGATAAAAGATTCTGATTACGCGAATTTTAAATTTACCGATGCTCAAAAGGAACTTTTTAAAAAGGTTTATGATGAAAATTCCAGCCTAGCCCTGACAGTCCGCCTGCAACTTATTCCTACAAAAAAACAGGCAGATTTTTTACAGGCTTCCGACAGTGCAGTTTTCAGATTTGGTTTTTTGAATTCTGATGATTTTACCCCAAGAGGAAAATTTATAAGTCAAACTTATCCGGATAACAAAAGAATTCTTGTTCAGGGCAAGGAAAATCAAGCCCCTCAAACTTTTGACCTTTCCTTTGCCATTCAAAAAAATGATGATATTTCCAAAGTGATTCCCGAAGGCTTTTTTATTTATTCAACTGTCCGCTGTAAAGTTCTGGCGGCCTGCATAGTTCCGGCAGAATTGGGCTTTGATCTTACAAGCGAAATTCCATTTTACGGTTTTGCCTGCAATGGTGGTCTGGTGGATTTTACCAATTCTTCTTTTGATTTTTCCGGGGCTTCCATGGTTTTTCCAGTGGCAAATTCTACGACTGCGACAATGCCGGAATTTGTTTTTACCCTTTATGATGATGACTCCATGAAATCTACCTATGAGCGGGCTGTTCGGGCAGAAATCAACCTTGGCGGCGAAAAATTTTTTATAAACAATGTCAAACCCGCAAAAAGTCTGGCCATTCCTTCTGCTGGTGTAAAAGCTCCTTTTTCCAGGCTTGAACTTTTGGCCAACAAGGAATGTCTTTCTTCTGTGATTTTGCGGGCTACCCATCTGGCTAGCGATGAGGTGCTTGAGCCAGTTCGTACAGACCCAGGTTTAATTTTGAATTACAAACAGTCAGCATGGCGGACTTTGGATTACGAAATTTTTGAATGGGACCGTTATCCTGGAATCCTTTTTTTTGATACAAGAAATTACGATGTTCAGGATAAATTTTTCCGCAGAATGGCTTATTTTGTTGAAAAAGCTGGTTACAAGGGCAGGCTTGTTTCGGACCAAGAGCTGGAAGGTAAGCATGGTTACAATGCCCACGATTACAGTGCAGAATCTATGGCCAACTTTTTTAATAAGGCTACCCAAACTGGTTTTGCATTAAACAAAGAAGAAGAACTTTTAAAAAAGATTTTAATTCATACAAATCTTTTGCAAGAGGATGGGGATTTTGTGAAGGCAAATGAGGGTGGCCTTGTTTCAATTTCCCAGGAATCTCAGAGTTGGCTTAGAACGACTTTGCTGGCTCACGAAGGCTGGCACACCATCTTCTTCCGTGACAGCGAATTCCGCAATTATGTTTCTGCCGTTTATTATACGATGGACGGAACTTCCAGGGACTTTTTGATTGATTATTTTAAAAGCCAGCCAGGGCTCGGTTATGATACAAATGATGATTATTTGATGAATAATGAATTTATGGCTTACGTTATGCAGCAAAGACTTTCTGATGTAGCATCTTATTTTGTCCACCTGGCAAATCGGGGGTCTGTAATAAAATTCACTCCGGAACTTGC
>CAZGDL010000068.1:8524-9882 GCA_964525075.1 uncultured Treponema sp.
GGGGACTTTCTACAGCAACGGTGTGATTTTTTCTGGGTCCAAAGGTTTTAGTTCTGTGTTAAAAGCCTTGATTGCTTCCAGGGTGGACGGCGGTCCGTGGCCTGGCATGATGATTACATCATCAAGCTGGGAATAGATTTTCTGTTCGATATTTGACCTTAAAATATATTCTGAATAACTGGAATTTGTGCTACCCACTTCTCCTGCCGACAAAACATCCCCGGTAAAAAGAAGATTTCCAATTCCATAAACGACAGAATCCGCGGTGTGGCCCGGCAGAGCCATGTAGCGAACCTGCATTTTTGCCAGGCGGGTTTTGCCATCTCCACTTATGACCGTGGTTTCGTTTCCTGCAACTTCCCAGTCGGCAGCAAAAATTTTTGGAGAATAAATTTTTCGCAAAGTTTTGAGTCCGCTTACGTGTGAGCCGTGATTGTGGGTAATCAGAACGGCAACAAGTTTGAGGTGGTTATCTTCGATTTGCGAAATAATTTCTTCGGTGATTTTGCCAGGATCTATGATGATGGCTTCGGAAGTTTCTTCGTTGACAACTAAATAGCAATTTGAAAAACCGTTGAGGTTAAGATGGAAATAAACTTTCATTCAATCACCCCATCAACAATAGAATTTCCAAATTGAGTGTCGCCCTGGGCTAGCATACTGCCGTCTTTTGTAAAAATAGCTTCGCGGGTGTTGGACATTTTGAAAGAAACATTTTCTCGCTTTGTGCTGCAAAAATTGGCCTTTTTTAAATTGCAGTTTCTGAATGATGTGTCTATGAGGGTAGCGGAAATAAAGCGGGAATTAAATAAATCAGAATCATCAAAAGAAGATTGAAAAGATTTTATACCGTTGAAATTATTCTGAATCATATCGCTGGCAGTAAAAAGGGTGTGGGTAAAAGTCACCCCAGAAAAAGACGTAAAAAGCGTATTACTGTGGATTAAATTACAGTCGTTAAAAACGGCAAAATCAAAAAAACACATTTTTAAAAGAAGTTTATCTGAATGGATATTCAAAAAAGTGCAGTGGGTAAAATTGCAACCGTAAAATTTTTTGCCCGAAAAATCCAGATTTTGAAAAATCAAACCGCAGGCGTTGAGTCCTACAATTTTTTCGTGATTTGCTATGTATGTGTAAATGTCATTTTTGATTTTTCCGGGGTCGGGAATGTGGTCAAGACAATAGCTGGCATCGGCAGTCAATTCGCCATTTTCGTCAAAAGTGGAAAGGGCGGTATTTCGGCAGTGATGGACTAAACAATTGTTTTGTGAGAACATAGCATCATTATAGATGAAAGGTGGAAAATAATAAATGGTCGATTTTGCGTTTTTGGATTCGGGAACTGGGGGAATTCC
>CAZGDL010000069.1:0-5592 GCA_964525075.1 uncultured Treponema sp.
TGAATGTAAGAAGCACTGGCTTTACCGGCCTGAACTACAATTTCCAAAGCCTGGTCGTAGAGCGGATCATCATCATCCATAGGCTGGCCAAACAAATCTCTTGAACCTTCATCATCTTCATCATCAATAAAAATTTCATCATCAAGATAATCCGGCTCACCATATTCCTTAACCGCACGAACAACATCTTCAACTTCCTGGTCACTTACAAAAGTTCCCTGGATGCGGACAGGAGCAGGGTCAACGGCAGAAGCATAAAGCATATCACCACGGCCCAAAAGTTTTTCTGCTCCAACCGTATCTATAATGATATTTGAGTCAGTTCGGGAAGCAACCATAAAGGCGATTCGGGTAGGAATATTTGCTTTAATCAAACCGGTGATTACGTTTACAGATGGACGCTGGGTTGCAAGAACAAGGTGAATTCCTACAGCTCGCGACATGGCGGTAAGTCTTGCAATTACAGATTCCAGTTCTTTGCCGGAAGTTGCCATCAAATCAGCAAATTCATCAATAATGATTACGATGTAAGGCAATTTTTCGGTAGCAATATTCTGCTCTTTGATTTTTGCATTGTAATTTGAAATATCACGAACTCCCATGTGGTCCAAAAGGGCGTAACGTCTTTCCATTTCGCACAAAGCCCATTTCAAAGCCTGCAAAGCTTTTTTAGGCTCTGTGATTACAGGGGTAAGAAGATGAGGAATATTATTGTAAAGTTTCAATTCAACAACTTTAGGGTCAACCAAAATCAGTTTTACATCGCGGAAAGAGCGTTTGTACAAAATCGAAAGAATCAGGGAGTTTACACAAACAGATTTTCCCGAACCCGTAGCACCGGCTATAAGCATATGAGGAGTTTTTACCAGGTCGATAAGCTGGGCTTTTCCTAAAATATCTTTTCCGAGGATTACAGGAACTGCCATTTTTTTCCATTCTGGCAAGTCCATTTCGATTATTTCGCGAAAACCAACGACTGAACGGTGGCGGTTTGGAACTTCAATTCCCACTGCCTGTTTTCCAGGGATTGGGGCAACGATACGAACGGATTGAGCCGCGAGACTTAGGGCAATGTTATCCTGGAGAGCAACAATTTTGCTGAGTTTTACGCCAGGAGCTGGCAAAAGTTCAAACATTGTTACGACAGGACCTTTTTTAATCCCGATGATTTCGGCTTCGATATTGAATTCGGCCAGGGTCTGCTTTAGGCTCATTGCGGCTTTTTTGGTGCCTTCGTCAATCACCCAGTATTCATCATCTTTGTAGGCGGTCAAAAGGTCTGACGGAATAACGTAAGGGCCTTTTTTGGTAGCCTGATTGGTGATTTTTGGCGGATTTGCCAGAATTTCTGTTCCTTTTGGCTTCATTTCTTCCTGCTGGGCGTTAAAAAAGTCCGAAAGTTCGTCGGCAGTAAGATTTGTAGCGGCAGGTTTTTCCAAATCTGGCAGGTTATTTTGATTTTCTGTAGTAAAATGTCCCATGCTGTCAATTTCTGGAGTCTGAGAAACTTGAGGATGAGGCATATTTTTGCGAATGTCGGCTTCCATATCAGAAAAAACATCAGAAGCGGCAGACGAAATCGTAGCTTTTGAGTCGGAATTATTTTCTGCCTGGGCAATCTGATTAAAGATTTTTTCTTGGCCAACAGATTGTTCTCCATCAGATTGTGATTGTCCTTCGGCAGGCAAATTTCCGGCAGGGGCTTTTTCTAAATCAAGTTTTTTTTTCCGGTTTTCTGCAGCGTAGGGATCTTCAATTTTTTTTTCTGTCGAAGCCGGGGTTATGGTGTTAAAAAAACTTTGCAGATTTGTTTCTTCTTCAACCTGGAAGCCGTCATTTTGTTCATCAGGGCTTTCAATGTCAAATTCTGGAAAAGGCAGAGTTTCGTCTTCCACATAATAATCATCATCGTCTATTTCTGGTTCTGAAGATGATTTGGCAACAAGGTTTTCAGAAGAATTGTCATCATCATCTTCCATAGCGTCTTCTGCACTTTCTACAAGGGAGATTTTTGAAGGATATTTTGGTTTTGCAGGCTGATTTTGTCCTGTTTTTTGAGCATTTTCGTCCAAATCGTCACAATTTTCTTCTTCTGTGCCGTCGCGGATTACAATTCCATGTGGGAAATTCGGATTTTCTACAACAGAATCCTGGTAGCGGACAGGCTGGCGACTTTGGTTTTCGGAATTTTCAACTTCTGAAAAATCGTCTTCCTCTAAAAATTCCCCTTCCGGGGCTTCCGCGTTTTCTTCCACTTCTTCCACCTGGTCTTTTGGCGGAAATTCCAAATCAGGATCGTTTTCGTCAAAATCCGCATCATATTCCGGTGGAAGTTTATCTGGCACTGGTGGAAGGTCTGGCCATACCAATTCGTCTTCCACTTTTGCTTCCGGCTCGTCTGGGCGAGTAAGGGCGGCAAATTCTTCCTGGGAAATCATTGTATTTTTATTTAGAGCATATCCATCTTCATCGGTGTCGAAATCTTCCTCTGGAGAAGGCTCTTCTTCGGCGGGAATGTCGAAAGTTGGGGCGTTTTCTGTGGCAAGGGCGTCTGCGGACATCTGGTTAGCCAGGTCGTAGGCAGATTCTGTAGCGGAAGGAGCGACCTCGGTGGCATTTTCAACGGTAGCATTTTCAGCGGTAGCCTGGGTGTCTAAATCAACAGTCCAAGCGTCAAAGACGTTTTCTTCTTCAGAGGCTGAATTTTCAGGTGTTGGGTTTTCGTCAGGCGCAACTGTCGAGTCATCATCAAAAATATTGTCATTTCCTGCTTCTTCTGCAGCAATTTCTTCTTCATAAGAAGCATAAGGATTTGTTTCTTCATCATCATCATCAGAATCAAAAGCGAGGCTTGAATTATAATCAGAATAATCCTCTTCATCCTGGATTTCTTCCATATCCTCGGCATCATCATCAATCGTATCTGCTGGCTTTTTAGTATTTACGGCAGCCAGAACTTTATCAAAAATTGAAGAACGCTCTTTGATGTAAGTTTTGCCATCAGCCTTATTTTCATCAAGATTTTCAGACAGATTTTCTTCTGGAACCTGGATTTTAGAAAGTTTTGTATAAGGATTTCCCTTGTGCTGGCTCTGAATTTTATCAGCAAGAATTCCGGCTCCCAAATATTCAATAATGATGAGCATTGCTCCGGTAATCAAAGCAATGATGATTTTTAGCCCTGCAAAAGAGCCTCCCAAATCAACAATCGAGCGGATAATTTTTTCTGTAACGACACAGGTAAAAAATGGAACCAGGGCGGTAATCAGCCTCATAGTTTTTTTTGCAGTCCACTTTGTTGCAAAAGCTGATAGTCCCGAAATCAAAAGAAAAGCAGGAATAAAAATACTGGAAAAGCCATAAACCGTGTACAACATATTTCCCATAAAATAAAAAATGTTGTTTCGACCTGGACCTGCCACTCCAAAATCAAAAGGTTGTGAAATCAAACAGATAGAAAATAGAGCTGCCAGAATAAGCAGTGCAACTCCTGTAATAATGCTAGATTTATTAGACGCTTTCATAATTCCATTATCGGTATGTAAAAAAAAGATTTTAGGAAAAAGTTTTTAGAAGTTTTTACTGTTAGATGTCTTAAAAAACGGTTATAATTGACTTTATGAAAGCAAGCTCTATTAAAACTGTTGGTATTTTGACTTCGGGTGGAGATGCACCTGGGCTTAATGCTGCAATTCGTTCATTGGTGATTTCCGGAAAAAATAATTACGGAATGAAATTTATTGGAATTAAAAACGGCTATCGGGGTTTAATTGATAATGATGTTGTCCGCATGGATGATTTTGACCTCGAAAATATGATTAATCTGGGGGGGACAATGCTGGGAACTTCCCGCGTTAAACCTTTCAAAAATCCTGTCCCAGATCCAAAAACCGGTCTTTTGCCTGTTGAAGGAATAAAAGAAACTTTCAAAAAAAATAAACTGGACGCCCTGGTTTGCCTTGGCGGAAACGGTACAAACACCACGGCTTCCCTTTTGTCTGACGCAGGTTTTAACGTAATTGGTATGCCAAAAACCATTGATAATGATATTGTTGGAACTGACGAAACTTTTGGTTTTCATTCGGCAATTGATGTTGCAACCGCTGGAATTGAAGCAATCAGAACTACCGCAAAAAGTCACGCACGCTGTATGGTTGTGGAAATTATGGGTCACAAGGTTGGCTGGCTGGGACTTTACGCTGGCGTTGCTGGCAATGCTGATGTAATCCTCCTGCCAGAAATCCCTTACGACATTAAAAAAATCGGAAAATTCCTGAAAGATAAAAAAGCAAAAGGTCAAAATCATTTTATCGTTGCTTGTTCTGAAGGAGCTTTGGATTTAGCAGAAGGCAAGTTAGGCAAAAAGGATTTGAAAAAGGCCCGCGAAACTATGAGCCAGTCTGTGGCTTTCCGCGTTGCCCAGGAAATTGAAGCCGAAACAGGAATTGAAACTCGCACTTCTGTTTTGGGATATTTGCAGAGGGGTGGAAATCCTTCTCCTTACGATATGTTGCTTGCCACCCAACTTGGAAATGCAGCCGCAGATTTTCTTGCGAACGGCGAATTTGGAAATCTGGTTGCCGTAAAAAATGGCGAAATTGTTGCTACTCCTTTGAGCGAAGTTGCCGGAAAAGTTAAGTCTATTCCAGAAGATGATTCTATGCTCAAAACTGCCCGCGATTTGGGCATTTGCTTTGGAGACTAACCGATGACTTTGGGTGGGAACCAGGAAAGTCAAAACAAGTATTCGGAACTTTGCACTTCTGGCAATTTAAAATGTCACCGTTGTCCTGTGTGTGATGGCTACGGTTGCGAAGGCAATATGCCGGGGCTGGGTGGCGTTTTTCAGAGTAAGAATTTTCAGTTGAATTTTGAAGCCTGGAAAAATCTTTTTGACCAGGCTGATAAAAATGGCAAATTTTCCGAAATCACAAATATTCAAATTACTCCCGAAATGATTCGCTGCGGGCCTGTTACTGGGGCTGTGGAAAATATTGGCTATGACCAGGAAGGTGATTTTTATCTGCCGTATTTAAAAAATGCAGCCCTGGCAGGTTTTGGACTTTGCATTGGTGATGGTTGCCCAGACGAAAAACTCCAGTTTGGAATTGACGCCGTTCGCACAATCAAAAATGCTACCCCTTCTGTTTCTGCTGCTTTTTTTCT
The DNA here is from genome assembly GCA_964525075.1 of uncultured Treponema sp. Lineage (GTDB taxonomy): Bacteria > Spirochaetota > Spirochaetia > Treponematales > Treponemataceae > Treponema_D. The sequence continues at coordinate 5,167 of CAZGDL010000069.1, forward strand.
TAAACCATATCCACAAGACCGCCTGGAAGAGCGAATTTCCTGGGTAAAACCTTACGCCGATTTTATTGGAATTGATATTGATTCTTACAATATTGTGACCATGCGAAATCTGGTTAATCTGGAAAGGAAAACTGCCAGCCAGCTCAAAGAATTTCGCAAAATGGCAGACCGACCATTTGTGATTAAGGGCGTTTTTACGGATGCGGATATAGACCTTGTAAAGGAAGTTAAGCCCGAAGTTGTTTATATTTCAAACCACGGCGGTAGGATTGAAACGAGAATTGGCAGTACTGGCGATTTTCTGGCAAAACACGCTGACGAGTTGAAAAAATATTGCGGCCAGATTTGGGTGGATGGCGGAATTCGCTGCAAACGTGATGTTCAGACCGCTGTTTTTTATGGGGCAGACAAGGTGATTTTAGCCCG
>CAZGDL010000069.1:5692-9726 GCA_964525075.1 uncultured Treponema sp.
TAAAAATACGCAATTTCATACAATCCAGAATCTTCAAATCCGGATTTTTTGTACAATTCCATGGCTGGCACGTTTATGTCTTTTACAAATAATGCTGATTTTTTTCCGGCTTTTTCTGCCCGCCTGCAAATTGCCGAAACTAAATGCCAGGCATAACCGTTTCTCCGGTAAAGAGGATGGGTATAAACGCCCCCCAGCTGGATCCAATTTATCCCGATGGCGTTTGTATTCGCTTTTGCCGCAATTTGGCCGTCCGTGTAAAGAGCCAGGCAAAGTTGATTTTTCAAAGTCTGTTTGAGCCCCAGCGAAACTTCCGCATCTGAAACGGTTTTTCCAAAAGGAGCGACTTCCTCGGTCAGGTATTTTTTTTGAATTGGGAAGAGCAAATCTTTATCAGCTTCTGTACAGCGGATAATTTTATCATCATTTGCAAGTTCTTCCGGCGGATTTTGAACGTGGTCGGCCGTCATCAGTTTGTAGTGATTTATCTGATAAGGTTGCCCCTGAAAATCTTTCAAAATATTTACAAAAAATTCTGTGGATTTTGCCTCGCCACTCACGCATTTTACTTTGGATTTTGGATTAGGACTTGCAGAAGAAATTGTATTTTTTATAAAAGGAAGGATTTCGTCCCAATTCAGATATTCAGGATTTGGGATGCAGTGAAAAAGTGACAAATCAAGATAAAAGACCCCGAGAATGTCAGATTTTTTACCTGGAGACAAGGTTTTACCCGGTGACAGTTTTTTATCATCATTATTTTTATCACCATTTTTTTTGATGATAAAAATATGGTCGGATTTTCGCCTTATTTGCGATGCCAGAAAAATACATTTTTCCTCGTAAGGCCGAATAAATTGAGCCAAAAGAGGAAAATCGTTTTGATTTGCCGAGACAATCTTCATAAAAAAAGTTTAGTTGCGGAATGAATGGATTGGGGCTGGAATGCGTCCGCCACGGTTAATAAAATCGGCACAACCGAATTTGCTCACCGGCATAACAGGGCAACCACCAAGCAGACCTCCGAATTCGACCCACTCACCGGCTTTTTTGCCAGGAGCTGGGATAAGGCGGCAGGCTGTAGTTTTATTGTTTACCATTCCAATTGCAAATTCATCGGCAAGAATTCCAGAAATTGTTGTAGCTGGAGTGTCACCTGGAATTGCAATCATATCCAAACCTACCGAACAAACAGTTGTCATAGCTTCAAGTTTTTCAAGGCAAATTGACCCCTGCTGAACGGCGTTTATCATTCCTTCATCTTCCGAAACAGGAATAAAAGCCCCAGAAAGTCCGCCGACGTTTGTAGAAGCCATAACGCCACCTTTTTTTACCATATCGGTGAGCATGGCGAGAGCGGCAGTCGTACCAGGTGCACCACAGCCTTCCAGACCAATTTCTTCCAAAATGCGGGCAACAGAATCGCCAACGGCAGGAGTTGGTGCCAAAGACAAATCCAAAATACCAAAATCAACGCCAAGACGTTTTGCAGCTTCAGAACCAACCAGCTGGCCCATGCGGGTAATTTTAAAGGCCATTTTTTTGATACCATCAGCAAGAACATTAATTGGCTGGCCTTTATATTCTTTTGCAGCCGCCAAAATTACGCCAGGACCAGAAACGCCAACATTGATAACACAGTCACCTTCGCCAGGTCCGTGGAAAGCACCTGCCATAAAAGGATTATCTTCCGGGGCATTGCAGAAAACTACAAGTTTTGCACAGCCGTTTACTTCTTTGTCTTTAGAAATTTCAGCAGTTTTTACGATAGTTTCACCCATCAGCTTGACTGCATCCATATTTATACCGGATTTTGTAGAACCAACATTTACCGAAGAACAAACAAAATCGGTTGTAGCCAGAGCCTCTGGAATGGAGTCAATCAAAATGCGGTCTGCCGGGGTGATTCCTTTTTGAACTAAGGCAGAAAATCCACCAATAAAGTTTACCCCCAGTTCTTTTGCACATTTGTCCAAAGTTTTGATATAAGGGACGTAGTTTTTTGCGTCAGATGCTCCTGCCACCAAAGAAATCGGAGTTACCGAAATTCGTTTATTGATGATAGGAACGCCGAATTCTTTTTCAATATCCTGGCCGGTTTTTACAAGATTGCCGGCTTTTTTCATTACCTTGTCATAAATTTTATCGCAGGCCCGACTGGCATCCGAATCAGCACAATCCAAAAGCGAAATACCCATTGTGATACAACGAATATCAAGCTTTTGACGCATAAACATGTTTACAGTTTCCTGAATTTCTACTGGTGAAAAAATCATAATCTATTCCTTTTTTTTTAATTATTCTTTTATGGATGAGGCCTTCTAGGAGGACGAGCTGGACTTGGTCTTGGCCGTGGTGGCGGCGGAGTTGTGAGTTCGTGGAAAACTCCTCCAATAATGCTACCCAAAATAACCGCTCCAAGAACATCGCCTGCATCAACTTCATCTTCGTCTACTACAACTTGAGTGACAGTTGCCTCTTTTTCATCCTCATAATACTTTTTTGGAACTTTTTGGCGGGCTTTTGCAACCGTCGTTCCATCATAATTATCTGTGATTTTGGCACTTACAATGTAGTTTGGACCGTCAACTTCGATGTTGCCAGAACAAACATAATCAGCATCTTCGACGCTGGAAACAATTTCTACCTTGTCTGTACAGAACAAGGCGAATTGAACTGATTTTGAAACTTTTTTCTTTTCGTTGGCACTAATGCTAGCGTTGAAAATTTTTACAGCCATGGTGGAATTTTCGTCATCAAAATCCTTCAAAAGTTTTTCTACGAGATTATCAAAAGGATCCTCTTCTGAATCTGCAAAAACAAAAACCGAAGACAGGGTCAAAAAAATTAAAAAAACTGATAAAAATTTTTTCATTCTAAACCTCCGAAATCACAGATAGTGAACTTCAAAAACTATACCGCAAATATAGCAGATTTTACTACTTTAGTTCCATAATCACCTTAAGTGGCAATCCTGTATATTTTGTCTGGGACGAGAGTTACGCCCTGTCCTTCAACTCCATAACAGTTTTCAGTGGCAGTCCAGTTGCTTTCGCAATTTTTTCTAAAGACAAACTCATAGTAAGCAACTTTTTCGCAGTTTCCAACTTATTTTTGTAAGCCCCCTGTTCAATTCCTTCCTCACGCCCTTTTTTAATTCCTTGTGCAATTCCTTTTTCAACCCCATCTTCGAACTTCTCTTCCATCAACATTTCAAAAGTCATAAGTCCTTTCCTCCATTCAGCATCATTGCTGCTGGCTTCTACCTCTTCTTCAATTTCTTGGGTAAAAGCACTTTCTGGGACGTTTGTAGAAATATATGAAAGCAACTTTTTTACTTCTTCGTTGCCTTTGATTTTGTCTGCAGCAGAAGCGTTAAAAAAATATTTAAACGTCTTGTCATCAAGTTTAATGGAATTGTCCTGTCTGCACAAGTTTTCAAAAGTGTAGACTGGTAAGCCTTTTTCGAACGGGTCCTTGGTGCACAAAAAGATGATGTAACTTTCTTTCAGGTTGCGATAGGGTTCTCTCCGGTCTAACATTTTCATATCAATTTCGGATTGATAGTAGCGGGCTCGCAAGCCTTCGTCGCCGTAAATTCTTGTTTGCATTTCTACATCGAAAACCCGGTCGGAGTCTTTGAGATAAACGTCAAGCCGGACGCCGCGTTTGTCAATGAGGCTTTCCAGAGTGAATTCTGGCGTCAGGTTTTCTACGTGGTCAATTTTGACGTCCAGTAAAATCTCCAGTAGATGGGTGCAAATCTTTTGGTTTTCCATAACCTTACGAAACATAAAATCGTCCGTAAATTCCATTTTTTTGAAAGTCATAAAACTTCCTCCTATTTTATTTTTTTTGTGGGGAACTATTTCCCTATAGGTAATATAGTCGCGATTTTGTTAAAACAGGAAATGAAGTGAGAAAAAAGTTGAAAAAAAATAGATTTTAAAGTGCGTACAGTATATGAAAATAGATGATACTTTCCAAATCCGGCAGCACCGATTACAGCCTCCTCATAGGTTCTTCTTACGAAA
>CAZGDL010000070.1:0-7925 GCA_964525075.1 uncultured Treponema sp.
ACTTAAAAAAAGTAAAAAATGAACAAAGATGTAGAACGGTGTATTTTATTATCGGAAGGAATTTTTACTTTATTTAATAATCCATTTACTTAATTTTTTACCAAAAGAGTTTTTTTTCTAACAAATATTATAAACCAGGAATTCAAAATTGTTAAAAAAAAGCCGACCGCCTTCCCCAGGCACATCGGCAAAGATTTTCCAAAGATTTTTTTATTTTTTTGGGGCGGTCCGGCAGTCTCCATTCGCTTCGCTCATTCCGCCTGCCGTCGCTATGTCCAGGGTTCCGGCTATCGCCTCCAGCCTCCTCACTCAGCCCGCCAAAGGCGTGCTTCGTTGCGGTGGCCGCCTACGGCGCCCTTCCCAGCGCTACCGCATTTTTCCAACAAGAAAAAAAAACGCCAAGTCTTACTCTCTTGTAGCGACTTTATATTTTATAGTATACAAAGAACGACGCTTCTGTTATACTATAATTATTGGAAATGCCCATTCATAGGCGGCGTCTCCCGAACTCAATCAGCAAATGCTGAAATTTGATTTTAGGAAGGCTTGCTAAGATGACGATTTACGAAATTATTTCGTTGGCAATTAATTTTGCCATTCTAATTCTTACAGCCCTTTCCTACCGAAAAAGTAGAAAGAGTAAAAAATAAAGCCGCCAAGTCCAACCCACTTGTAGCGGCTTTATAATTGTAACAGCGTGGAGGCGACCGACGTGAATCGGGCATTTCCTTTCTTCAAATATACCACATCCCCCACCAATCGTCAAATTTTCCCTCTCCATCAATCCATTTCCCCAAATCCCCCACCTTTCTCACTTCTCCGACTCTCTCCACCTAGGCCCATAAAAAAAGGCCGGCTGCATATCACTACACTAAACCGACCTTTTTCTTTTTCCCAAAAATTGGCTTTTTACTCTTTAACACCACCAGCAGTAGAACCTGCAATAATGTAGCGTGAAAGACACAAATAAATCACCATCAACGGGATAATAGCCAGCGTCATCAACATATAGTTAATACCCTGGTCATTGTTCATGTAGTCCGCATTTCGGGCGTTGGCAATTACAATCGGGACAGTCCACTTTGATTTATCACTGATAACCAAAGCAGGAATAAAGTAGTTGTTCCAAGAAGAAACGAAAGCAAAGATTGCCTGAACTGCAATAGCCGGCTTCATCATAGGAATTACAATCCTGTTAAAGGCCATAAACTCGTGACAACCGTCAATTCGGGCCGCTTCTACAATCGAGAACGGAAGGGTTGCTTCCATTGACTGATACATATAGAAGAAGACGACCGGGGCGGCAATCGAAGGAACAATCAACGAAACGTAATTGTTCATCAAATTGAGCCTTTGCAACAAACGCAAGAAACCAAGTGTAGAAACCTGAGTTGGAACCATCATAACGGCCATAATAAACTTGAAAGAAAATTTCTTTCCCTTAAAGTTATACATATAAATACCGTAAGAAGTCATTGCCGAGAAGTATGTTGTAAAACATGCTGTAAGTGTCGCAATGATAATACTGTTGATCATACCTTTTAGAATTGGGTAGTTTTCGGCATAGTTACCATTTTTTGAAGAAAGCTGAACTCCATATTTTGCAAGAACATCTTGCCAGAAATTTGACTCAGTTTTTTTATTTATAGCCAGGTTTACAAAGTTTTTAATGAATTTTGTTCCAGGAATAGCCGAAAATCCCAACTGAATCTGTTCGTGACTACGAGTACAGTTGATAATCATGATGTAGAATGGGAACAAAGAAATAATTGCCAGCAAAATTAAAACCAAATAACAGAAAAAGCGTTTAACGCCTAAGTTTTTACTTTGACTCTGAATTTTTTCCATACATTTCTCCTTAGCGCTTATTCTGATAGTTCTTCATCGTCAACTTATAAACAATACCGCTCAAAACGCCAGTAATTGCAAAGATGATGATTGAAGTAACTCCGGCAGGACCGTAGTTCTTATTAGCCAAGTGCTTATTCAATTTCATGATGATAGTCATAGTTGTTCGGTCTGGAGCACCAGAACCATTTGTCAAAATCTGAGGAACATCGAACATCTGAATACCACCAATCAAAGAAGTAATAAGTACATAAACAAAGATAGGCAAAAGTAATGGAATTGTAATCTTGAAGAAGATTCTCAGTGATGAAGCACCGTCAATTCGAGCAGCTTCAAAAAGACTGTTATCAATACCCATAACACCAGCCATCAAAAGAATTGTTGTGTTTCCATACCACATTAAGAAGTTCATGGTTGCAACAATTCCTCTTGTCCAACCTGTTGATGTAAAGAAGCGGATTCTTTCCATCTCCTGCATTGTTCCGGCTGCAATTTCTTTGGCATTCATAGAATCATAAATACCTTTCAAAATAGAGTTTACAGGTCCCTGAACGTTGAACAGAGAGAAGAACAACATCGCAAATGCTGCCGCCATAATCAAGTTTGGCAAGTAAATAACTGTTTTAAAGAACTGCTGACATTTAAGTCTAAGTTCAGTATTTGTAAACCATACGGCCAAAAGGAGAGATACCAAAATCTGAGGTATAAATCCCAAAATCCACATGATTAACGTATTTAAGAAGTAACGGCCCATATTGTCGCCAGAAGCAAAAACTGTATTCCAGTTTCGTGCAAAAGCCCAGGTCTTTTTTGTAAGAAGAGCTTTTGATTCTTCAATCACTTTATCTGGGCTACTACCCTTTTTTATTCCTTTATCAACAATTTTAGAAACTGCTTTCTTGTATGCTTCTGCATCAATATCTTCAGCAATATCCAAAACTGCACTATTGATTTCATCTTTAAGACCGATTGAAAGAGTTTCGCCATCATACTTTGCAACCAAATCGTCCAAAGCGGCACCTGCTTCATCAATCTGCCATTCATAATATTCCTCTTTTCCAGAAAAATATTTGTTAACTGTAAAATTTGGACCAACTTCTTCCAATCCAATTCGATAATATTCAAAGAAGCTGTAAACAAAAGTTGTAATTAATGGAATTAAAGAAAAAACTACATAAATTAAGAAAAATGGAGCAATGAAAAAATAACCCCAGCGGTCATACTGTACGGTATGTCGTTTTTTGGCTTTTTTTACTGCTATTGTGTTGTTGTCTGCCATAATATCCCCTTGTGCTGTAAAAGGTATTTTTTTACTTTTTTAACTTTATGATTTTGATTTTTAAGATTTTTCCAAAAAAAAAGGGAGGATGCTTTTCAGCAAGCCTCCCTTTGCTTACTAGATTACTCTAGCAAAGACTATCTCTTCAAGTTTGGATAGATTTCAAGAACAGCTGTGTAGAAGTTATCCCAAGCTGTGTTCAAATCAACTTTTCCTTCGAAGTAGTCTTTCATAGACTGCTGGAGTTTTTCTGTCATACCCTGGTCATAAGCAGAGATGTTAGATTTGTCGATAGAAGCAGCAGACTGGATGAAGAATGCCATGTGGTTCTGTCCACCAAGGAAGTCATTCTTATAGTCAGAAGCAGCAACTTCTTTCATAGCAGGTTCGTTGTTTGTGAAATCACCAGCTACCTTAGCAATCTTAACCATTGTGTCTTTGTCACATGTCAAAGTCAACATGATGTCTTTAATCAAAGAAATGTTGTCAGTTCCGGCAGCAGCACAAATCCAAGTTCCACCCCAAGAGTAGCCCTGTGGTCCTTTACAGAATGCCCAGTCACCGTAAGCAGATCCGTCACCGTGTGGCATAGAGAAGTCTACGAACCAAGCTGGTCCAAAGTATCCGAATACTTTTCCGTCTTTCATCATACCATTTGACCATTCAGAGTTCCACAAAGAAGTTTTGTTGTTATATCCCTTGTCTGTGTAAGTCTTAGTCTGTTCAATCCATTTGTTGAACTGTGGGTCAACTACAATCTTGTTACCTTTAACCCATTTGCTTGTTACGTTGTCAGAGAATACGCGGAAGTCATCATCGTATCCAGAGAGCATAAAGTAACCAGCAGCCTTCATCTTTGCAGCAACTGCATCGAATTTAGACCAGTCAGAAAGCAATTCCTGTACTTTGTCTGGATCATCTGTTCCAAGAACTTCTTTTGCATAAGAACGACGATAAACGAATCCAGCTGGACAAGCCTGCCATGTAACACCCTTAAGTTTTCCTTTAGAGCTTGTCATGACATCTTTTGTATACTGGAACTGGTTAGCCAAGTCTTTCTTTGTAAGACCTACATCTTTCATAACATCCAAAGTATAGTCTGTATCTACATATTTGAGAGCGTAGTCAGCTTCTACAAGGAAGATATCTACTTTGTCGTCAGCTTTTGCTGATTTCTGGTTCAACAAAACTTCATCAAGTTTGTTCTGATAAGCGTTGTCCTGGTTAGGTGTCTGAACAAAATTTACCTTTACATCAGCAGGTACTTTTGAAGCATAGTAATCATTGAAACGTGATGGGAATTCATCGTTCCAAACATAAATGTTGAGGACTTTTCCTTCTTTGCCCTTCTTCTTAGCTGCAAACATAGTTGTAGCAGCCATAGCCATAAGACATGCACCAATAACAATTCTCTTTGTCATTTAGTTTTTCTCCTGTATTTCCTTTATAAAAAGGATATTTTTTTGATTACAACCGTGAGCATAAGGATAATTCCTTAAACTACAACGTTGTAGTTATTATAATAATGTATAATTTTTAATTGTCAATAAAAAAATCAAAGAATTCTGTAAAAATTCGACTAAAAAGCTTTAAAAATCACCATCGGGGATTTTCCCTAAGAAAAGTTGGGTGGAGTAGGAGGATTTATGAATAAAAATGCCTTTTTCCTCATCTTGTCAGCAAATCATTTTGCCTCTATAATAGAAGACGTGGCAAAATTATTTGTTGTGGGAACACCTATTGGAAATTTGGGGGATATTACTTTCAGGGCAATCGAAACGCTGAAAAGTGTTGATTTTATTGCAGCTGAAGATACCCGCCATACATTGCAGCTTTTAAATCACTTTGAAATTAAAAAGCCTTTAATTTCCTGCAGAGCCCAGAACGAAAAAATTGCCGGCGAAAAAATTGTAAAACTGCTTGAAGAAGGTCACGACGTTGCTTATGCCAGTGATGCTGGAACTCCTGGAGTTTCTGATCCTGGAGAAGTTCTTGTTGACTTGGTTCGGACGGCAGGTTTTGATGTAGTACCCATTCCAGGGCCGGCTGCTTTTGCAACTCTTGTAAGTGTTGCAGGAACTGGTGGAAAAACATTGATTTTTGAAGGATTTCTTTCTCCAAAACCTGGCAGAAGAAAGTCCCGATTAAAAGAATTAATGGAAACTGGAAATGCGGTAGTTATTTATGAAAGTCCGTTCAGAATTGTTAAACTTTTGACGGATATTGCCGATATTGAAAGCACTCGTCGCATTGTTGTGGGACGGGAATTAACAAAACTGCACGAAGAAATTACCAGTGGAAGTGCTTCGGAACTTTTGGCTGATTATTCTTCTAGGCAAGCCATAAAAGGTGAGTTTGCAGTTTTTATTTCTGGTGTAAAAAATATTAAGAATTCTGAAGAATCTGCCGATAATTAAAAGGTAGAGGGGTAGGACGTTATGATGATAAATAGTGTAAACAATGTTACTCAGGTGAACAATGTTCAGAATCTACGCAAAAATGAAGGAACTTCTAAAGTAAGCCGCGAAGCAGACTCTATCAGCGTATCTGCAGAAGCAAAAGAAATGGCAGAAGTTTACTACATGGAAAAAGTTGCGAAAGAAACTCCTGACGTAAGAGCCGACCGCATTGCAGAAGTAAAAGAAAAGCTCAAGGATCCAAACTACCTTAATGATGCTGTACTTAGTTCAGCTGCAGATAAATTCTTGTCTGCAATTGGTCTTTAATAATTATTTTTTTTGAGACTTTACAAGACGGAATTTTTGACGAAATTCCGTCTTTTTTTTAAATTTGGCAGGAGATTTTAGATGTCAGACTTTATTTTCAGAATTAATCCGAATGTTGTTTTGGGACCTTACACAATCAGCAGATTGGGACAGCAGGTTAAAGAATGGGGAACCAGGTTTATGGTAATTATGGACCCTTTCTTGAACGAGGCTAAACTTGCAGAAAAAATTATGCAGTCTTTGATTGACCGCAAAATCGAGAGTTTTGTTTTTTCGGAACTGACGGAAGGAACTTCTACCAAAACTATTGAACGTGCCCTTGCCCTTGCAAAAGAAGGCCATGTCCACGGAATTATTGCGATTGGCGGTGCAAAAGCCCTGCACGTCGGAAAAGCAGTTGCCGCCCTTTACAACGAAGTTCACGATTTTTATCTTTTTGTGGATGGTGCTCTCCCAACAACAAATCCTTTGCCTTGCATCTGTATTCCAACCACATTCCGGGCTCCATTGACTTTTACATCCGAAGTTCCAGTCACAGACTCACGAAATCATCAACTTAAATTTATGAAAGTACAGAATTCTGTCTGTAAACTTGTGCTTGTAGATCCTAACTTAATGCTCACTTTGACAGAAAATCAAAAGGCAACACTTTCTATCGAAATAATTGGAATGGCTATTGAAGCCTACCTTTCACAAAAAGCAAACTTTTTTAGTGATATGTTTGTTGAAAAAGGCCTAGAAATAATTTCTTACGCCCTGGACGGCTCTCCATCTCTGGAAATCACTACGCCGGAAGAAGTTCTTTTGGCAGAAGCCGGAATTATGATTTCGATGGGAGCATCATCATCATCTTTGGGAATGGACACCCTGCTCTCTCTTAGCTTGTATTCCCGCTATCACAAAAGTAAGTCACTTGTGGCTTCTATTTTGCTGCCTTACGCTCTGGAAGACGCCTGCAAATTTAAATTGGCAAGAATCGAAAAACTGGCTCATATTATCAGGGCCTGTCCGGAAGAAGTTACTGGCGAAGATGCCGGCAAGGCTTTTGTTGAATATATCCGACAGAAAATTGCTATGGCAAACCTTCCAACTCGTCTTAAAGATTTGAATTTTACGATTGAACAACTTTCGCTGGCAGTTGAGGATATTGGCCAAGCTGATTTAATCAACAATCTTCCTAGAAGTATGACAACTGATGATTTGTTTGATTTTGTAAAACTGGCGTATTAAGATTTGGAAAATTATTAAGGCTTAGCAAAAATGATTGATCCTGGAAAACTTTGGCAACTCGAAGGCGGACAAATGCGCCGCAAACTGGCACTAACTTTTGGTGCTTTGGAACGCGATATTCAAGGGATTGCCGAAAAAGGTACGGAATATTCTTTCAAAAATCTTCCTAGAAGCGAATATATTAAACAAGTTGTCCAGGTTTTGCTCAAAGACCCAAAACTTCCGCCATCGGAAGCAGCTGAATTAAAAAGGCTTTTGCAAGCTGATGATTTGGACGAACTTAGAATCTGCAATTTTGCCCGGAATTCTCTTTTGGCAATAATCGGGACTTTTCCTGCTGAGTGGGATTTGGTTATTGCTCCCCACAAACAAAATACTGATGAAAACGGCCTTGTAAAAAAGCGGGATTTTTTTCCTGGAATGTGCGTTTACGCGGAAGATATTCGCTCGCCCTTCAATATTGGTTCAATTTTCCGGACGGCAGAAGCTATGGGAGCTGATAAAGTTTACATTTCGCCTCACTGCATTGACCCGGAACAACCACGGGCAATTCGGTCTGGAATGGGCTGCATTGAAACTATGGGCTGGGAACGTCTGGCTCTTGACGATTTGCCAAAAGACCTGCCAATTTTTACCCTGGAAACGGGCGGAACTGACATAAACGATTTTGTTTTTCCGGAAAAAGGGATTTGCATTATCGGGTCGGAAGAACTGGGGGTAAGCCCCGAAGCCCTGGCAAAAGCGACTTACGGCCGGGTAACAATTCCTATGAAAGGGTTAAAAGCCTCTCTCAATGTCGGGGTAGCTTTTGGGATTTTGATGCAGAAGTGGGTGGAAGCCCT
>CAZGDL010000070.1:8025-9650 GCA_964525075.1 uncultured Treponema sp.
CTACATGGCGTCCTTTAATCTTTGGATGGCAGATTTGAACTGATTTTCGTCTGTGATGTCAAACTTTGACAAAAGATTTTTGTCAATCTGATAGAAATCAGCCGTGCCATCTTCGTAGTAGCCCATCAATTCTGAAAGATACAAAATATCAACTACATCTTTTGAAGATTCTTCAACTTTTTTAATCGTATTCCAGCTGGATAAACGATTTGCCAAAGTTTCTGAAAATCCGAATTTTCTCATGTAAATTAAAGAGAGGTAGGAAGAAGCATTTCCAAGTCTGAAAACGTCCAGGATTTTATCAGATATATCTTCGTAATGGCTACTCAATTCTTCGATATATTGTTTTTGCTCCTGGCTAGCTGTTTCCAAAAGGATTTTGCCAAAATCATTTAAAAGGCCGGCTGTATAGAAATATTCTTCATCTTCATTGCTAGCAGTGCTGATATCTTTATCATTTTTATACAAATTATAGGCAAAAAAAGCAGTCCGCTTTGAATGAGACCAAAGATTTTCCAGTTCAGCCCGAGGAAAAATAAAATCGCAGGTAGGATTTGAATCAGAAAAAACAAAACGAAGCTCATCATCAGATAAAAGATTGAGGGCAGATGGAATGCTAAAACAATTCGGGTTCTTTTCTAGGGCGTATTTTAAAAGAAGAAGGGTCAAAGTTACGTCATTTCGGATACAAGTGGTAAGTTCTTTTCGGTCAATGGAAGATGAAGTAACTAGTTTATTTACCTGTTCAAAATTGTTCTGGAGAACTGGGATTTTTGTCTGAAGATTTACAAATTCGTAGGAAATAATTTCGACCCCAGCAAAAATTTTCTTATCGCAAGGCATAATAATTTGGGTGATTGTTTCTTTATCAGTTGCAAAAATCTTAAAATTTTCTTTAGAAAGGCCGACTTTTTGGAGCATAAGGATGATGATGATAATTCCCAACCCCGCTCCCTCAGACTGATCAATAACGTTTGCCACAACCTCGTCCATATCATCATATTTTTGAGCAATAGCAAGTTTATGACTAATTCGATCGGCTTCAAAAGATGTAAGAATTGAATTGTTTTTGATTTCGATGTAGATTTTGTCGCCTTTGAGCTGGAGGGAAAGTTTTACATAAAGGCCTTCTTTTTTTTGTAATTCAAGGTAATGGTCGATATTTGTAAAAGTGTCTTCTTTGAAAGTTTCCATTCCTTTGGCGTAATCGTCAGGATTATTTATATCAAGGCCTTTTTCTTTGAAATAGACACGTTTCGTATTTGCTTTTTTGGAATTTGTAAGGAGTTCGCCAAGACAAAAATTAAGATATTCTTTGAGGTGTTCTTGGTGGCAGACTTCGAGGAATTCATCTTCCACGGCTCTGAAATATGCTTCCATGTTCCTAGAAAGGGTGTAGGAAGTAACTTCGATGGGAAGTTGGAGTTTTACTGCGTTTATAACTTTTTTTCTATCTACGTTTTTGATGTGACTTTCCAGTTCGGTCATAAACGCTATTTTAATACATTTACTCGTTTTTGTACAAATGTTTTTTTAGTGGCAAAATGGCGGTAGCGCTGAAAAAATCCTCTATCTTGCAAATTCCTATACATTTCATTAAATTTTCTCTCCATGACACGCACATA
>CAZGDL010000071.1:0-9590 GCA_964525075.1 uncultured Treponema sp.
AGTCAAAAAATCCTTCGCATTTATTTTAAAAGGCATTTTCATAGTCTTTACAGGGCTAAATAAATGGCCAAACAAAGAAATCAGCAACAAAAGGACAATTAAAGATGATGGAATTACCCAGAACAAATGACGTTTTTTCACAGGGCTTCCCCTTTAAGTTGGTCGGCAAAATCAGTCAGCAGGTAATTTTTTAAGAAAGCTTCGTAATTTGGATAAGTTTCTCGGTCATTCTGATATTTTCCAAAAACTTCAATAACATCATCCATTTTATCAAAAATAGTATATCTCAAATAATAATCCATCAATTCTTCTGCAATTTCTTCACTTTTAAGACCAGCCATATAATATGGACTGCAGGCAATAGAAACAACTTCCGCCAGGTTTTCTACATAGCCAAAATTGTCCATTTTTAGGGTAGAAATTTTATTTTTCTTAAAGACTTCTTCCATGATTGGCTTAAAAGTTTTTTCCACAAGTGGCCAGTTTTCCATCATCAAAGTTTCATTTATTCCTCTGATTAAAACCTGAACGATAAAAACATCATCATTACCATCTTTTGAAAAAGCTGTCGGTAAAAACATTTCGATAGTCGTTTTATTTCCATTTTTCTGCAGGGTTAAAACTTTTGAAAAATAATAAGCGAAGGGACTAACATTCACAACATAATTTATCTGAGCTGATTTATCAAAAAAATAATCATTTACCCAAGAAGTCATTTGAGGATTTTTCTTAAACAAATCCTGCATGTAAACAACACAGATTTTTGAATAAACCTTACAAAGTTTCCAAATCCGGGCAAACTGAATTGTATTTGCAAAGTCGTTGTACAAAGCCATAAATTTTTCGAAATTAATTTTGCTCCAATACGGAAGGACTTCCGCCGGCAGATTATTTTTATCCAGATTGAGCGTAGTAAGGTCATCAGAAATATATTTGCTGATTTCAAAAATTGAAGTTGTAGGACCATAATAATTTTTTGTATGTTTTTTGATAAATTTAACAAAATCGTGGTCTTTATATTTTTCTACAAGATTATCGACCGTAGAAACATAATTTTGATTTGAGTTAAAAGAAAAAGTCCTGTGGCCAGACAGACGCAGGGCAATCATCAATAAATCAGATTTAGGTTCAGCCCTAAAAGTCAGATTTTCTTCCTGAACTGTGATTGGTTCAAAGTTCAGAGGCTTTAATTCGACATTTTTCTTGCAAGAAATGCAAAAAAAGACACTAACAGTAAGTAAAAATAAAAAAACTTTTTTCATTTTTCTCTCCATTAATTTTTTTTTAATTATTCAGACCGTCATTCCGAACTTGTTTCGGAATCTCTTTACAAAAAGATGCTGAATCAAGTTCAGCATGACGCCCAAGTTTATTATACAAATTTTTAGCATAAAAAAAGCGTCACCTCCGAAGAAGTGACGCTTTTCATCATCTTAAGTTATGAATAATATTCATACCTTATTTGTTAGCCTTGATAACAGCCTGAGCACCAGCAAGACGTGCAAGTGGTACACGGAATGGTGAACAAGAAACGTAGTTCAAACCAATCTTGTAGCACAAAGCGATAGAAGCTGGATCTCCACCGTGTTCACCACAGATTCCCAAGTGGAGGTCTTTCTTAACTGAACGACCCTTAGCTTCTGCGATTTCCATCAAAGCTCCAGGACCATCTGCATCCAATGTTGCAAATGGATCGTCTTCCAAGATTCTCTGATCAAGGTAAGAGTTGATGAACTTACCATAGTCATCACGGCTGAAGCCGAATGTTGTCTGTGTAAGGTCATTTGAACCGAATGAGAAGAAGTCAGCGTAGTTAGCAACTTTATCAGCAGAAAGAGCTGTACGTGGGAATTCAACCATTGAACCAATCTGGAATGTAAGTTTTGTTCCAACTTCAGCATTTACTTTTGCGATAACTGCTTCTGCCTGGCCACGAATCTGTTCAACTTCACGGTATGTTACAACGTTAGGAATCATGATGCGTACATCGTGTTTAACGCCTTCTTTGTCCAACTGAGCTGTTGCACGAGCAATAGCTTCAACCTGCATTTCGTAGATTTCTGGATAAGTGATAGCAAGACGACATCCACGGTGACCGAGCATTGGGTTGTGTTCATCAAGAGCAGCAACTTTAACTGCAAGAGCAGCCTTGTCCATACCAATTTTGCTAGCAAGAGCTGTAAGCTGTTCATCGCTTTCAGCCTGAATGAATTCGTTAAGAGGTGGGTCCAAGAGACGGATTGTAACTGGACGACCAGCCATTGTCTTAATGATTTCGTAGAAGTCTTTCTGCTGGTAAGGAAGAATCTTATCAAGATTTTCTTTACGAGCTTCTGTTGTTTCAGAAACAATCATCTTCTGGAATGCTGTAAGTTTTGGTTCATCAAAGAACATATGTTCTGTACGACAAAGACCAATACCAGCAGCTCCGAAGCGGAATGCATCCTGAGCATTCTTTGGTGTATCACCGTTAGCCAATACATCAAATCCTTTAACTTTCTGTCCAGAAGGAGTAGTTCTAGAAGATTTAGCACGAACTTCATCAGCCCAGCCCAAGAATGTTTCGAGGTCGCCAGAGATTTCTGCAGGTTTTACAGCAACCTGTCCTTCGTAAACTTTACCTGTAGCACCGTCGATTGTAAGGAAGTCACCCTTCTTATATTCTTTTCCGTTTACAGAAATTGTATTTGCATCTTTGAATGTAACTGCATCACATCCACAAACACAAGGAGTACCCATACCACGAGCAACTACGGCAGCGTGTGATGTACGTCCACCAGTAGAAGTCAAAATACCCTGTGCAACTGCCATACCGGCAATATCATCTGGAGAAGTTTCTTTTCTTACGAGAAGAACTTTCTTTCCATCTTTTGCCCAAGCTTCAGCTTCGTCAGCTGTGAAAACAATCTGACCACATCCAGCACCTGGAGAAGCGTTCAAACCTGCAGCAATTTCTGTTGCTTTCTTAACAGCTTCTTTGTCGAGCTGTGGGAGGAGCAACTGGTTCAACTGTTCTGGTTCTACACGGAGAAGAGCAGTTTCTTTGTCGATAAGTTTTTCACCAACCATATCAACAGCCATCTTAACAGCAGCAGCACCTGTACGTTTACCGTTACGACACTGGAGCATAAAGAGTTTTCCCTGCTGAACTGTGAATTCCATATCCTGCATATCGTGATAGTGTTTTTCAAGTCTGTCACGAATCTGGCAAAGTTCTTTGTAAATAGCAGGATTTTCTTCTTCAAGCTGAGAAAGTTTCTGTGGTGTACGAATACCAGCAACAACGTCTTCACCCTGAGCGTTCATCAAATATTCACCCATGAATACGTTTTCACCAGTAGAAGGATCACGAGAGAAACATACACCAGTACCAGAGTCATCACCCATGTTACCGAATACCATAGCCATTACAGTTACGGCTGTACCTTTCAAAGCACCTTCTTTAATACCGTTCAATTTACGATATGTGATAGCACGTGGGTTCATCCAAGAACCGAATACGGCACCAATAGCACCCCACATCTGTACTTTAGGATCCTGAGGGAAGTCTTCTCCCTTTTCCTGTTTGTACATTTCCTTGTATCTCTTAACAATTTCCTGAAGTTCTTCAGTTGTTAATTCTGTATCCTGTTTAATACCACGAATAGCTTTTACGCTATCAATGATTGCTTCGAATTTGTCATGGTCAACGCCCATAGCAACATCACCGTACATCTGAATGAAACGGCGGTAAGCATCCCATGCAAAACGTGGGTTATTTGTTTTGTTAGCCAAACCAAGAACTGATTTGTCGTTAAGACCGAGGTTGAGGATTGTATCCATCATACCTGGCATAGAAATTGCGGCACCAGAACGAACAGAAACCAAAAGTGGATCGTCATCTGCACCAAGTTTTTTACCCATTGTTTTTTCAAGTCTAGCAAGGTATTCATCAACTTCCTTGTCCAAACCAGCTGGATATTTTCTTCCTAATTTGTAGAATTCCTGACATACATCTGTAGAGATTGTAAATCCTGCAGGAACTGGAAGACTTAAAGGCTTTTTAGCCATCTGTGCAAGGTTAGCACCTTTTCCGCCGAGTTCAGCGCGCATTTCTTCTGAACCATCAGCATCACCGTTACCAAAAAAGTAAACATACTTTGTTTTAGCCATCGATTTTACTCCATATAATAAAATTATTATTCGCTAGGTTAAATAACTTCACTATTTTACAGATTAAACGATAAGACGTCAATTGACGCATTTTAGGTCTGTAAAAAAAAGATTTTTACAATTTTTATGTATAAAATCTGATATTTTTTTACGGATTATTCTGATTATAATTGATGGAAAGGAAGATTTTAAGGAAGGTTTTTATGAACAAAGTTGTTTTGAAACAAGCAAAATGTGCCCTGGATTTGGGTGATGGAAGTGAACGCGGACTTTATGTAAATCAGGATTATATTCTCCAGAAAATGAGAAAAATCCACCGCGGAATCAGTTTAATGTACACCTATTATCCAAATGATAAAGGTTGGCCAGGACGTGCCAGTGTTGTTCACAAGCAGGCAAATCCTTCTGGGGCCTGGGATTATCCTTACGAAGATTATTTTCCTTACCGTGGTGGCCGAGAGGGACTGCGCGACGACGAACCTTTTAAATTTATGAAAGAAATCCGCCAGCGCGGGCAGGATGTTGTCCTCACCCTGACCATTGACCCAAGTTTGAAAGAAGAAGATTTAATTCCAATTGCAAAAGATTTGCGTCCTTATGGCCGAATTCTTTTACGAGTCAATCACGAATGTACGGGTTCCTGGTTTTGCTTTAATAAACGAGCTTCTTATCAGCAGCTTGCTGATTTTTTTGTCCTGGTTTGCAAAGTTATGCATCAGTATGCACCAAATGTAAAAATGATTTTGTGTGCCGGAATGTATGATAAAAAAACTGGCAAACTCGAAATGGAAGATACTTTCCTGGAAGCCCACAAGGCAGCTGATATTTGGTCTGGGGATAATTATCTTTCTTTGCATTGGGGCTGGCCAGTTGATATTGCTACAAAAGAAAATAACAACTATGGCTGTTATGACGTTGATGAAGTTTATGATAAAGCCAAGTCAACTTTACACCGCCTGCGTGAAATTACAGGCCAGGATAAACCTATGGTTCTTTCCGAGCTTAATGGTGATGGTGATGTTACAGGGGCTTTTGAACAGTCAAATATGATGAAGCATTTTATGGAACGTTTGCAAAAAGACCCGGAAAATTGGCTTTCTGGATTTACCTTGTATCAGTTCCGTGATGATGGTCGCCTGGGACTCGAAGTTACAGACCCTAACAACCACGATGTTGGAATTGAACAGCCAATACTGGCAATGTACCGCAACGAACTACATAAACCTTACTTTAGCCAGGTGATTGAAAGCTGTGGAAAATTCGATTTACCAGCTAAACTTCGCTGGACATCTTCAGAGGATGCGGAAGGCGTGGAGGTGGATTGCCATTTCAACAAAACGCCTCACTTTTTTGAAGTCTATTTTGATGATGATCTCCTGCCTATGAACATTATGATGGAATTTAATGGATATTGGTTCTACAAGGCTCCTGGTACAAAATGCGTAGACTTAATGTCCTACTTTTTTGAAAATCCTTTGAAAGGGGCTTGTGACGCAAAACTCAGATTTTTCTGTCCGCCAGTTGATGGCTTAAATCACCCAGAAAATGGGGAAAATCCTTACCAAGCTGGTGACGGAGACTGGCTCTATAATTCCTACACCGTCCTTCCAAAACTTCCAAAAATCAGAATTGAAGAAGAACCGGTGCAGTTGTTTAAGCACTATGAGGATTAAGAGGATTAGCACAATTGAGGCCACCCTGGAATGATTTACACTCCAGGGCGGCCATTTTTACACCAAAAGGCCCTTAAAAATCCTTTAGTTCTTTTATCAAAATATCTGCCATTTTTTGATGAGTTTTTCCACTCGGATGCCAGTCGGCAGCAATTCCGTCGTCTGGGTCCTGGACTGGAAATTTTACCACTTTAATTTTTGTATCAGGAAAATCCTTGCTAAAAAGTTCTACAGCCTCGCTCACAGAATCACACAGTTCCTGGCCCATAACCCCAAGACAACAGCAGATTCTTGAAGAACACGTTCGACGGTGAACGGCTTCAATCAACTGGCGGAGACCACTAACATATTCCAGGCGGCGTTCTTCGTGACCATTTACCCAACTCTGATCATTTGTTCCCAAGTGAATTAAAACAATATCCGGGTAAAATTTGGCTGCATCCCAAACTTCCGGCTCAAGTCCAAGCCTCAGCGAAAGTGATTTGTCGGTGTAAGGCCAGAGAGCAGGCATAAGCCAGTGAACATCCGGGAGTTTTGCAGTTGCAGGGTCAACGTAATTTGAAATAATTCCAATTCCACTCCAACTACAACACTGCAAGTTGGCATTTAATCCTTTTGCAGTCAAAAAAGCGTAAGATTTATCTGCCCGCTGCTGCTGGGTGGTAAAAGAATCTTTTTCCCAAACCCCTTCAATTCCGTAGCCACAGGTGATGCTGTCACCAATTACTTCAAGGTTTAAATCTTTTCCTAAACCTATGGTCTTTGTTCGCAAACGTTGGCCATCAATTTCCATATCCTTAAATCCGGCATATCCAAACGCTGCTTCCGAAATTTTAAAAACCCAAATACAAACAGTTTTTTCTTCTTCAGATTCAAACAAAACGCAGGTATTTTCTTTTTCGTTCAAAGTGATTTTTTTGTCAGCTTCTGATGGAAGCGAAGCCCAGGAAAGATCTTCCCCCTGATTCACGTAAACGGCCAAAACGGCCCTGGTATTTTCGTCCCAATTTTCCGGGTCACTCACAATATGAGCCACCGCTTTTTTCCCTTTCATCACAAAACAAAAACCCGAAGCCGAATAATTAAAATACTTGATTCCTTCGTGTTTTAAGGTTCTACCAAACCAAATCAATTCATCTGCACAAACTTCCATTTTTTTCACACCTCTTTTTGTAAAGTTTTTAGTCGGTTTAAACCAGCGACTTCAGCCTGTAAACCTTAGAATTTCTGTCCGAAGACCAGATTGCCAAGCGTTTTTCTGGCAGGCTTTCGATTTTTGCTTCAACAAAACCAAGTTTTTCAAACCAGTCGGCGGCCTGGGTCGTCATTATAAAAACTGATTTAGCATTTTGTTCTTTTGCTTTTTTAATCAGACTTTTTATGAGTTTTGGACCAATCCCCATACCCTCAAAATTTTCGTCAACAGCAACTGCGGCAATTTCGGCCTGGCCATCATCATAAAAATGAAGGGCAGCACAAGCGTGAACTCCACCGTCCAGTTCATAAACCAGATAATCCTGGAAAGTGTCAGCAAGCTGATTTTCTGTTCGAGGAAGAAGTTTTCCAGATTTTACAAAAGGTCTCATAATCCCCAAAACCGATGGAATATCAGTTTGCAGCATAGGGCGGATTTTTCCATAATTGCTGGTATAAATCATAGTTCCAGAGCCCAAATCACTAAAAATTTCACAAAGAAGAACGCCATCATCATTTCCATCAACAAGATGAACTCGCGTTACCCCACGGCTACAAGCATCTTGGGCAGACTTCAACAATTCTTTTGTGGCTTCGTCAAGATTTGGATTGGTGGCAATAAAAGTGTCCACTTCTTCCAGATTCATAGCAGGCACACTGCCATTTTCGGACAAGGCAAAGGTCGGCGGAATTGTGTAATGGTCGCTGTCGATTTTTGTTTCCTGGGTTACATAAAAAAGTTTGTCGGCTTTAAGGTTGATTGCCACCTGCTGGGCCAGAAGTTTTGATGAAATATTGTAAGGATGCCCGATGGAATTCCAGCCAATGCAAGGAAAAATGGGAATAAAACCGTGGTTCAGGACAGTTTTGATGGCTTCCACTTCCAGTTTATCAATTTCGCCGGCAGTTCCGTAATCAAAACCATTGATAACACCCTTCCCCCGCGACCGAACCCAATTTCCAATAACGGCAGTTATCTTGTTCGCGGCAAGGCTTGTCATTATGGTATTTGAAACGTCAAAAGCGGCCATTTTTATTAAAGGCATGGCATCGGAAGTTGTAACGCGGGTATTTTGATGGTAAGTCCAATTGATTTTGGCAGCAGCCAAAACCTGGTCAATTCGGCTACGAGCCCCCGGAATAATCACAACCTGGAGGCCGGCTTCGTGAAGCAGGGCAATATCGCGGATATGAGATGAATATAAGGGAGATTCAAGAGTTTTATCGTCAAGGTAGATAACAACGAGGGCGTTTTTGAATTTCTGCAAATATCTGATGACATCGCGGACGCTTTCTGCTTTTTGATTTGCCATATTTTTTGCCTCTTTTCGCTATTTTCTGTTGTTTTTGGAATAAATGCAACCACAGTAATCCTGGCGGTAAAGATTGTATTCCCTAGAAATTTCCAGGCTACGTTTAAAGCCACCTTTTTTTTTGAAGTCGGATGGAAGCCAGCGGGGGATTTTGTGGAAGTCATCGTTTTTACCATCATCGGCTTTACCTTGCAGGGCATCAACTTTACCTTGTAGGGCCTCACCAATCAAATTAATTTTTTCCGCATCTTTAAATGGGCTAATAGAAAGAGTCGTACAAAAATAATCAAAACCGCCTTGGCACGCATATTCAAAGGCAGCCTGTAGCCTGAACTTATAACACCGCCGGCAACGCTCGCCTTTTTCGGGTTCAGTCGCCAATTCCGGCTCATTTCGTACATTTATAGCCTGATAAAAATCTTCCGGCTGGTAAGCCTTTTCTACAACCTTTACTTTGCCCTCCAAGGCCGGCGGAAAACGAGTATAGAGATTTTTCAGTTCTGTAAAACGCCGCTGGTATTCCTCTGGTGGGTAAATATTGGGATTGTAGTAAAAAACTGTAATGTCAAAATAATGGGTCAGATATTCCAGGCAGTAGGAAGAACAAGGCCCACAGCAGGCGTGGAGGAGGAGAGATGGTTTGAGGGATGACGGTCGATTTGCAGGCTGTTCCCCAGGCTGGAGTTTGGATGATTGCAAAGAAGCGTTTTTTTCAAAAGATGATAAAAGCCCATCCAGTTCTTTTTGATAATTTCGGGGATGACGATTTCCAGGCTGATTTGCCACCAGCCCCTGCCCGCCAGGTAATTTACAACCTTCCATTGTGCAAAGCTCCATCCACACAACTTATATAAACCAGGCTGCCCAGTTCTGCCCCTTTTATTGCAGGCACAACAACGCTATTCTGGGCAATCATTTCTTGAAGGATTGGCTTGGCTGTTTCGCTGTCCAATCCTTCGGCTTCCAGAACAACAATATCTTTAATTTTATGATTTTCTATAATCACTTTGAGCTGCAAATGCAAAAAACTGGTGTAAGTTTTGCCAAAATAATCCCCATCAGCCAGTTCTTCCAACTGAACATTGTAAAAAGGCAATTTTGCAGCCTCCGCAACCCTTGCCTTACGACGGGAAATTAAATACCCGCCCGCCATAAGACAAAGGATAGCCACGACTGCCAAGATTTTTGGCGCTTCCTTCTCTGCTAAAAATTTCATAGTTCCCTATAATAACTACTTTATTTGTGCAGTTTCAACATA